>JBBKWI010000131.1:0-107422 GCA_037968875.1 Candidatus Sericytochromatia bacterium | reverse complement strand
ATCTATTTAAATGATTAAATGAATAATTATTTTATCAAATTAGCTAAAAATCTTCTCTTTTGAGGTCCTGTCTCTGACTGAATGAGCAAAGATCTTGGTATCATGGATAGATATTCATTGCAAAAGCCTGAATAAACAGGTCGTTCAACGTGTTTCCGCAGAACTAAATGAGTTCAGCAGTGCTTTTGCTTTCAACGAA
Source organism: Candidatus Sericytochromatia bacterium (assembly GCA_037968875.1). Lineage (GTDB taxonomy): Bacteria > Cyanobacteriota > Sericytochromatia > UBA7694 > UBA7694 > JBBKWI01. Next base: position 107,223 of record JBBKWI010000131.1, on the reverse strand, counting down.
AAGAGGAATTTACGTTTTGAAAATGAAAATTGCCAGCCTCGTATTAAGCAGCTTATTACTGATGCCCAGTGCTTTTGCTGCTGACCAAGTTTTTGGTAACCGCCCGAACCTGAAAGGCACGATCCCAGTATCAACTTTGCTCGATTCCCCCCAGAAATACTTAGGCAAAACGATTAAAATCCAGGGCATTGCCACTGATGTCTGCCCGATGCGAGGATGCTGGATGAAAATTCAGTCCGATCGCAAAAAAGAAAGCCTCTTGATCAAAGTCAATGACGGCGAAATGGTCTTCCCGATGTCAGCCCGTGGCAAGCACACCGTGATTCAAGGAACCTTGATCAAAAAAACGATGCCAATTAAAGAAGTGATCGAAATTGAAGCCGCCCGCGCCAAAAAAGCCGGCAAAGCTTTTGATCCCAAATCGATCACCAGCCCCCGCACGGTCTATATGTTCAAGCCTTCGGGTGTCGTGATTGAGTCCAAGTGAGTAAGCCCAGATGAGTGAAACAGTATCCGGGCCGTCACCAGCTAAACAGCGGCGACGGCGTCCCTGGCGTTATTACAATATCTTAGCGCATCGCTACCTGGGCTATTTCTTTGCAGGCACCACCTGTGTTTACGCAATTTCCGGTCTGGCTGTAAACCATATCGATGACTGGAACCCCAATTACAGCATTAGCCATCAAAAGCAGGCCTTTGCTCCCCTCAACGATCCTGAAAACCTCAGCGAGACCGAAGCCCTGACGATTATGTCTCAGCTGGGAGTCGATTCTGGGTTTCAGGCAGATAATGTTTTTTACCCGGACCAAAATCTGATTGAGATTCTGCTTTCATCTCATCAAAAAATTCGCCTCAATACAGCCACCCACCAGGCAGATTTGGAAACAACAGTCCGGCGGCCCGCTTTGCATCTGTTTAATTTCCTGCATCTAAACAACGCCAAAAAAGCCTGGACGCTCTATGCAGATATTTATGCTATTGCCTTATTATTACTCGCGCTAACTGGCCTACTGATGAAAAAGGCAAAAAAAGGACTCTGGGGTGAAGCTGGAATCTGGACACTCGCAGGCGCTCTTTTGCCGCTTGTGCTGGTATTGATTTATTATCGCCCTTAGAATACAAGTATGAACAAAACCCCCTCGACCCAATCGGCCTATCGCCAAAGCAAAATCAAGCACGTCTTAATTGTTACCTTAGTCCTCAATATTGTGATCGCAGTCGCCAAGCTACTGTATGGCTATGCTTCAGGTGCCATCAGCGTTATGGCTGACGGCTTCCATTCTTTGATGGATGGTACCTCCAATGTGATTGGCCTGGTCGCCATTCGTTTTGCTTTTGCACCCCCTGACGAAGAACACCACTATGGCCACCGCAAAGCTGAGATCCTGGCCTCGATGATGATCTCGATTTTACTGGGCATTACCTGTCTGGAAATCATGAAAGAACTGGTGAGTCGCCTGTTTTCCCCTCAACACGCGCAAGTCAATTATTGGGGCTTCGGGATTATGCTTAGCGGTTTGCTGATCAATCTCGTGGTGGTCTGGTATGAGTCCAAATGGGCAAAAAAACTGCAGAGCCAATTATTAGAAGCAGATACTGCTCATACGCGCTCTGACGTCTTTGTGACTCTTTCAGTGATGGCTTCAATGGTGGCAATTTACTGGGAACTCTATTGGATCGACAGCCTGGTTTCCCTGGGCATTGTCATTTTGATTGGTCGCACGGCCTACCTTTTGTTTCGCAAAAACATGGATATTTTGATGGATCGTTCACCTGTTGACCGTCAGGCCATTACAGACCTCGTCAACCAACAGCCGGGTGTTCGCAATTGTCATAAAGTCCGGGCCCATGGCAGCCCCGAAGAAATCTATATGGAATTGCATATCTGGGTCGATCCGGATCTTAAAGTGCGGGAGGCACATGATTTAGCCCATGGTGTTAAATCCGTATTAATGGCTCACCGAGCTGATTTGGCCGATGTCACGATCCACATTGAACCCGATGAAATTCCAGCCTCAAAACAACTCAAAAAGAATTAATCTCAAGTTAAACAACTGACAATCTAAATATAAGAATGTTTTGCTTCGGAATGCCTATAAGTAATTTATCTTAAACAGCGTATAGAGAGGCTCCAACACATGAAAAAGATTTTATCTTCCCTGCTTGCTACCACTTCCCTGTTAACTTTATTGGTTGGCTGTGGCAACACACCCCAATTGACCCAATCAGCAGCTCTGGCCAGCGGCCGTGCCCCCATCCAAATGCAAGCCGCTAACGGCATCCGTTCTTTTGGTGCTCAGACTTCTAATACAAAACTCAAAATCGCCACCTATAATATCCGCAATTTATTTGACGGCATTCCAAACGCCATGCAAAATGAAGCGCTAGTCGCTACTGGTGAGCAAGCCGAGAAAGCCAAACCTGAAAAAGAGCTAATCGCTCTGGGCGAGTCTTTTCATGATATTAATGCCGACGTCGTCGCTTTGCAAGAAGTCGAAAACATAAGCGTTTTGACCCAGTTCCGTGATAAATACCTAAGTGACATGGGCTACAAAGAAGTGATCCTAATCGAAGGCAATGATCAACGCGGTATTGACGTCGCTTTGCTAAGCCGCTACCCGGTTAGCAATGTAACGTCTCACAAAGACGCACGCTTTAATGTTCCAGGACAAGGAGTCCAGGGATTCAGCCGTGACTTATTGCAATTGCGTGTTAACGGCCCCAATAACTATAAATTCACCGTCTTTGTAGCCCATTTAAAATCCCACCATGGTGATGGCCCGGCTGATATCAAACGCCAGGCTGAAGCCGAAAAAGCGCGTGAGATTATCGCCGCCTTCCAAAAAGCCAACCCCGGCGAGAACGTCGTTGTGATGGGTGACCTTAACGACCCACACACTTCTCAGCATCTGGCTCCTCTGGTCAACCCACAGGTTTCTGGCTTAGGCATGCATGACGTGATTGCTGAAGAGCTGGGCGTTCAGGATTGGGTTTATACCTATCACCCTCAGAAGTACCGTTCACGGATTGACTACATCATGATGAATAACAATATGATCAAAGAATACCAGCCCAAGTCAGTCCAACTGTACAAGCCTTCCAAACAGGGCAATGACTGGCAGAAACTCTACTTTTTCAACGCTTCTGATCATATTCCAGTTACCGTAGAACTGGATGTTTCTCAGGATCGCTAATAGCGCTCCCAATACAATTCTCTAACAAACGAAGCTAGCTTAGGCTAGCTTCACTCTCTCTACTCCGGCACCGCTCAGGCGGTGCCTTTTTTATGTCTGATGTCTAAGTGAGACACTTCAAATCAAGTTACAATACCTGCATGAATGACCCGCAAGACTTTTTTGAAAGACATGCTCCCAGCGCCCTTTATTTGCACCTGCCCTTTTGCAGTTTCAAATGCCACTATTGCGATTTCGCCGTGCGCGTCTTACAGAGTCATCAGCAAATCGATCGTTATCTCGATCATCTAAGCCTTGAGCTACAAGCATTAAGCCCACTGGCAGCCCCCTTACACACCCTCTATATTGGTGGCGGCACACCATCATTGCTTGAGCCCGCTCAGATCAAACGGTTGGCAGAAGTCTTAAAGCAAGCCTTTAATTTGGACCGTCTGCTGGAATGCACCCTTGAAGTCAACCCCGAATCGGCAAAGCCGGAATCCCTCAAAGTCTGGCGAGAACTCGGCGTCAACCGCCTTAGTCTGGGGGTACAAAGCTTTGATCAGGACTTGCTCACACGCTGCGGTCGCAATCATGGTATCGCTGATATCGAACAAGCGGTCGCCACTTTTCAAAATCTGAGTTTTGACGATTACAGTCTGGATCTGATTTATGGCCTGCCCGAACAAAGCATGGTTTCCTGGCAAAACAGTCTGCACTCAGCCCTGGCTCTCAAACCAACCCATGTTTCGCTCTATGCCCTTGAGGTCCATCCCCAGACGCAGTTTGGACACCAAAGCTTACGCTTACCTGACGAAGACCTCGCTGCTGATATGTATGAACAAGCTGTGGAAATCCTGGGGAAATCAGGTTTGCAGCATTACGAAATCGCCAATTGGGGCCAAGCCGATCGCTGGAGCCAACACAATCAGGTCTATTGGCAAAATTTACCTTTTTTGGCAGCAGGTGTGGGCGCCCACGGCTATTTGCAACAACGCCGCTATGGCAACCCGCGCAGTTTAAGAGACTATTATCAAAACTGCACCAAACAAGATTGGACCTGGCAAAACACCCCCCAACAACCCCTCAGTGAAGCAATTGAAGAAACTGTCTTTCTCGGACTGCGGCTTCTGATCAATGGACTTGACCTCAAAGCTTTTGAAAAACGTTTTGGCCACCCCCTGATCGACTTTTACCCAAAAGTATTGCCCCCCTTGCTCGATCAAGGACTCCTACAGCAAACACCGACCAGCTTGAAACTAAGCCCTGAAGCCGTGTTGGTCTCCAATGGAGTCATGGCCGAGTTTTTAGAACCGCATTTGCCGACTTGAAAACTCGCAAAACTTAGGTTTTGGGGGATTGTTAAAATTCGTGTAGATATGTTACGATTTAATGATATTTTTCATTACGGAAAGGTTAATATTATTTATGCATTCAACTCTCCTGTTCACACTCTCTCTGCTCTTACTCACTTCCTGTCAGGTCGGAATCTCGGTGCCGACATCGCCTGAAAACCAGAACTCTGACGCTATCAACGGTGCGCTGATCGCCGCTCAGATCGAGAATCATCAGCAAAGCCCGCTCAAGGCCACCGATCGCGATCTGGATTGGGCGATTGACGGGGTAGGCTACTTCAGCGTCATCGACCCAGAAAGTCGCGAAACGTACTTCACCCGCCAGGGGCAATTCCAACAAAATGCCGATGGGCAATTGGTGACAAAAGAAGGCTTTCTACTTGATCCACCCTTCACAACTCCTGCTGACGCCAAAAAAGTACTCCTCACAGAAGGTGGAAATGTCTGGATTCATACAGGAGATGAAAGTAATTGGCAAAATTTAGGCCACATGCTACTGGCGCGTTTTGCAAAGCCTGAAAATCTAACTCCCCATCCAACAGCCAGCGGATTTTTTGAATATGGTCCGACAACGGGAGAGCCAGAGTTTGGACAGACGGCGCAAAATGGTTACGGTATGACCCTCAGTGGTGTTTTAGAGGACTTCAGTCTGGCTGCAACAGCGATTCCCGACGTTGGCTGCCACAATGCACAGCCCCAGCAGGCCACCGAACGCATACTCGATTGGGCCATTGATGGAAAGGGTTATTTTACTTTTCTTTCTCCTGTCACAGGAGAAGTATTCCTGACCCGGCAAGCACGCCTACAGGTCAACCCCAACGGCCAACTGGTTTCAGAGCATGGCTATTTTCTAGACCCGGGCATCACCTTGCCTCTGATCGAAGGTCAGGACAATGCCAGCAGTTTTGTCCGGATTGACCCCGATGGCAGCATTTGGGTTCGTACTCCTGAAGAAGCCGAAAAACGTCTGGGCCATATTACTCTGGCCCTACTCCAAGACCCCAATTCACTTAAACCCATTGGTTTTAGCCGCAACACCATTCACCGCACCTCACCTGGCAACACCACTTATTTTCAGCCCGGTGAAAACGGACTGGGTTTAGTCAAAAGCAATACCTATGAAAACTGTGGCCAGGATATTATCAACCGACCGCTGTCATTCTTAAATTCTGTCGTGAGCGGCAGCTTATAGCTCAGCGTCATTTTCAAGCAGGGCCTGATAGATCACATTTCGCTTTAAACCACTTTCTTTTTCAAGGGTTTTGAGCACCTGTTTTTTGTTCAGGCCTTCTGCTTGCAAGGCTTCTGCACGCTGCTGCAATTGCACGGGATCAGCCTCGACTTCAATTTCTACTGGCTGCGCTCCGCTAATCACCAAACAGATTTCCCCGCGTGGGGCTTCAGCTGCATAGTGTGCGATTAAATCACTTATAGACGCCCGGCGCACGTCTTCAAAGCGCTTGGTCAACTCTCGGCAAACGGCCGCTTCCCGATCGCCAAAGATTTCGAGCAGATCCCGCAAAGTCGCCAAAAGCCGGTGGGGTGCCTCAAATAAGACCAGGGTCTCTGGACGCTGCCAATAAGTTTGTAGAGCACGCTGGCGAGCCGTCATTTTGGGTGGCAAAAACCCGACAAAAGTATAGGGCATCGTCGCTATCCCTGAAAGCAGTAAAGCTGTCGCTGGGGCGCTAGCACCTGGTAAACAGGTCACTGTAAATCCAGCCTCTTGCACGGCACGCACTAAGTCTCCACCAGGGTCAGAAATCAGGGGTAAGCCCGCATCTGACACCAGCGCAACCGAAAGATTGGATCCCAAATTCTCGATCACTTCATATAAACGAAAACGTTCATTGTGCTCATGCAAAGAACGCAATGAGGTCGTGATCTCAAAATGATTGAGTAGTTTACGGGTATGGCGGGTATCTTCGGCATAGATCAAATCGACCTGCTTGAGAGTCTCCAGGACCCGCAGTGTGATATCCCCTAAATTACCAATCGGTGTGGCACAGAGATAGAGCTGCCCACCGACGACTTCGTTTGCCACGTCTAGTCTGAAAGCGTCAGAATCTCATGACCATCTGCAGTCACGACAATCGAATGCTCAAACTGAGCGGACCATTTGCCATCGTTGGTGATGGCTGTCCAGCCATCTTCGAGCACGTGCAAATCAGGGGAACCCAAATTGATCATCGGTTCAATCGTGAAGGTCATGCCTTTGCGGATTTTGGGACCTTTACCCGGCACGCCATAATGATAAATCGAAGGCGGCTCATGAAAAGCCCGCCCCAAACCATGTCCTGTAAATTCACGTACCACACCATAGCCACGCGCTTCGGCTTCAGTCTGAATCAAATGTCCGATATCGCCGACACGAATACCCGGTTTCACAATGCCAATCGCTTTGTGGGTCACTTCACGAGTAAACTCAACCAGAGCCCGAACTTCATCACTGGGCTCGCCTACAAAAAAGGTGCGGTTAGTATCGCCATGATAGCCATCTAAGAGAGCCGTCACATCGATATTGACGATATCACCATCTTTGAGAATGTCGGTTTTGCTTGGGATCCCATGACAGACTACCGAATTAATCGATGAACACATACTTTTAGGGAAAGGCATACGCTCTCCAGGAATGCCGCCATAATTCAGGGGTGCCGGGTATGCCCCGTGAGAAACAATAAAGTCATGACAGAGTTTGTCGAGAGCTTCTGTCGAGACGCCGGGCTTAATATGCTCGGCGATCATGTCCAATGTTTGTGCCGCCAGGCGGCCGGCAGCACGCATCAACTCGATTTCACGTGCACTTTTAATACTAATCATAAATGGACCTCAAAACTAAGAATATTGATCTCAATATACCACGCTTAGGGAATCAAAATTGGCCGCTGAAAACAAACAAAGTCCCCTTAGTCGAGGATACTCAAAAGAAAGACAAGCCACCAATAGCCTATGCAGAAAGCTTTTTTAAACGTGTTTTAATCCCGTCAATCGCAGCGAGATTATGATCCTCTGCAAAGGCAGCCTGAGCCGAATTATAGGCCATTCGAGCGGCTTCCTTTTGCTCTATTGCCAAAGCGATATCTCCACTCAAGCGCCAGGCATCACCCACTGCGGTTTGACTTTTTGATTTCTGGGCAGCCGTCAAGCTTTCATCAGCTTGCGCTTGTGCCAATGTATAATCTTGTTGCTGATATGCGACCAAGCCCTGTAGATAATGGTTTTGAGCCAATGCAAGTGCATCAGTAGGCTCAAGGCAAGCTTGCTCTTGCACAAGGTAGTCCTGGGCTGCGTCCCACTGGCGAGCTTCTATTTCGAGCAGGGCCATTTGATGGAGATAAGTGGGGGTCTTGGGCTGTTCCTGGTTTAAGTGGTTTAAGAGCTCACGGGCTGCGTCATAGTCTTGCTGGGCGATCAATACATAAGTGTAGCCCAATTGGTGATCATGTCGGGAGCTTTGATCAGATTCCTGAGCAATCAGGGCTTTCCAAATCTCAGCGGCCTGATCATAGCGTTTTTCCTGGTAAGCTTGCCAGGCATCTACAAGCGTATAATAAGTCATACCCACAGCATAACATGTTTAATTTGGAAGTCACCAGCCTGCACTCTCATTCTAGTTAACGATCAAAATCCCCACACAAAAGCAGAGCCGTTTAGCTTGTCTGTTTAAAGCGAAGAACTCTGATTATCAACCTGATCACTTTGAATCAAGGGTTGGTCAGTCGGTTTGAGAATCAGCTTCGCAAGCCACAGGCCCAAACCAGAGAGCAGGGGGAATGAGAACAAAGCAAAGACCAGACCTTGCTTTAAAACATACCAATGCGTAACCAGCATCGGCGCCTGGTTTTCACCCGATTCAACATTAAAGCCCTGCCAACGTGAGCGGATCATTTACATTTTGATCATCATATCGTGTAGCTTGTCATAAACTCGCTGTATAGCATCTGCCGTGCGTTCCGCTTGAGATACCTCACCGCATTTGCCATAAAGGTCATCCCAAAAGGCACAACGGGTCGTGACACAGGGAACGGCAGCATCTTTACTAAAAGAAGAACGGAAGCTCATCACCGGGCAAATTCCCGGACTTTTCTTTTCCTCAACCATGATGTCTACACCTCTCTCTAGATCCTGTTTGAATTATAGCAAGCTTATATCAGCGTGTGAATTTGTGCCACAAAGTCTGTCACCCAGCCCGGGAAAATAAAGAGCCCGATAATACCCAGCACTGAAATCAGACTGGCCAGTACCAGGGTAGGGTGGGCAGCTTGAGTAGGCTCAGGCAATTCAGCATCAGCAAAGAACAGAGTGCGCAACAAGCGGCTGTAGTAATAAAGTGATAGCACCGAATTGAGCACGCCTACGAGCACCAGCCAGAGATAGCCACTACCCATTTGGGTGACGGCACCAAACAAGTAAAATTTACCTGTGAAGCCAGCAAAAGGCGGCAAACCTGTTAAAGACAATAAGCAACAGGCCAAGACAAAGCCAAACCAGGGATGTTGACGTCCCAGACCAGCCCAGTCCTGTAGACGAGAGCTACGGGCCCGATCAGCAAAGCGCATAATCACAGCAAAAGCACCCAAAGTGGTCAGCATATAGACCAGCAGATAATAACAAAGACCAATCATCGCTGTCTCACGAGAGCGAGAGGTCGATAAAGCCACTACCCCCATCAGCAAGTAACCAGCATGAGCAATGCTTGAATAAGCAAAAAGGCGTTTGACATTGTGCTGCGCAATCGCAACGATATTACCATAAGTCATCGATAAAACAGCCAGGACAATCAGAAAATTAACCCAGATAGAAGTGGTATTGGTGCTATTGAGACCATCCAAAACACGCATCAGAGCAACAAAGCCAGCAATTTTAGAGCTAGACGACAAAAAGGCAGTGACCGGTAAAGGAGCGCCTTCATAGACATCGGGGGCCCACATATGGAAAGGCACTGCTGCAATTTTATAGCACAGGCCACCGACCACCATCAAAATGGCAGCCAGGAGTTCAATTCGTAAATGGCCATTCTGAATCGCAAAGGCACCTTTGAGACCACTCAACAGATAGTCATCACTGTATTGCAATAAGAAAGTATTAATATCCGAAAAATTCAGGCTGGCTGTGATGCCATAAAGCAAAGAAAAGCCATACAACAAAATGCCGGAAGAAACAGCACCAAAAATCAGGTACTTGATAGAAGCCTCAGCCGAACGCGGCTGATCTTTGCGTAAAGCCACCATCACAAACGATGAGATACTCAGTAATTCCAGCGCTAAGTACAGAGTCAAAGCTTCAGCAGCAGAGACCATAAACATCGCGCCCAAAGTTGCCAGCATCAGCAGGGCATAAAACTCACCCGCATAACGAATTTTTTCGCGTACATAATCGATTGAGATCATCAGAGTTAAAAGCGCAGAGCTCAAGAGCACAGCCCGGAAAAAGACCGAGGCCACATCAGATACAAAAGCGCCATCAAAGTCAGCAGTGGCTTGATAACCACCAAAGTGCAGGCCCAGCAATAACCCCAACGAAAGCGTTAAGCCTAAGCCGGCCACAAAAGACAAGCGAGCGGTTTTGTTTTGCTCTGGTAAAAACAAATCTAAGACAATCAGGAAGAGAGCGCTAAGGGCCAATCCGATTTCAGGAGCAAGTGCAATAAAATCCATGATTTAGCCTCCTCCCGGTACGTGAGATAATAATTGCATCGAAGCCGGATTAATATAATCCAATAAGAGCGCTGGGTAAAATCCAATCGCAAACACAAACAGCAGCAAGATCACCACCGAAAATAATTCAACCGAGTTAATATCGCTCAACTCAGACCAGCGTTCGGACAATGGACCAAAGAAAACCCGGCGGGTCATCCAGAGGGTATAGCCAGCGCCCAGAATAATACCTGTGGCAGCCACGATCGTGACACCCTGTATCAAAAAGTGGTTCAGGCCGGTCAAAGCGTTGCCATAAGTTCCCGTAAAAATCAAAAACTCACTGACAAAGCCGCTCATGCCTGGCGCACCAATTGAGGCCAGGGCAGCAATGACAAACAGAGCAGAGGCCAAAGGCATACGTGCCGATAGCCCGCCTAATTCTGTCATATCACGGGTGTGGGTCCGATCATAAACGACACCCACAAAGATAAACAGCAAGGCCGTAATCGTGCCGTGAGTAAACATTTGCAAAATCGCACCATTTAAGCCCAACTCATTCCAGGCAGCCAGACCAAGCAGGACAAAGCCCATATGGCTGACCGACGAATAGGCAATCACGCGCTTCATATCGGTCTGGGCCAGAGCCAATAAAGCTCCGTAGATAATATTGATCATCCCCAGGACAGCCAGACCCAGGCTGGCCCATTGCATAAAGTCAGGGAACAAACCCAGATTAAAGCGAATAATGCCATAGGCCCCCATTTTCAGGAGTACACCCGCCAGGATCACAGAGATCGCTGTTGGCGCTTCGACGTGGGCATCGGGTAACCAGGTATGAAAGGGAACCATTGGCAATTTAACTGCAAAGCAGGTAAAGAGCGCCAGGAAAATAGTGATCTGGAAGGGACGAGACATACCCGCCAATAAAGAGTCCTGGCTTTGTAAGAGCACAATTAAATCAAAGGTGTGAGGCTCAGATAAGAAGTAGATCACCAGGAAAGCAATCAACATCAGGGCAGAGGCCAGCATTGTATAGAGAATAAATTTGATCGCGGCATATTGCCGACGGGGACCGCCCCACATTCCGATCAAGAGATACATCGGAATCAACTCCAGCTCCCACATCACAAAGAACAAGAATAAGTCCAGTGAAGTAAAGACACCCAGCACACCGGTTTCCATCAACATCAGCATCGCAAAATAAAGACGCGAACGCTCTTTGGTTTTCCAGGAAACAAAGACGGCCAGGAAGACAATCAAACTGGTTAAAAAGACCATCGGCAGGCTTAAGCCATCGACTCCGACCTGGTATTGAATATTAAATTGGGGCATCCAGGGCAAGACGTCAATAAACTGAAACCCAGGCTTAGCCACGCCATTAGCCGTGTAACGTCCGCCCAAAATCAGGGTCAGTGCAAAAGTAGCTCCGGTGAAGCCAGCCGCTAACCAATGATAGAAATAAGGCTTATCGCTCTTAATCACGCCACAGAGCAGCGCGCCTAACATCGGTAAGAAGATAATCGCTGACAGCAAGAATGTATTGTTTTCCATTAGATCACTTTTCCTAGGGGTGCCCAGAAGAAAAGCAGTATCAGAGCAACCACCATCATGATCACAAACAACAGATAGTGTTGAATGCGACCGGATTGAGAATAACGTAAGGTTTCACTACCGGCAATCGTGAACAGACCGAGGCCATTCACCAGCATGCCGTCGATGATATATTTATCAATAAAGTAGGCAATCTTAGCCACAGACATCAATAAGACACGCACACCAAAATCATAAAGATCGTCGATATAAAAACGATTGAAAGAAGCCGCGTGTAAGGGTTTGAATTTGCTAGCTAAAGCCTTGGGATCAAGCATCGGTTTGGCGCTGTACATAGCCCAGGCCAGACCAGCTCCCACAAAGAAAACCGTTAACGAAACGCCCAGAACCACGCCATTAAAACCGGCATGATGGGCTGCAGCCCCATGGTGACCGCCAGAGTAATGGATAAAGTTTTTGAAATGCCATTGTTCTGGCGTAAAGGGTGTGCCCAAAAATCCAGCCAGGGCTGAAGGTACTGCCAAAATAATCAAAGGCAAGCGCATTGCCCAACCTGGAGCATGAATATCCTCGGGCGCTAAGCTGCCACGATATTCACCAGCAAAGGTCATAAAATAAAGGCGGAACATATAAAAGGCAGTCAAGACGGCGGCAATCGCAGCCAACCAAAACAGAGGCGAATGGGCTTCCCACATCGCCAGTAGCAATTCATCTTTGCTCCAGAAACCAGCTAAGAAAGGGAAACCTGAAATCGAAGCGGTGCCAATCAAACAAGTCCAGGCAGTGACCGGCAAGAATTTACGCAGGCCTCCCATCTGTGTCATATCGTTGGTATGCACAGCGTGAATCACAGCACCTGAGCACAAGAAAAGCATCGCTTTAAAGAAGGCATGGGTAAACAGATGGAAAATACCCGCTGTATAACCCAGGGGAATAATTTCAACCAATATCCCGTTTTCAATCACGGGTTGGTACATCCCCAGAGCCATCATCATAAAGCCCAATTGTGAGACGGTTGAATAAGCCAGTACACGCTTGATATCAATTTGGGTCACGGCAATCGCAGCCGCCAGAATTGCTGTAACTCCACCAATCACGGCAATAAAGTCAAGCACCAGAAAGCTGCCAAACAAAGGGGTTGTTGCTGCCGCGAAAATCGGCATTAATTTGGCAACCATATAAACACCGGCAGCGACCATCGTAGCCGCGTGGATCAAGGCTGAAACCGGTGTCGGACCTTCCATCGCATCGGGCAACCAAACGTGCAATGGAAACTGGGCGGATTTGCCCATCGGACCAAAGAAAAGCAAGAGGGCTGCAATCGCCAGCGTCACACCGGGCACTTTGCCAGCAATCACGGCTTGAGAAACGTCAACAAAACCCAGAGACTGAGTCATATAGAACAGAATCATGATGCCAATCAAGAAACCAAAGTCACCAATACGGTTAACAATAAAAGCTTTTTTAGCTGCAATGCCCGCTTCAGGCTTGGCTGTATAAAAGCCAATCAAGAGATAAGAAGAAACACCGACCAGCTCCCAACCGGCATAAAGCACCAGTAAATTATCGGCCAGCACCAATAAGAGCATTGAGAAGGTAAACAGTGATAAGGCGCCATAATAACGGGGGATGCCTTTATCCTGAGCCATGTATTCGATCGAATAGATTTGCACCAGCAGAGAAACAAACGTGACCACCACGAGCATCATCGACGATAAATTATCAATCGCCCAGGAGATATCTAATTGCTGGGTGCCAGCAGTTAGCCAACGAACACTGCCATTGAGTAAGCGTTCTGGCTGGGTCAGACGCAAGACAAGTAGAGCCAACGCCCAAACAAAGGAAAAACCCGTGCCTACTAAAGAGAGGGTAATCGCCATTTTATTGGCTTCACGATTAAACGCTGCGACACAAAAAATCAGTAGTGCAGCCAATAAGGGGAAGCAAGCAACCAACCAGGCGTTCTGAGAAATTAAGTCCATCGATCGGAGCCTACCATTTCATCAGATGGAGTTTATCGATATCCATCGTTTTGAAGTGTTTAAAAATAGAGAGAGCAATCGCCAGGCCCACACCCGCTTCAGCGGCTGCAACAGTGATCACAAAGATAGCGACCATTTGGCCCGTTAATGCGCCACCTGCTCCAGCAGCTTCAGGGTTAATGTATTTCGAGAAAGCTATAAAATTTAAGTTGACGGCATTCAGGATCAATTCAATAGACATCAAGACCTTGATCAGGTTACGAGATGCGGTCACACCATAGAGACCAATACAAAAGAGAATGGCGGCAGCCACTAAATAATGCTGCACTGAAATATTAACCACTTGTGCAAGCAGTTCGTTATTCATGGTGAGGCTCCTTGCGCGCAATCAAAATCGCACCTATCAGGGCCACCAAGAGAATCACAGAGGCGATTTCAAAAGGCACTAAATAAGTTGAGAAAAACAATTCACCGATTTTGGAGATATTATTCTCAACATTGGCTGGCTCGGCTCCTAAGCGCCACAAACCGCCCCAGACACCACGTGTCAATAAAAGCAATAAGCCAAAGACAACGAAGATAAAGGTCAGGGTTTTGAATTCAGGGTGATGCTCAGGCATATCGACGCCCCCCTGATGGGTCAGCATCACGCCAAAAACGAACAAAATCGCCACCGCTCCTGCATAGATCAGGATTTGGGCTGCAGCCAGGAAACTGGCATTTAGCGTCACGTACAAGCCACCTATACAAAGAAAGGTCAGAGCCAATAAAAAAGCGCTGCGGATAATATCGCGAACGACTACCATGCCTATCGCTGAGCTGATCATCGTGATACTCAGAACATAAAAAGCCACGGTTGCGCCATGATTAAAAAGTAGAATACTGAGTAACAAGAGGAAGGCCGCTGAAAACAAGAGGCCAAAAACCAGTTTATCAGCGAATCTAAGCGTCATGGGTGGTGTGTTTCCTTTTTGAATAGGCTGCTTCGAATATTCTTACTGCTGATGTTAAGAAAAAGAGCCCAAAACGGGATTTGAACCCGTGACCTCTTCCTTACCAAGGAAGTGCTCTACCACTGAGCTATTTGGGCAAGAATGGGAGGAGCTGGATTCGAACCAGCGTACACTAACGTGAGCAGATTTACAGTCTGCCGCCTTTAACCACTCGGCCATCCTCCCAGATGGTGTTGTGAATGCCGATGATAGGACTTGAACCTACAACCTACGGTTTACAAAACCGTTGCTCTACCAGTTGAGCTACATCGGCTCTAGGCTCAGTTGACCTATTTAGTAACAGAAGATTAAATATTAGTTAATCTCTAGGCTGACATCACAAGGGTTCATATTACACAGTTTAAGTTCAAGAGACAAGTAGAAAACTGCTAAAATCTGCAAGCAATTTTGATCTGATTGGAATGAGACTAAGTAAATGACAGCGCAAACACAAAAGAAATGGGCACCTCTGTAGATGCCCATTCTGTTGAACTTCGTCAACTTTAGAGTAAATTACTGACCACAATTTCACGGCCTTTAACATTGGCAATCATAATATAGCCTTTGAGCTGAGAGCGCACGCGCTCCAGATAGACCGCTTCCACTTCAAAATTCTCGGGCAAATAATTTTTCAGACGTGCTTGCAGATCAATAATATTATCCGCTACCGGATAATTCCCATCGTTTTGCTGGGCATATTTTTCCAAAGCATGTCGCAAATCGTAGAGAGAGACCAAAACTTTATTTAAAATCCCTTCGGCCTGGGCTTTCGCCAATTGATCTTGCAAAAGCGTGACTTCTTTATTGAGTCGTCGATTGTCTTTTTGCAGTTTCTCAATTTGCTTAGCAGGCTGCTCCCAAACTTCTTTGAATTTGGCACAGCCGCTTAAGCTCAGCAGTAAGCAGGCGCTTCCCAGGATCAGCTTGAGCTTACGCATGAGAGGCTTGATGCTTCTTCCAGTCTGACAAAAACTTCTCAATCCCACTATCTGTCAGGGGATGATTAAACATTTGTTTAAGCACTTTAAAAGGAATCGTGGCCACATCAGAACCCAACTTGGCAGCATCGGTCACGTGACGCGGGTGGCGCACTGAAGCCGTTAAAATTTGGGTTTCAAAGAAAAACTGGTCGTAGATTTCGCGAATCTCAGCAATCAGCCCCATGCCTTCTTCGCCAATATCATCGAGACGGCCAATAAAAGGAGAGATATAAGTTGCTCCCGCTTTGGCTGCTAATAGCGCCTGATTGGCAGAGAAAATCAGAGTCACATTTGTTTTAATGCCTTCTGAAGACAGCTGTTTGACAGCTTTCATGCCCTCTTCAGTCATTGGAACCTTAATCACGGCGTTCTCAGTCCAGGCAGCAAATTCATGGGCTTCTTTGAGCATGCCTTCGGCATCCAGGCTCACGGTTTCAATACTAATCGGACCGTTCACGATTTCAGCGATTTCCAGAATAACTTCTTTGTGATCGCGGCCAGACTTGGCTACCAATGAGGGGTTTGTCGTCACACCATCCACCACGCCCCAGGAAGCGGCCTCTTTAATTTCATTAACTTCTGCTGTATCGATAAATATTTTCATATTATGCTCCTTCGCTTCTTAAAAAATCTAAACCCATTGTAAGAGATTATAGGTCTGCCTTGCAATCAAGAACTGAATCACAGATTCAAAAGTGAAGCGCACAGTTCTTGAACTACCAGCATCAAGTTTCTCTGCTATGCTGATCCAAAAAAATGAGGTTCCAAATGCCGACACTTATTTCTAGCCCCACCGTAATCGCAGCCGCAGGCAATAAACCCAAAGAAATTCGGGAGTATGTCGGCCGCGTCAACTCGGGTGACAGTCACACCAGTCTGGCCCATATGCGCTCACCCGCTGGCTGGGTAGAACCGGGCCAACGTCCTCAATTTCAAGAGATCACTCTGGTACTCAAAGGCCTACTCGAAGTGGAGCATGAGCAGGGCTTGATCAAAGTTGCTGCAGGTCAGGCGATTATCACTGAAGCAGGCGAATGGGTACGCTATAGCAGCCCTGACGAAGATACTGAATATGTTGCGGTTTGTTTACCTGCATTTTCGCCGGACAGCGTACACCGCGACACCGACGACTAGAGGCTAATAGCGTAAAATAGCTGCAGCCAGGCTGGCTCCGTTGAGATCTTCAGGGCGCGCCAGGTAGATATTGCCTTCGTTCATATAGGTGTAAATAGCAGCCCGGTTAATCAGCTCCAGCAAACCGCGAGAGCTGTCTTTGCGTCCTTCATCAACCAAGAACAAGGTTTCAACCCGACTATTATAAGCCGCCTGCGCTAATTGGCTGGTGTCATCTAAGGTGCGCTCGGTCAAACTGAGCTCTTGATATTGTGAAATCGCTGCCAACTGTTCAGGATAAAGCCGATTCGCCATTTTTTCCAGAGCTGCGTCCAACAGGTTTTGCTGAGGATGCTTGCGCTGCAAGTGGCGTATTTCAATTTCAGGATAGCGAGCAGATAAAGTCTCACTCCATTGCTCACAGAGAGCCTGTTCCTGGCAAAAGATCAATAATTGCTGGTGTTCAAACTCTTGCTCGAGTTGACGGTACCAGTCTGCATCCACCTGATCTGGCAAATCAAGTTCTTGCTTTTTTTCCGGGCTGATGCGATACAAACTTAACTTGTCTGGGGTAATCAGCAGCAACGGAAAGCAGGGTTGGTAAGCATATTTGACAAAAAGCGGCAAGACATAAAAATAGTCATCCACCATGGCGCGGCTACAATGTAATTGCAAGCCAGGGTAGTAAAAGACGTCTTGCTCCGAAACAAAGAGGCCACCTCCTTGCTTTAAAAAATCAGAGTCTGGATTTTCGGCGACATCATGGATTGATTGCAACAAAGCCTGGGTCTCGTCGCTGTCTAATTGATAGAATTTTTCAAGGTCCGCTTCTATTTGCTCTAGCAAATAGAAGCAGTCTTGTCGCATCTGGGATTCAGAAGCAGGCACAATAAAAAGTGAAACACAAGGGCCCGTTGAATACTCTAATATTTCCGTAATTTCTTCATGACAGAGTTGACGGGGGCGAAGACTGACGCTGTTCATGTTCACCAACTCGAGATTTGATTCCGATCTGATTAAAACTGATCTTGTATAAAAATCGCATAAAAAAGCCCAGTTACAATGTTAAACTTGGTTAAACTTGAAGACTAAGGTCTAAATTCTTGCAGGGAGCCAGCATGCCTTCATCCTACCGGGGTAAAAAAGCCCGTTTTCGTCGTCGTAAACTTCAAACCGGCTTATTAAAATACCCAGAAGCTCCGGTTCTGGTCAATACACGTGAAATGAAACACCGTCATTTATCGATGAAAGGCAGTTTTCACTATCACGAGCGCATCATGTCACGCTACGTAGACTATTACCGTTCTTGTATTGTCTATTTGCCACCCAGCTATGAGACAAGCTACAAAACCTATCCTGTTTTGTATATGCATGATGGCAATAATTTGTTTGATCCTGCCACTGGCTTTATGGGACGCGAATGGAAGCTTGACGAAGCGCTCGAGCGTCTGTTTGAAAACAACAACATTCCAGAAATGATCGTGGTTGGCATCTATAATTCACCCGCTCGTATGGACGAGTACACCTGCCATCGCCACAATTACAGCGGTCGTCACTGCGGCGGCAAAGGCCACGATTACGCCAGTTTTGTGGTCGAAGAACTCAAACCTTTTATCGATCAGGAATACCGTACCCTACCTCAACCGCAATACACTTCGATCATGGGCTCGTCTCTGGGAGCTGTCATTTCTTTTTATACAGCCCAGCAATACCCGGAGGTCTTTTCTCGCGTTGGCATGCTTTCACCCACAGTCTATTGGGCCGGACACCAGATTTTAAAAGACACCGCCAGTTTCCCAACACATTTTAAACTCTGGGTAGACATAGGCACCGAAGAAGGCCGCAATCGCAATACGGAAGAAACCGTCGAAAGCACACAGCTTTTTGTCAAAGCACTGGAACAAGTCGGTTATCAACAACCCCATAATCTGGGCTTTTACGTGGACTATATGATGGGCCACGACGAGCACGCCTGGGCCAATCGGGTGGAATTGCCCTTGCGTTATTTATTTGGCTAAGTCAGATAGAAAACCAAGCTGAGGGAAACACAAGCCCCCCTCGGCCATCAGCAGCTTTACATCCAATCATAGGTCCAGTCGGGCACCCAGTCTCCAGCGTATTTCTGATCAAACTGAGACACCATATCTTTCACAAAGGCTTTGGCTTCAGATCCCGCCGCAGAAGCCGAATCCCACATTTCACCAATCAGGTCCCGAATCCCTTCATAGCCATTGCTAAACGAAGAATCATTCCAGGCCGTTTTCAGTTTATCCATCATAAAGCTGGTCACTTCCGAGATACCGCTATTGCGATACAAGCTGGCCAGAGACTTCATCCCACTGGCACCGGCATTCCAGAGATCGTTCATCGCAGATTTGACAGCAGCGACACCGGCAGAGCCCATACTTTTGAGAGAGCTGATCGCTTTGCCGGCCAACGCATCCCCGGCTTTGACAAGATCTTTGAGGGCGTTAATTCCTGCAGTGCCCGCTCGCTTCATGGCGTTTAAAGCATCCGTGGCAACCTGGCCACCCTTATGTGCCAGATCTTTGATCGCCGCCATCCCCTGTTGGCCCATTTGAGCCATTTTATCGTAAGCCTGGGTTGCCATGCGCCCGCCTTCAGTAGCCCAACCTTTGAGGACATCAACACCTTTGGCGCCCATATCCTTGAGGCCCTGCCAGGCTTTATCGGCAAGCTCTCCACCCGCTTGCACCAGTTTTTTGAGCTCGGCAATGCCTTCTTTGCCCATAGAAACGAGCTCTTTGGCCAGAACATCGCCCCCCCAAATACCGGCCAGAGCAGCACTCACACCAATCGTCCCGCCTCCAGTGAGAGGAGCAGCAACAACCCCACCTAATGCAGCCAGAGCAGCCCCACGACGTATGGTTTTGACCATTTTTTCAGGCATCGGGTTCTCTTTATAATGGTCAATCGCCACGTCAATCACCAGTGAGGCACCCGCCAGGGCCAACTGAGCTGGGAAGGCGACATTGCCCACGCCCAGGGCCTCGGTCACCGCTAAGACAGTATCAGCGCCATTGATAGCTGAACCCAACAGCGCCAGAGTGCGCACTTCGGGCTTTAAGTTGCTATCCATGGCCATCTTCGCCATGCGGCCGGTATCATAAGCAGACATCACCCCACCAAGGGCAGGAATAACTTTCATGACGCCTTTGCCGAGCTTAGCAGCTAGCTTAGGGCCTTGCTCAGCAATAGAGATGCCCATTTTGGAGAGGGCCTTGCCAGCAGCTTTAACCGTATCGACGACCATTTCACCGACAACCCGACTCGAAAAGATTGTCTCTACTGCACTCGGGGGCATGCCACTGACCATCGAAACAAAGGTGCTTGCCAATTCTTTGCCAGCACGCTTGACAAGATGCAGCGCATTTTCGGCAGCTTCAGGCCCCATTTTGCTAACCATGCTTTTAAACTTAGCAGTCGTCGCCGGGCTCATTCCCATCGCTTTGGCCAGGTCATCGACTTTTTTGCTTAAGATCTCAGCGGCATCTTCAACCACACCCGCAGCACCTGCAGCAACCCGGCGTCCGACATCAGCCATCACTTCTGTCGAGACATTAAAAGCCGTTTTGACCTTGCCCATGATCTGGTCTGAAAACCCTTTGATCGCTTCCAGATTGCCTGGATTCAATTGGGCAAATTTGGCTTTAAAATTATCAACCAAATGGTGTAGCGCTTCTGCTCGTAAGGCCGGAGCCGTATCGGCACTCAAGAGTGCTTTCAGTTGGTTTTGCGAAAAATTGTCCAGTTGCAAGAGGCCATGTAGGGCGGTCAGGGCTTTTGACCCTGTTTCGCCCAGTATTTTTTTACCGGCAGGTGACTTGGCGATTTCCCCTAAGAGGTCAATCGTATGGGCGGCTTTACCTACCACAGAATCATCTGTAATCAGGCGCCCGAGATAACGCGCAATCTCTGGAGAATCTTTGGCTAGCTTCGTGATTTCCTCAAAGCCTTCTTTGCCCAGACGAGTTGTCAGTTGAGCCATTTTAGCTTCGACTTTTTTTACGGTTTGTTCATATTTGGCGCGAGCATTGGGCGGCATCATTTCTTTCATGGCCAGGGCCGCATCAGCGCCATGATCAAGCACCATTTCAAAAACAATTCGCCCAGCATTGACCTCATCCATCGGCTGCTCACCGGACATCATCCCGACCAGATCAGCCAGATCATTGATGCGCTGGTCCGCATTCGCAGCAATATCTCGCGCAGAGCCTTCCGCTTTGCCTGAGTCGCGCCCCAGATAAGAGTTGATAATATTGGTAGCGCCTACACTGCCTTTAGAAACATGGGCCACCATGCCATCTACCATGGCATTCAGTTTGGGAACGCCTATTTGCTTTGCAATCTCAGGCTGATTGCTCTGCATCAGCTTAGCCTGTGTTGCGACCAGCAACACACCACGCAGTTTACCGCTGGCCCCAGCAAAGGAGCCCTCATTAGCCGCCATTTTATCTATCGTTTGTAAGATTCGGGCCGCTGGGCCACTGGTCATACCCGTGCGGGCAATTTTAACGGCCAGATTATCCCGGAAGGACTTCACTTCGTCAGCGCTCATGCCCAGGGTCTCAGCGATGTCTTTATAGGCGCTGGCAGGCTGCTCCCCTTCAGCTGTTTCTGTCGGTGCCTCTAGCAGATTTGCCACTTCCGTTGCCGGCAGGCCTTCGGACTCATTGAGCACGCTTGCCAGCTCTAAGCTTTCTGGCATGGCATCGCCTTCAGGAGGAGTCTCTAGCAATGAGACATCCGGGGGAGTTTGTTCAAATGTAGATTCAGACACAGTTTCAGTGGGAGCAGAAAATTCATCTGGGGTTCGTTGAAACGCTTCTGGATTGGGAGTAGGTGCATCGACCGTTTGAGTCGGCAACGTGCGGGCCCGATCAATTTTAGGGGTATTATTGGGAAGCGCTGTAATGCCAGTATTCGAACCAATGCGCGGATTATTCATAATTTCTCTCCATCAAACAAACTCTCTCTACAATATACCCAGAGTAAAGGGAGTTCTAAACCATTCGACAGAAAAAACACATAAATCAGCACTATTCAGCTCAGTGATAAGTGAGTATCGTCAACTATGGGAATAGAGCTTCAGCTTATTTTAGGTTTTTTGCAAATTCTCTAGTAAACGTGATAGCGGAGAAAAATAGCGTTCTAAAGCGGTAATATCCTGAGCTTTAGCTTCTAGTGATTCCAGCTGATCAGCAATGGCTTCATAGCGCAGAAATAGATCATCAAGCTCGGCATCTACGTCCTGAGGGGCTTGTTGCGATTTATCTTTTTGCAATTGGCGTGCCGCTTGAATCAAATCAGTGATCTCTTCGCGCAGGCTTAAGGCCAATTGCGAACACTGGCTATGGGAATCTAAATGTTCACTTAAGGCCTGCAAGTCACTTAAGACCTCCTGCAATTCAGAGACCGGCTGGAAGGCCTGAATGTGATGCATTTGTCTTTCTATCGCAATCAATTGCGTTTTCAACTGATCGGCATTAGCCCGGTGTTGCTCTACCACCGTCGGAATCAAGGACAATTTCCAATGCTCGGCGTCTGCTTGCATTTTTTGCAGCAGATCGGGAAGCTCTTGCAATAATTCAGCATAGATTTGACGGGCTTCATGGGCTGAAAGCACCGGACTCTGTTGGAAACCCAGCTCGATATCGAGGTCAGGCTGCGCTTGTAATAAACTCAGTTCGGGCTCAGTATCGCTCACTACGGGACTCTCTAATACTGAAGCGGCCTGCTGTAAGCGCGCCTGCAATTGCAGCGCCTCGCTATTTTGGGGGTCCAGTTTTAAGGCCTGTCGCAAGTACTTTTCGGCCAGGTCACGACGCCGATAAATCGCCAACAAAAAAGCCAGTTGGCAATAAAACCGGGGATTGCTGCGGTTGAGTTTCAGGCCTTTGAGCAGGTAACGATAGGCATGCACTGCCAGATCAGGCACCGAAAAATTACATTTGATCAGCTTATCTAAACAGGTTTCGGCAATTTGCAAACAGGCCTGGGCCTCCTGCTGCCGCTTTTGCTGTTGCGCTGCAATGCGCTCTTGAATCCCAGCATCTGTTTTCACAGGATATCTCGCCCTTTTAAAAGCAGCTGACAGCAGGCTTGACAACTTTGCATTTGGCGGCTCCCATGAAATCTCTGAATTTAAGCAATGCTCACTCGATTGTACAAACTAGCATTTTGGAATGCAAGCCCTCAAGCCTCCTTGTCACCTATTGGCTCGTTGACGCATTTGCGCTAAGATCGGAGCAAAGCCAAAATTATAGGTATAAAGTGAATGGTTTTTCGCTTTAGATAAAGCGCCAAAATCGACCTGTTGCCAATTATTGCTTTGCATCGCGCGGGCATAGTCACTCACATTTTGGCGGTTAAATAAATATAAGTTCAAACGCATCATGGTCGACTCGCTGGCAAAATCGTAGCCATTAAAATAATCATGTAGCAGCACCATCACAAAGCCCCCCAACAAAAAATTGCCACCCACTGACAGATCTACCTTGCCGGCTTGTAGGTCCTGAGCAGCCGCAGGCGTAGTACCCGTACCTCCGATCAGCAAATCAGGCTTACCAAGGGCGTCTGCTGCCCGGCGTGCCCCCACAGGCATCGTGTCATTGGCAGTCCAGACAGCTACCACGTCCGGATAAGTTTGCAATAAACGGTGCGTTTTCTGCTGAGCGACCGGCTCTTTCCAAAACCCGGCAGCTATTTCGTGTAACAAGACTTCGGGATGGCTTTGCAAAGCAATTTGCAAGCCCTGGATACGCTCAGAAGATGAGCCTTCTTCCATATTGCCAGCCAGGGCAATCATCTGGATCCGACCCTGTGAGTCAACACGGCCTGTTTGTTTGGCTTTGGCAATCAAGGCTTCCATCAGGCGAAAGCCAGCATCAATATTATCGGGGACAATTTCACCCAACCAGTGCGCATATTTCTCGCGGGGACGGCCATGAGTTTTTGCTTCTTCAGGGGTCAGGCTTTCTTCAAAAATCAGAGAATAGACCCCGGCTGCTTCGGCCATTTTGAGAATTGGAATCGCCGTGCCATTGTAATTTTTATAGACCAAAACATCCGGCCGATTGTGCTTGCGTTGCAGCAATTCGGTGGCGTCTTTCAATTGCTTTTGGGGGTCATTGAGAGCAGGCAACCACTCCAAGTCAATCTTGAGATCATCGGCGGCAGCCTGGGTAATCGTATAAAACATCGTCCAAAAGGCATCATTACGCGGCGTAAGCAGTGCCACATGTAGACGCTGACTATTTTTAGCTTGCACCGGTTGATCCGAAAACCCAGGTAAGAGAAGCAAGCCCAATAGGCAAAGCCCCAGACTGAACTTAAACCATCTGGCTCGCACTAGACCGATAAATCCATCCAGCGTTCGTGAGGCATGATGTCACGCAGAGATTTATAATAACGATCGGTTGGGTAAAAGAAGAAATTACTGACCCGGCTGGTATAGAGACTGGCATAATCTCGCACCTGATCCGCAAAGCGCGACATATCGTCATTGTCGTGAAACAAAGGGCCCCAGACCGGGTGATAAGCCGTATTGATCTCTTTGCGCAGATTTTTAATTTTTTTCTCGGTGCGCAGCATGTCTTTTTGGCAGAGCGCGAGCTCGGTATTGAGCTCATCAATCGTTTTATCAAAGGCCTGCTGTTCGTTATCATTAAAATGCACATCGCCCACGACCATGCCATTGAGAGCATTCAGCTGACTTGAATAAATATGGATTTCATAATTGAGCTTGTCAAATTTATTACTTAAGCGGCGCAAACGCACGCGCTTTTCACGCAATTCTTCTGAGCGCTGCAGTTCTGACTCTAACTCTTCAACGACCAGCACTGTACGCCAATTAGAGTCTTTGTCCGAGCGCATGATGTCTCCGAAAATATGATCTCCGACGTACAAAATCTGATTGCCTTTGGCTTCAATTATATTCTCAAAGTCGATATAATTACCCTGGCTATAGACCCGGCCTGGCTCAAAATGGGGGGTGGTGAAGGGCAAGTCGTCCCCGGTGGCTTCATCAACCAAAAAGAAAGGGTTCTTTTCTTTAAAGAACACCGGCTTGCGCCCGTTCACCAAAATGATCTCAAAATAATCGCGCCAGGATTTATAGGCCAGATTGTCTGAGTCATCTAATAAAAAACGCATCACTTTTTCGGTGTAATAATACTCTGAATTGGTTAAGACAAATAACTTTTTACCTGACTCGATCAATTTATCCAGGGCCAGAGCCAGGTGCGGATCACGATAAATATAATGATCTAAATTGGCAATAATTTCAGACTTTAAAGAGCCGTCGCGGTGAGTCAGGTCAATGCAGGTTCGAATATCATCATAGATCACTTCAAAACTGCGATCACCCAAACCTTGCTCTTCTTTCCAATCTACCAGCAGGGTAAACAAATAAGCTTCAGGCAGAGAAAACAGCGTATCAACTGAAGCAAAGCGATCAAAGTCAGATTGATCTACTTTATCGTTAAAATAGGCGGTGTTCTCCAGGGTGTGTGAGCCGTGCTGAACTCGGCAAACCTGCTTGAAGCGATTGATCTTGAGCAAATTACCTTTGCTGCGATCAACCAATAAGCCACGGATCACGCTCTCAACCCGGTACTCCAGCGCGAGGATTTCTGCTGGATAGCCTTTTTGTGACACCAGTTTTTCAAGTGTTTTACGAAAGGCCAGCTCCTCGATAGCTTTTTTGCGATAAATGGCTAAAGTATAGTCCATATCAAAGCCAATCCAACCAATATTTGCCATATTCAAGGGACGGTTCACGAAAATATCGCGGGTACCGTCAATTGAAGTTTCTAGCAAATCAGAAAGATGCTGAAGTTTTTCCGGGTTTTTACGCAGGGCGCGTTTGAGCGATTCCATGATTTAACTTTCTTCGGGAATTTCATCCACCGAGAGGATCTCACTTTTGTAGATCTTCCACTCAGGGTTTTCATCCATTGGATATTTATGTAAGGTATGCAAGGCAATCACACGGTTGCTGACAAACTTACTGGCCTGATCACGCTTGCGTGTCATCTGAACCACTTTGACTTCAGCTTTTAAAGGCTGCTTGCCCTTTTCCATTTCCATCTGCTGCTTTTTTGCTGCAGCATCGGCTTTTTCATCCTCATTGATAAAGGTGTCTAAAGCACTGTCTATGCCCGTGGCATCCTGACTGTCTTGTTGGGCTTTTTCCAGGGCCTTGGCTTCATCTGCCGGCTTGGAAATCACAGACATCGATTCAATCTGAAAATCCAGGTTATAGCTTTTGATCAGCTGGGTCGCCTGGGCTTTGGTATTGTCATAGCTCGGTGACTGCGTATCGATCGTGGCCATAATCATGCCCACATCCTGATTTTTAAAACCGTCCATATTTTTTTGAACGACTTTCTCGATATCACCCTGACAAGCGCTTAAAGCAAATAGCAGGGCGAGGCCTGCTGATGTTCTAATAATCCCTTTCATGATGAGCTCCTCTCTTGCACTTTAAAATATTGACTTTCTTGTTTCAACTCTTGTAATTTGTCTTGATAGGTAGCCTCTGAAATATCTTCAGTCCACATAATCAAGGCATCTTCTTTTTCAGCCTGATAATAGTTTTTGCGTCGTCCCATGACCGCAAAACCAAATTTCTCATATAACTTTTGGGCCGAGACATTACTGGCCTTCACCTCTAATGTGATCCACTGGATCTCATGCTGGATACAATCATCTATCATATAGCACATTAAATGCTGTGCGATACGTCGCTTTCGCTGCGCTGGATGCACCCCCACTGAAGTGATATGGGCTTCTTCCAGAATCTTCCAGTAACCTAAATAAGCCAGAACCTGTTCACCCTCCAGAGCAACAAAATAAGAACAACGCGGATTATCTAGCTCACGGTCAAATTGAGTTAGTGCCCAATGGGGACCAAAACAAAGCTTTTCCAAACTTGAAACCGTTTGGATGTGCTCACTCTGCATAGGGGCAATGCTTAGCATTTAGCGTGTCACACGCACCACATCATGAGCATATCTGGGCAATTCAATCTGAATGACCTGAGTCAAACCAGGCTCGTACAAGGTAATTTGCTGAGGCGTGTCTTCACCGAGATCGATTAAAACTTCACGATTGAGCTTCAGATTTGAACTGAGGACTTCTCTTAAAGATCCCTGATCGCGATCAATCACATAGATTTTTTGCCCATCGTTCGATAGATCCAAATAAGCCGGATTCATCCCCAGAGGCAAACGCTGTTCAATGGCGTGCGTGGCTGGATTGATCGAGAGCAATTCGTGATTGGCCATTAAGGCGTACAAATGCAAGCGATCATGAGAGAACAGCATATCAGTCACCTTTGCTCCCAGATCCAAAGGCTGAGGCAGGTTGCTTGGGCCCTCATCAAGGTATTCAGCGTAAATGGTGTCTTTGCGAACATAGAAACGTTGACGGGCTGGTTTAGAAACCCACACGGGCTGGGTCATTGGACGAACCATGATCGGCACGCCGATTTTGGGGTAAAGACTTTGGCTGTCAAAGCTAGCAACCGTAGCTCCCCGACCATCCCAGAGCAGGACTTGTCCTTCGGCACTGGCTAGCCGTAAAGGTTGAGTGCTTTTAAAGCGGGGATCTTGATAGCGCTCAACAACAGAGAAGCGCTGATCAGAACGATTGCTTAACTCGATCACCGAGACCTGACCAAAACGACGGTGGTAAGCAAACAAACGCTTGCGATCAGCCGTTAAAAGTACATCGTCCACATTAAAATCAACGGGTAAAATACCGATCGTGCGTAAGCTTTCACGATCAATCATGCGTATATAATCCTGATTACGGCTGGCCATAAACATCAGCTTTGAAATCGCAGGAGGCCGACCAGCAGCGGTACGAACCTTGACTTTAAGTGGGTGAGCAGCCGAAGCCGGAACTGAAGCACCTTTGGCAAGGCGAGCGACCCCTGAAGCCAGATCAATCTGCCAGCTATCGCCAGCAGCCAATAATAAGCTCTGACCATCAGCAGAAAATCCCATTTGGTGCGGGTTCCAGCGTGGCAATTCAGGGCTGTCGGGTTTAACCAAAGGGAGTTTGCGCACAACAATCTCTTGCATCGTGTCAATTTCCCAGATCGCACCAAAATAACCGCCCGAAAGCACATACAAACGATTGCGCTTGGGGTCGGCCAGAATCTGACTGGCACGCCGGCCAACTGAGATCTGAGAACTGAGTTCACCGGTCTTAGCATCCATAACCTTGATCAGAGACTGAAAGGTCTTGGGATCCTGAGACAATTCGTATGTTTTTTGAACCGCTATCCGACCATGTAAAGGTTGGGAGACAGAGCTAACAGGTCCTTTGAGGTAGCTAATAGGGTAGCTAAAGCCAAGCATTTGAGGGTGATGCGGGTTAATCATCGGGAAACGGCCTTGATGCAGCTCACCTGAAACCCGTTTTTCAAGGATCAGGTCGACCAGGTCACGTGGGGAATCAGCCGCTTGTACCGGGTTTGTCAGGCAAAGGGTAGCTAGAGCCAATAAGAAGTATTTTTTCATGAGTGCGAATGGGGGTATTTCAGACTACGCCCGGCCTGCTTACCTAATAGTTGATTTAATGTGACCGAATTGAAGAGCGAATACAGGCCAACAGAACCAGCAAAAATAGCTAAAATGATTGTTTTCATCTCGGGACTCCTATTCAGCAATGGGGGCGTTGTTAATTAACCAGGTAGCAAAGGTTTCAGAGATTTTCCACTCTTTACCAATATATTTCCCCGGAAACGCCTTGACAAAGCCGAGAAATATGGCGGCATCATCTTTGGTGACATTGGACATAATATCATAGATTTTTTGGCCTGCGTAGAGCCCGGTCGTCGGGCTGGGCAAATCAGCAGTGAATTCAGCACACTCAGAAATGGCCAGTAAAGCATTGGAAAGAATCAAATCTTCTTCCATGGCACCCAGCTTTTGGTTCATGCCTGGCTTTCTCTTATAGAGCTGTTTTTTCATATTGTCAGTGAAGACAATATTCAACTCGATCATATCTGAAAAACCAGCTGTCTGCGCTGAAGCAGCAGGGGATGGAGCAGGAACTTCTTCAGGCTCAGCAACGGCTCCAGCAGCCTGATTAGCTGTCGATATGGGCTGGCCGCGTTTTTTTTGAATCCGCTCATTGACCTTGCCTGACAGCAAATTGATAAATTGCAAAGGAATAGTGAGCAGTCTGAGAATGCCATTTAAAAAAGGCAAAAGCGGTGTAATCAGCACCAGAGCAATATTTTTGGCTGCTGCTGAGGCATTCGAAAACAAGAGGCTAACGGACTGATTAAATTCTTCGAGCTTGGCTAAAATATCATCGAGAGAATCGTCCATAGCATCGCCTTTGCCCGTGAGTGGTTGGGTCAAAGGCCGGGTTTTAGCTGCAGGTTTTTTGCCCTTCTCGGGCTCAGTCTTGGGTTTGGGTGGGGGTTTGGGTGGCGCCAGTTTTTCTTTGGCTTCACTTTCATTGACACTCAGCGTGCTCTCTGATTCCCCACGGGCTCTGCGGCTCATACTCGAATAAGAGTTAGCCGCTTGCTGAGATTTATCCAGCGAAACCAGGCTAAACTGTTCGGAGTTCTGATTGTTTTCAGCTGACATGCACTGCTCTTTTAGGAAAGGTTTTCAATTCTTATCATACCGCTTTTTGAGCCCTAAAGCCAGTGAACCCAGAGTCTATCAAAGAGAGCACTTGAGCTCAAAAGCAAACGGTGAGCAGAATTCACTGACTTGTGCTCAGACTCCGGCAATGAAAAGTGAGTCTGGTCTTAATTATTCAAAACCAGTCCCATTGGTTTTTAAAATGTCTCGATTGGTTTTATGTAAGGCTTTCAACTCGTTTTTAATCTCAGTTAGCTCAGTATTTGTGGTTTTCTGGTTATTGACCACCTGAATCATCACTTTGGCTATACCCGACATGATAGCTGCCGATTTAGCGTCTTCCCCCGCTGCGTTGCTCGGTTGCAAAGCCATGACTGAAGCACCTACTACCAGGCCCAGCGTGATTCCCGTTAAAAACTTACGATCTTTAATCATGATATATCCTCGAATTGAATTGGTATTGACTCGCCTACTTTAAGATCGTTCGCCCAAAGTCAGCAAAGCGCAGGGTCTCGGCTTTTATATTATATCTTGCCAGCACCTCGCGCAAGTTCATAGCAGTGGTATCAGCCAAAGAAAAGCCCAATTGCTTGAGCCCGAGCTCTACATCGGCCTCAGATTCGGCCTCAATTTCGAGGTAAGGCGGCAAGCCTGCCCATTCATCGATTTCAAAGTGGACTGAGCCCAATTGATAGCTTTCCCGCAGCTTTTCATCCACCCGGACTTCGATCAGCCCCATCTGCTCTAAAAAACGATGCATGGCTTCAAAATTGGCCACCTGGGTTTCGGTTTCGTCAGCGATTTTATAAGCCGTGCGTGAAACGGTCTTTTTGAAGGTCAACAAAACTTCAGACTCTCGATCCTGTGGGTGTTCAAGCCAGTGACTGCGGCGCAAACGCACATAAGAGCCATCTTCTTGCTCATATAAGCGGCGATCAGGGTAATCATACATATGGTTTTGTTGAAATTCGCGCCCTAAGAACTGAGCATCTAAAGCCTGCAAGGCCTGACGAACCTGCTCAGGGTTAATATCAAGCAGCTTAACTTCGATTTCCATACTTATTTTTGTGCGGCTGCAGCTAACGCTTGCAAGGGATTGATTAAGCCGTGACCATAGCGCTCATCCACACCAATCGCACCCAGGTCAGTCGCTGAGCTTTCGATTTTCTGACGCACTTCGGCAGGTGTAAGATAGGGGTTTTGGCTCCAAATAATCGCTGCCAGGGCAGAAACCATCGGTGTCGCCATTGAGGTGCCGTTGAGAGTGGCGTAGTTCTGGGGTAGTCCCAGGGCATTGGTTGTCACTGGGTAGGTTGGGAAGGTCGAAAGAATATTGACGCCGGGGGCAACGACATCTAACTCTTTGCCCCAATTCGAGAAAGAAGCCAGATATTTTTCTTCGTTGACGGCACCGACAGCCATAAAGCGACTGGCAGCAGCTGGGTAACCAATTTCACCGCCGGCATTACCCGCAGCAGCAATAATCAGAGAGCCTTTAGCTTCGGCATAGCCTGCGATATAGTTGGCCAGGGTTTTCATGACGCCACCACCGGAGGGAGAACCGAGGCTTAAGTTGATCACTTTGGCACCGTGATTGGCTGCATAAGCCAGGCCTTTGGCGATATTAAAGAGAGAGCCACCGCCGTTTTCATCAAGCACACGAATAGCCATGATTTTGACATCAGGCGCTAAACCGCTTCCGCCTTCATGGTTGTTTAAGCCAGCCGCAATAATGCCAGCGACATGGGTGCCATGGCCGTGCATATCTTTGGGGTCATAGTCTTTATCGATATAATCAGGGCCTTTGATCACGCGCCCCACCAAATCAGGGTGAGTATAATCAACGCCCGTATCGAGCACGGCAACAGTCACACCGGAGTTACCTTGACCATACTGGCTCCAGATTTTCTCCATTTGCATTTGCGCGAGATACCATTGCTC
This sequence comes from Candidatus Sericytochromatia bacterium, assembly GCA_037968875.1. Classification (GTDB taxonomy): domain Bacteria; phylum Cyanobacteriota; class Sericytochromatia; order UBA7694; family UBA7694; genus JBBKWI01. The sequence continues at coordinate 75,862 of JBBKWI010000131.1, read as the reverse complement.
ACCACTTAAAGGGTCTTCAGCCTGCACACTCGCCAGAGAAGGGGCTTTTCCACGAGCCACAGGAGTTGCAGAAGGGCTTGCATCAGGTGTTTTTGTAAAAGCTTTTTTAACTTTGTCCCAGACAGTCATTTGCACTTGAAAATTAACATTGGGAATTGCAAATTCGACACCAGGGTCTGCTTCGTATTGCTTGAGAGCGGTCTCTAATTGGGTATTTTCGGGCAGGCGATGCAATTGGGTGCTTTCGGTAGAGGCCGTATTAAAAACGTCGAGGACTTTGGCACCGGCCACGGCCTGATGCGTACTTTGGGTTGAGAAGCCACTGCGGTATTTAACGATCACTTCGTTTTTAATGGTTTGAAAACGTTCAGTCTGAACTTGCGGTATTGCCTGTTGTAGCCGTTTGGTGTTAACCAAGGATTGTATCGGCGCGCTCGGAGTCATGCTCTGCCCCGTACAGGCAGTCAAAATCAAACCAGTTAATGCAAGGGCTATTTTTTTCATCTCTACGTCTCTCTTTATCTCTCTTCTTTATTTATAGCTCTTTTTTGAAGTTTCATTCTTAATTTAAGTTTATGCCCTGGTCAATTTTTAGCTAATTTTGAGATTAATGCTCTCAACAAAGCCCAAACCAAATATAAACAAAACAAATAAGCTGCGCTAAAAAGTCGTTAAAAAACGAATCGTGGACTAGCTTTGAAGCTAATAACCCGTTTAAGTTAGGGTCATCGGCATTCGCCAACAAGGAGTTGAACAATGAAAAAGAAAAATGACGAACAGGATCAAAACGAGCAGCCTTCTAGTCGTTTGGCCAGTGCTCTGTCGTATTTGATTTCTACTGAGCAACATCAGCCTGAATTGATGAAAATGGTGCTCGAAACCGTTCTCAAGACGCATCCTGAATTGATCGAAATCACAATCGCACGCTATATTCATTTGCTAACAGCGACTGACCTCAAGTCTTTGGCTGACAAGTTTCCACGGGCCAAACTATTTATTCATAAATACTTATCGGTCTTGCGTCTGCTCCAAAATGGCTCACCACTGTATACCACTGTCTTTGATCATTAAGAGATCTTAGTTAGAACGCCCTCATGTTATACTTTGCGACGATGATAAACGAGGTATAAGCATGAGCGAACTCACCCTACCCGAAGCACAGCAACGGGTGGATCAGTGGATCCAAGAGATTGGCGTACGCTATTTTTCGGAGCTCACCAATTTGGCACAACTTGTCGAAGAAGTGGGCGAACTGGCTCGTCTGATTTCACGCACCTATGGTGAGCAGAGCTTCAAAGAGTCTGATCTCGACCGCGACTTGGGCGACGAAATGGCCGACGTCCTATTTGTCTTGATTTGCCTGGCCAATCAAACCGGGGTCGACTTGAATCAGGCCCTAATCAAAAACTTAGCAAAAAAAACCCAACGCGATGGCACACGGCAACAGAACAATGAAAAACTACATTAGAACCTATCATTATCTGGGCGTGATCGGCTTGATCTGTCTGTGCATCATGGCTTGCAAGCCCCAAAAAGAATCGGCAGTGGCTTCAGCCAGTCCGGGGACCGGCCAATCGACAGAAGTGGTGGAATGGCGCTTCCCCGAACAGATCCCAGAGACTCCAATGGGTGAAACCATTCGCTATGGCCGCGAACTGATCGCCAATACTGATCAATACCTGGGGCCAGCGGCCAAAGATCCCGCTTTACGACTGGCGGGCAATCAACTCAGCTGTAAAAATTGCCACCTCGGTAAAGGCACTCGTGCCAACGCTATCGGTTTTGTAGGCATCAGCCATCGCTACCCGGCCTATTATGCTCCCCTGGACAAAGCAGTGACCCTGGCAGAACGCATCAATGCCTGCTTTGTACGCAGTTTGAACGGTCAAGATCTGCCTTTAGAAGGCCAAGAGATGACAGCAATGCTAGCCTATCTGAACTGGCTCAGCGAGGAGATTCCGGTGGGCGCTAACTTAGCTGAAGCTGGCTTGCCTGAAATCGAGATCCCTGCGCGTGCTGCGGATCCCAAAGTGGGTCAGGAGCTGTATACCTATCACTGTGCTGCTTGCCACGGTGAGCAAGGGCTCGGACAAAAAGAAGATGGTAATCAAACAGGCTATGTCTTCCCTCCTCTGTGGGGCCCCGACAGCTATGGCAGCGGTTCCAATATGGCTCGTCAGCTGATTGCTACCCGCTATATCAAAGCCAATATGCCATTGGGTCGCCCGGTTTTAACGACGGGACAGGCCTATGATATCGCTGCTTATATGAACACTCAGAAGCGCCCAGATTTTGTGGGAGAGGATTACCCTAATCTGAGCACCAAACCGGTGGATGTGCCTTATCCACCTTACAAAGATCAAGCCTCAGCCGAACAACACTTGCTTGGCCCGTTTGGCCCCTTACTCGAACTGCATCCGGCGGCCACTGATGCACCCTGATTGGCTAGGCCTACTGGCAGGCGTACTCACGACGATCTCGTTTGTGCCTCAGGTCATCAAAACCTGGCGCAGTGGCTCAGCAGACGATCTCTCACTGGGCATGTTTTCGCTTTTCACCGTCGGTATTACCCTCTGGCTGATTTACGGCATCTGGATTGGAGCGATGCCTCTGATTGTCAGCAATGTGATCACCTTAGGGCTGGCGAGTACGCTGTTGTTTTTTAAGCTGACGTTTAAGTCAGCACCGCCTGAAGGCTAGAGTTCCTTGAAATACCAGGCTTTGAGAATATTGGAAACCGCAGCCGAGACCTTGGCGGCATTGTGACGGGCATAGTCGGTTTCACCCAGAAAATCTTCAGCGATCACTTCAAAGCTATAGCTGGCAAGAATTTCGGCGTTATAGGCGACGGGTAACGAGCCTTCCTCAGCGTAGCGTGCCAGGGTTTCGGCATCAGGCTGATGGGTATTGACCAGCACATAATCCAGCCAATCGCGACAGCCAGCATGATCATAAAGCGCTTCGACATAATCCTGCACGCAATAAGCCATCGTTTCTCCTACCTGGCTCATCATATTGCAAATAAAGATCCGGGGGCCTTTGAAGTCCTGAATCGCGCTCACCACTTCAGGGAACAAGAGGTGAGGCAAAATACTGGTGTATAAACTGCCTGGGCCTAGAATCAGAGCATCGGCAGCAGCCAGGGTTTCCAGGGCTTCTGGCAAAGGCTTCAGGCTTTCACCCCGCAAGCGCAAGCGACGGATTTTGCCATTGTATTCGGTGATCGAAGATTCTCCCTGTACGGTGACTCCATCTTGCATCTCTGCTTCGAGCATAATATTGCCCAGCGAGACAGGTAAGACCCGGCCTCGAATTGCCAAGACTTTGCTGCTGGCTTCAATCGCCTGATGAAAATCACCCACAACTTCAGCCATCGCCGTCAGAAATAAATTGCCAAAGCTATGCCCGCTGAGCTCGCCCTGTTGAAAACGATAATTCAAAAGATCGGTCATCAGATCTTCTTCGTCAGCCAGGGCAAGCAGGCAATTGCGCAGATCGCCTGGGGGCAAAATGCCCATGTCTTTGCGCAAGCGACCCGAGCTGCCGCCATCGTCAGAAACGGTCACCACGGCAGTTAGATCATGGAACTGTTTTTTGAAGCTGCGCAGAAGTGTCGAGAGGCCCGTACCCCCGCCTAAAAAGACCAGTGAGAGGTCCTGGGGACGGCGCTTTTGATCGACCCGGTAACGCTCATCGTCTTTGCTGATATCGCGGTGTTTTTCGAGCACATAATAATTCTGGGCTTTGAGCTGTTTGACCAATTGGTGACTAATGGCCACCGAACGGTGGCGCCCACCGGTACAGCCAATCGCCAGATTCAGATTGCTTTTGCCCTCACTGCGATAGTGCGGAATTAAGTAGTTTAAGAAGTCGAAAAACTTTTCGATAAAAGTCTGGGTCACTTCTTGTGCCAGCACATACGATTGCACCGGTTTTTCAAGGCCAGTGTGGGGTCGCAAATGGGGGTTATAATAAGGGTTGGGTAAAAACCGCACATCAAAGGTCAGATCCGCGTCCATCGGCACCCCATAACGGTAGCCAAACGACGTCACCGTGATCACCAGGCCTTGCTGGACCGCTTGTTCGTCCATCAGACGCTCAGCAATGATCTGCTTGAGTTCAGCTGTCTTCATACGCGAGGTATCCAAAATCAGTTCGGCTTGCTCACGCACTTCTTGTAGACGTTCTTTTTCCTGGCGGATGCTTTCAAGCAGACTCAGGTCTTCGTTTTGCAAAGGGTGACGGCGACGGGTTTCGCTAAAACGCCGCACTAAGTATTCATCCTGGGCGTCCAAAAACAGCAGACGATAGTCAAAGCCGCGTTCTTTTAAGAGATGCAAGCAGCCCGACAAATCATCAAAAAAGCGGCCGCCACGCAGATCGACTCCCACAGCGATCCGGCGAAACTGGGTCGATAAGAGATCGACATAAGACGCCAGTAAGGCCGGGATCATATTGTCCGTGCAAAAAAAGCCGAGGTCTTCTAAATGGCGCAAAGCCAAGCTTTTTCCGGCGCCAGAGGTACCTGTTACAATCACAAACTGCAGGCTCTGACTGGGATCTTGAGACATATTCAAGCACTCTTTTTTGTGTTATGATGCTGGGTATTGCTGAACCTCAAAAGCATATCAGCTAGGCAAGATGAAATCAACAGGAAAGGTGATGGACAATGAGTATTTTACTTGATGCCCTCAGACACCGCGTAAAAGAATACTTGGAGCGCGTAGGAGCCGATTACTCAGAGAACGATGGAGAATACTTACTGACACGCGGCAGCGCTGCTGTGGTGCTCTATTTATCTGAATTCGACAATCATGTCTTTTTAGACTTCCACGGTTCGATCGCACAAAACATTCAGCTCAGTAACGACAGCGAAATGGCGTTGTATAAAACCCTGCTCTCATGGAACGTCGCCGACGTTTTTGGTAAATTTGCCCTGGTCGATGATCAGGTCATTTTGAAATACCGCATGTTGGCTAATCAAATTGATTTTGACGGCTTTTGCTTCGTGGTTGACTCAATCATGGAATACGCCGATTCACTTGATGAAATGGTTGCCACCCTTTCAAACGGCATGCGTCACATTGATGCAACCGCAGAAACTGTTTCTGCAGACTAATCGTTTTGAAATCTAATCTATTAACAGGTCTGCTTGCAGGCCTGTTCCTTTTAGGCTTGCCATTTCCGTTGGCTGCTCAAACCCCCTCAGCTGCGCCACCTCCGGCTGCCGAAAATCAGGCGACGGGTACTGAAAACAGTCGCTTGCAAGCGCGTATCACGCGTTTTAATCAATCGATCAACCTGGAAAACCCGGCCTGGGGCAGACATCCTGAATTGATGGTTTTGCAATGGTTAGGGCTGCCAGCCCCCCATTATCGCCGCCTCGAAAGCCGATCTAACGCACTTGAAAGCCCCAGTCAAATCACAGTGATTGCCACTGAAGCCGGCCTGATGGATGACGCTATCGCTGGTGCCCGTACCCGCTTTGTATTTGGCTTAGAGGCCGGTAACTGGCAATTGCTCTCTGTTCAGCAAAGCTGGAAATGCCGACGGGGTTCCAATCAAAAGGACTATTTGCTCAAGCCCTGCCCCTGAGTTTCCTGAAATTACTGGATCTCAAAAGGATTTAAGTTCTCTCCAGGGCTTTCAGATTTGATTTCCAGCTGATCAACACGAGCAGCAGGCGGGCCTTTGCGGCAATAAACCAACAATTGCTCAACCTGCTCAGCCGGGCCGGCGACCAGGACTTCAACCCGACCGTCACTTAAATTTTTGACCCAGCCCGACAGCTGCCCAATTTTTTGGGCCCGCTTAAAGGTGCTGCGCCGAAAAAAGACACCCTGCACGCGACCGCTGATCCAGAGATGTTTGCAGATCATAAATCCCTCATAAAGGCTGCCACTGCGGGAAGCGCTCTTTGTACTGACGCGAATAGTCGACATAATGAATCGCTGTCTGACGAATCATTTCCAGGTGTTTCTGATTGACTTCGCCAACCACTTTGGCCGGAGAGCCCATCACCAACGAATAGGGGGGAATCACACGGTTTTCAGGGATCAAGGAGCCAGCAGCAATCAGACAATGCTCACCAATGCTGACGCCATTTAAGATCGTGGCCCGAATGCCCACCAGCACATCGTTAGCGATCGTGCAGCCATGGGCAAGCACACCGTGCCCAAAACTCACCCGATCACCAATGATTACCGGATGACCTGCCATATTATGCAAGACAGAGCCATCCTGTAAATTACAGTCGTCACCAATCACAATCCGGTCACAATCGCCACGCAGTAAGCACTGAAACCAGATACTCGTGCGTGCCCCGAGACTAACATCGCCTAGCAGAATCGCTCCCGGTGCAATCCAGGCACTGGGGTCGATCTGAAAGCGGTCATTGCTTTGAAAAGTCATTGGCCTATTATAACGCCTGGAGACCTAAGTATGCATCTCGACAATTTTGCCTTTGAACATATCTGCAATCTCTTGCAAATGGGCCATATGACCGGCATGCTCTGCCGGTCCAAGCGAGTCCAATTGAATCCCGACAGTGGCTGCCGGTGTCAGATGGGGCGCTTCAGCCAGAGTCTCAGACTGGACCCGGGCCGGAAAGGTTACGGAATCAATTTCTTGACTTTGGGCAGGTTCTAAAGGCAAGCTCGCCAGTTCCTGACTGACGGCCACCTGATACGCTGGCGCTGTATCAGCCACCTGTGCCAAAACAGGCGCTTCGCTGGGTAGATAAGACATATCCACCAGATCATCACCGAAGTCGTCTTCATCAGATTCAGTGTCAGGCGTAATCTCTTGCTTGATCTCAGCCCGAGCTTCTGGAATGATCGCAACTGGCGCTGGCGGCGCTTTGACAGGGTCCGGCAATGGCTTGCTGGGTGTCACTGGCACAGGCGGCTCAGGTATAGAAACAGGTACAGGGTTCGTGTCCGGATCCGGGGCTGCCAGAGGAGGAGGCTGAACCGCTTCAGCAGCAGCGGAAGAAGTCTTTGTAGCAGACGGATCTAGCTCACTAGACTTTTTTTTTTCGCTCAGCATGACTTCAATTTGATAGGGCTCACCCATAATTTGTGAGACCAGGTCTTGCAAGCTACCATCTTTGAGCTTGTGCTCAATCCGGTCCCGTTGAAAGCGCCCTGAAAAGTTCAGCACCCAGGTTTTATCGTCAGCTCTGACCTTGAGCAATTCACCACTTAAGAGAAAACCGATCACCGGTTTTTGGTGCAGTTTAACTTGCTCTAAAAAAGCCTGCCATTGATTTTCAATTCCTGTCGGAGGGGGCCCAGCCAATGGATTGATCGCAGGCACCGTATCAGTAGCCTGTAAAGGAGCTGCTGGGGTTTGACGAGGCGCTGTAGCAGCTTCAGGGGGTCGCTCCACAGGACGTGGGGGTGTCTCAGCAGGCGCTCGCTCCGGACGAGAAATCGGCTGGGTAGGGGTCTCAGGTCGCGCAGCAGGAGCTGATGCCGCTGATGCCGCAGCTGGACGCTGACGTGGAGCTGACACTTGACCAGACTCTAACTTTTCAATGCGATGCAAAAGGCTCTTGTCGGCCTCTAAACAGAGGCAAAGCAGATCTGCCTGGAGCCAAATGTCGGGCTGGGAGCATTTGTGTAAGCGATCGCCTGTGCGCAATAAGAGATCCAGAGCCGAAACCAATTGTCCCTGAGAGATAGAGCGTCCAGTTTGTTGCACGGCTTCGACCAGATGCGAAGGCACGCCCATTTGCTCCAATGACTCCGCAGGCAACTGGGCCAGGCTCAGGTGGCGCAAGAGTTGAATTAATTCTTGTACGATCTGCATCGGGTCATGGCCCTGTTCTAATAGCTCTTGCAGACTGGCCAGTAATTTTACAGGATCATGAGCAAAGGCACTCTGTAAAAGGCTCAGGACCTCTTGCTCTTGCACCAGCCCCAAAATACGATAAACCAGTGGATCTGGCAAGCTTTCGCCGGGTGCAGCCAGGGCCTGTACCTGATCAAGCAAACTCAAAGCGTCGCGTAGACCTCCATTGGCTTTACGCGAAATCGCTTCAATCGCTGCCGTTGAAATCCCGATCTGTTCTGCCGTCGCCACATGCTGTAAATGAAGCGCCATTTTACTACTGGCAATCCGCTGAAAATCAAAGCGCTGGCAACGTGAGACAATCGTCGCCAGGACCTCATGGGGCTCCGTGGTTGCTAGCACAAAAATCACACGCTCAGGGGGTTCTTCAAGGGTTTTGAGCAAAGCATTAAAGGCTTCTTTGGTGAGCATATGAAACTCATCAATAATAAAGACTCGATATTTGCCGCCGCTGGCCGCAAAGCGTACTTGTTCGCGCAACTCACGAGCTGAATCGATTCCGCGATTGGAAGCGGCATCGATCTCGATCACGTCCAGGGAATGCCCGGCAGTAATTTCTTCACAGTTCTGACAGGCATTACAGGGCTCATATTCCTGAGGGTCCAGGCAATTTAAGGCCTTGGCCAGCAATCTCGCTGAAGTGGTTTTGCCAGTGCCACGGGGGCCACAAAACAAATAGGCATGGGCCAGGCGGTCCAGACGGATTGCATTCAGTAGGGTGCGGGAAATATGCTCCTGACCCACCACTTCGCTAAAGCGCTGGGGTCGCCATTTGCGGTAGAGGGCCAGATGCTTCATTGGGGCTGCTCCTGCTCAGTATTTTCTAAACGCGAAAAACGTGTCAGACCTGATGCAGCAGTAATTTTAACGCCTTTTTTCTCAAGGGCGTCCAAAAATAAATTGATGCCCAGAGAATCACTCGACATATGCCCGGCCAGCACGACGTTGATATGGTGCTTTTGCATAATCTCGAGGGTGCCATTGGACATATGCATGGCAACCAGAGTCCCGACTCCCGCTGCGCCCAGTCTGTCGTAAAGCTTAGGCCCCGCATCAGTGCCACCAGTCATATCGACCATGATCTTGCCGACACGATTGTTTTCGCTACCCGCCAATAATTGTGGCCCGGCCTCGTATTTAGCGGCTTCGGTGTACTCTGGTTCCTGGTTGAGCATCGCCAGAATATCTTTGATGCGTTTGGGTTGCTCTTTGGCAAAGCGCTGCTCCCAGAAGTGCTGCACCAGATTGTCAGCGGGGGTATGCACACACATAAAGGGCAGCTCTAATAATCTTGCCGTGTCCACACTGCGATTATAATTATCGACAATTATACTCTGGGTAATTTTATCAGCTTCACCCTGCAGGATTTGCTCTGCGACATTGATCGGCACCCCACAACAAGAGAACATGTCGGCCTGCAGACCCATGGCCTGCGCCAGAGTAGTCAGAGCCAGTCCGTCGGGATGGTGAGCAATCACCAGATCAATTTCGGCGCCCTTTTGATTGAGACGATCAGCTAGCATCAGTTCTCCCGGGCCGATATCGATGCCCATCATGACATGTTTGACTTCTGTTTCAGGAGCTCCAAAGAGCAAGCGGGTATCGGGATAGGGATTATGCAGATGGTCTTTGTCAATCGAGCGGGTATCAATATCAGGGGACTCATGGTATTCGTCCTGACGGGCCGCCAAATCTTCGAGAACGGCTTCGCGCCCTCTGGGATCTGAATCCATACCCATTTCAATTGCCTGCTTGTAAATATCCCAAATCTGCATATGCTGAAACCTCATCCGTTCTGTTACCTTCATTGTAAATGAAACCAGACCCGGCCTGCCAGTTTTCAAGTCAAGCGGGCCTTCATCTCCGGCTCTTAATCCTAATTTAGGACCTCGAGCGGGAATCTCTTGCATCTTAATGATGCCCGGTATTTAAATGCCAGGAGAACTTCACGACCGACTTAAAATGCCGCGCTTAAGATAATGAGGCTCCCACGGCAACAGGGCACGCCGCTCAGCACCGAGATCCAGCTCAGCATGACGCGCCAAACAGCCTTCGACAATCGCTGACCAGCTCAAACTGCCATGACAGGCCAATAGGCATTCCCCTAAAAGAGCATCAATCGCTTCCAGGTGCAAGCTCTCAAAACTCTGAATCAATAAAAAAGTTTGGGCTTTGCTTTCTGAAAGCTCCGGTCGCTGTCGGTTTTTGAGTTGAGCTAAGACCACCGGAAACTGCGAGCCCAGCAAGACAACTTGCACCCAGGGAGCGAGAATAGGTCCAGGGCTCTCTGTCTGAGGTAAGGCTTGGGGCAAGCCAAAATACCGCAATTGGCTCAGGGCCAATTCATAAGCAATCAGATCGCGTAAATGCGGAATAATCAGCTGAGCCTGATCAAGATAGCTCAATAAACCGAAGAGTAATTGGCGTTGCAAGTGCGCCTTGGGAAACAAAGGCGGTGGCGCTTTAGACTGCAAAAAATAACGCGCAAACGGCTCATTTTGATCTGCCAATAGTAGGCGCACCCGCAAAGGCAATGCATCTTGCAAAGATTGCTCCAGATGCCTTTGCAAACGCTGAGACCAGTTCAGAGAACTTTGGCAAATCGCTTGTAAACTGCTCTGCTCAGATGCACTCAACTCACGCTCAGCAATCTCGCCACTGGCCCAGTCGGCCTGTAAATCGGGTTCAGACAAAAGCCTGAACCAGGCCTGTTGAAAAGCAAACAAGCTCATCGGCTCACCCCCAACAAAATACGGGCCTGCTGTAAACGCTTCAGCAAAATTTCGGGTAGCTCAGTTGCTGGGGAATACTCCAGACAAATGGCCCGTACCGCTGTGCGCTTCACCAGGTAGCTAATCAGCTCCCAGATCTGCTTGTCAGCCACCCCAACCAGCTCAGGCAACAAGGGATGGCTCCACTTGGCACGCCACTGAACCTGGATCAGGCGTTCAGCAGGCAGCGCATCAATAAAAGCATAAGGATCCATGCCTAGCGTCTGTTGATTGATCAACAAATGATTCAAATTCAGACTGATCCCGCAATCAGCTTCTGTTACCACCAGGCTCATAAACCCCGCCGGGTCCATATCTGCCTGTACAAATGGATGGAGATAAATGATGTTTTCGAGCAAAATCGGGGTCGGAATCTGTTCACGCACCTGGCGTAAGTTTTGTTTGACTTGCTCCAGCGCTTCTTCGGTCGGGGGCAGGGCATGAAAAAGATAGTTTTCACGCCCCTCAACATGGGTATAGGCCAGTTGCTCCGTCCACCAGGGGCTGTTGGTGCGGGCCAGCAAGCGCTGCAAAGCGTCTAAATAGCCCGGGTTGCGACGGGCTGAGCCAATCGAAAGGTTTTGACTGCGCAGAGTCAGAGGATGCTTTTGGCAAAGCTGCGCAATAAAACTATCCTGATGGGGCTCCAGATAATGATCTGCCAGGATCTCCATATAATCGGGTTGCTGGGTAGGCACAAGGGAGCTATCGAGACCCGTGTGCCAGGCCAGGCCGGCTCCCAGTTGAGGCAAAGCGGGCCAATCGATCGGACCAAAATCGAGCGGTTTGCGGGCCACGATTTGACTAAGCTGGCGCGTTGATTCAAGGGTCTCGTCAGGGAAACCGGAAACCTCAGCTGCACCCCGAAAATAAAAAAGCGACTCCCAGTCGCAAAGACGTTCCTGCAATTCACCGCAATGTAGCAATCCAGTCGGTTTACGGGTAATTTGATTGCTGGCCCGGGCCAGCTTTTCAGCGGCCAGAGAGTCTTGCTCATTCAAACTACTCAAAATAAGTAAGCCGCCAGGTTTGAGAGCAGCTTTGAGGCGACCAATTAAACGGGCGCGCTCACCATTGGGAATAAAAGCAAAGACATTAAAACAGATAATAGCGGCATAAGCGTCACGCTGTAAGCGATAAGTCCGCAAATCACTGTGGACCCAGTCGACTGTCGAGCCATAACGCTGGCGGGCTTTAGCTAAAGCGTCAGCATCAATATCCACAGCAGTCACAGGCAAGCCATAGCTCGCCATGGCCGCCGCCAAATGCCCTGAGCCACAGCCCAGATCACATACTGGCCCGGCCGGTATCCAGGGCAAGAGCCCGAGAATTTGATTGAAGCGCAAAGCGCCAAAAGAAGCAGTCTGAGACATGCTCCTAGTTTAGCAGAGAAAAAGGGGGGGAAAGAGGCGATGGCCGGGATCGAACCGGCGAATAGGGCTTTTGCAGAGCCCGGCCTTACCACTTGGCTACATCGCCTGAAAGCTACACTAATTTAGCATATAACACCTCAGCCAACAATGGGATTAGCCCAATAAGCCACGAAGCGCCAATAAAAAACCCCGCCAGTGGCGGGGAATTGCGTTTAATAAATTAGGGGAGAGAACTTAAATCTTTAGTGCCAACGAACTTCTGGTTGAAGATTGGCAGAGCGGTCAATCAGTTGAGAAACCGTATTGAAGGTAGGCATATGGTAACCATACTGAATGGCGTTAGCAGCCATTGCAGCGTAGAAAGCGCCTTTGTCGATGCCACCGCGGTAACGTGACAGGTTGGCCACATCACCAGCGCCAGAAACCTGTAACAGACGAGCAGTACCTAAGTCAGCACCGGTACGCATCAAGTCGGCTTGACCTGCCCAGGCAGAAATTTGATAATCAGCGTATTGACGATCTTGTTTGCCTAAGAAAACACCGGCTGCCAGGTAAGAAATCATTTTACGTTTGAAAGGGGTATTGGCAACTTTCAGGAAATCAGCAGAATCGTTCACACCGATGATGCTCAGGCGGCTAGCAATTTTGCTATCCAGGCGGTGGGGAGGACGCATACGGTCATCAAAGAATTGATACAGAGGAACTTTGGTCGCAGCAGGTGCAACAGCATTACTTTGGTAAGCGTCGGCGCCCATGGTGGGTGTTGTGGGGTTGCCGTACATGGCACCATTGACTTTATTGGCTGCGGTTTCGATAGGGGAAAGGGTTTTTTGGATCCATGTCGCTGTGGCGTTGGGGCTAACCTGAGTGTTCATTGTTTGTTACTCCTCTTTATTCATAAACGCTGTTCTTACTTATGATTATCGCAGAGTAGAGCCCAAAACATTCTTAGGGTTAGGTTAAGACTCAGGTAAAAAAAGGTAAACCCCTAAAAATCATCGTCATCATCAAAGTCGACAATCGCAAAAGCCTCGGTTTCATCAGGTTCAAAGGCTTCTTCGTCATCAAAAATATCTGTTTCCTGGGTGGGTTCAGCGGCAGCAGGCTCCTGAAAAGGGGAGTCTGGCAGAGCTCCCAACTTAGCCGTTGGGGAGCGACTGGCTCGCAAGCCAGCCTGGGGAATAGCAGTGCTCAATTGGGCTGGCGCTGCCCGACGGGTTTCGAACTCTTCCTCTAACAAAGCCAAACGAGACTGAAAGCGATCGGTCAGACCCAACAGCATTTGTCGAAAGTCCATTAACGCACTCAATAATTCCTCAACCTGCTCATCGGACAGACCTTGTGTTTTTTCAGCCATCGGTTTCCCCTTTTTAATATTCATTATAGCAATACCTGAATATTGTAAAGGCCTTGAAAATCCCCAGACATATTTCACCCGCTCTTTCTATTTAGTCCGACTGACTCATGACAGCAAAACCATTAAGACAAGCCAAACCTATCTCTCTCGTTATGATGAAACGTATAGAAGTAAATTAACGACATGAAAAAGAAACAAAAGAAGCGCTGATCGCTTTGCCCATCATTTTGATGATCGGGTTCCTCTTGGCTTTAGCCGGTGGCTATACCGGACGCACATCTGGTGGTTTAAGTGTTTACGCCTGGTGTATTTTGCTGGCGTTTGTGATCCAATGGCTAGCGTTTGTGCCTGCTTTTAATTAACCAGAGTGAAAAATATTATGACCTGACAGGCAGCTTGACCTATCTATCTGTCATTTCTGTCGCTTTGTTTTTGAGCCCTGCTGTTGATGCACGCTCTGTGCTATTGGCTGTGATGATTGGCGTCTGGGCGATCCGCCTGGGATCCTTTCTCTTTTCACGTATTCGAGAAACAGGTGAAGACAGCCGTTTTCGTGAGTTAAAGCCCTCCTTCTTTCGCTATCTAATGGCCTGGACCTGGCAAGGGCTTTGGGTTTGTTTTTCTGTAGCCGCTGCACTGGCAGCGATCACAACGCAAGAAAAGCAGGCTTTGGGAGTCTTTGCGATCATCGGCACGTTGGTTTGGTTATTGGGCTTTGGGATTGAAGTGATCGCAGACCAGCAAAAAAGCGCCTTTCGCAAGCAAGCCAATAAGTCACCCAAATTTATTCATACGGGACTCTGGTTCTGGTCTCGTCACCCCAATTACTTTGGCGAGATCGTGCTCTGGATTGGCATCGCTGTGATTGCCTTCCCGGTCTTACAAGGCTGGCAATTTTTCACGCTGATTTCCCCGGTCTTTATCACCGTCTTGTTAACGCGAATTAGCGGTGTCCCCTTGCTTGAAGAAAAATCGGATCAAAAATGGGGCGGCCAAGCTGAATATGAAGCATACAAAGCCCGTACTTCCGTTTTGGTTTTATGGCCACCTCGCAAATAAACACCTTAAGAAATTTGCTGAGGGGCTTTAAAACGGTAGTAGATCTTGATACCACATTGAGAAATCTCCTGAGATAATTGCTTTAAATAATGATAATGAGCAGCGCTTTCTTACAGCGGTAGGCTTCAGATCCTGAATAAAAAACGCATTGATTTGTAGTGTCAGGTTCTGGTCTAAAGCTGACTCAAGGGCTTGAAATTGAGGCTGAACTGCTTTCATGTTACCTTGTAGGTATGCTTCAGCCTTCAGTTTCTTCTCTTGATAACCTGCGCCTGAATGGTTTTTTAGACCAAGCTTGGGAGCAGTACCGCTTGTCCTTTCAGCAAGCACCCGAACGATGTCTGCATTATGGAGTTCACTATTTTCCGCTTGTATTTAAGCAGCTGATCTTGTCCTGTTCGAGTGAATTACAAATTAAGGCAGGTTTTGCCTTTGCCCACTCGGGGAATCAAGTCAATTTTGAAGCCCTCGCACAGCACGCACTCCTTGATAAAGCCCTACCCGATCGTATGGACTGGCTGCTGCTTCAAAAGCGCTTACTGGCACAACGGCAACGCTTATTTGCCAACCCGCAGCTCCTGACAGATATGAGCCACTACTTAGTCAGCCTGGCCTCTGAGGCGCGTTCATGACTTTCCAGGCCTTGCTACAGCACTTTCATATCTCCTGCCAGCATGGAGATCGCGATCAGGCCCAAGCCTGTCTAGAGCTTCTTCAGGCACAGGTGCCAGAACTGCCAGAAACACGCTTTATGGCCGGCTATTTTGCCTGCCTCGAAGAACGCTGGCAGGAAGCCCGTCAGATCTTACGCCCCCTGAGCCAGGACCACCCTCAGTTCTGGCAGGCCTGGTTTCATCTGGCGCGGGCAGAGGGGGGCTGCGGCAACTATTTTGCAAGCTGGCAAGCCCTGGAGCAGGCCATTCGGGTTCACCCCCAGGAATGGATTCTCTGGAAACACCTTTTGCGCGCCCAGTACGTCTGCGGCGAAAGTCAACGCTTGCTAGCCAGCAGCCAGTATCTGTTGCAAAGAGGCGCGCAGCTCTTTACCCTCCCCGCTATGCAAGCCCATTTTCAAAACTATCAAGCCGAGTTGGCGGCAATGGCCATTGTAAGCATCTTTCACCTGGATCCTATGGCCAACATGGCCCAATTAACACGGGACTATGCCAGGCGCTATTTACCGCCTGTGCGTCCCCTGAAGCGCATGGTCGATACGCAGCCAGAACGTAGACTACGGGTGGGTGTTTTGAGCTATGAGTGGGGGAATGCGGCAATTGAACACGTTTATCTTAAAATGTTTACTTACTTAATCAAAAAAGTTGATTTAATCGCCTATCTCGACCTCAATTCGCTAACAGATCCACGTCTGGAAGCTTGTTTTAGCAATTGGCATAGTATCCAGGAGCTCGATAACGAAGCGACTTACCAATTGATGCAAACCGATACTCTGGATATTCTGCTCGATCTCACCGGTTATTTTAATCCCCGTCGTCTGGCTTTGCTGGCGCTAAAGCCAGCTCCTATAGTGGTAGCAGCTGGCACCAACCCTCCCTTTGTTAGCGGTCTGAGCAGTATAAATGCGGTACTTTCGGATCGCCATTTGCTACCACCAGGCAGTTCGGATGAAACCTTGTTCTATTTAGATTGTTTTTCGCAATGGAACCCACCTCAGCCTGAATTACCACTGGCCGCTTTTCGCGAGGGACCGGCTCGTATTCTGGGCTGCGCGGCTGCTTTGGCCAAGATCACCGATCCGCAACTCAGCCTCTGGGGCCAAATTCTGGAGCACCTGCCTCAGGTTCAGCTCTGGCTCAAACAGGAGTACTTCAGTGAGCCCGCCTTGCAAGATCTGTTTCGCTATCGCTTTCGCCAGCAAGGGGGAGATATTCAGCGTTTACGATTTGTGGACAATCAAGAGCAAAACGATTTATTTTCGTTTTTCAGACAGGTAGATATTGTCCTGGACACCTTCCCCTACGGCGGCGCACTCAGTACCCTGGACGCATTTTACCTGGGCGTGCCAGCAGTCGGTCGGGCAGGCGGCAGACGCATTTCAAACTCTATTTACCGGGTACTGGGCCTGGAGTCGCTGCTGACGGATTCAGACAGCGCGTATGTGGAGCGAGTCTGTGAACTGGCGCAAGATAGCCAACAGCGTCAGACCTACCACCAATGCTTGCGCCCAGCTTTGCTGGGCTCCCCAAATTGTCAGCCTGAGCAAAGAGCCCAACAGATCTATCAACATTTTAGGCAGTTGTGGCGGGACTTTTGTCAGTCTGCGAAAACCTCAGAGGGCAAGATTTCTTGAAAATTTGATCCAAGCCAGACCATCGGTATTTTGACCATTGAGATAAAAGCCCCAGTGCAAATGGGGACCGGTTGAGCGCCCGGTAGACCCGATATACGCTACGGTTTGCCCTTTGCTGACGCTATCGCCTTCTTTAACCGCAAATTTAGAAATATGGATATAGCCACTGGTGACGCCCAGGCCATGATCCAAAAAGAGTGTATTGCCGTTGGCATTGTATTTAGAAAAATATTTAGCCAACGTCACTTTGCCCGCAGCCGGGGCTTTGATCGGGTACGACATCGGAGAAGCAAAATCAACGCCGCCATGATAGCCATTGTATTTGCCATTGAGATAGCGACGGGTGCCATAGACCGACGAAATCCGGTGGGGTACAGGCAGCATAAAGGATCCTGACCAGAGCGATTCAGGGGTCTGGCTATTGCGCGCGACGTCTACCAGGGCGTTCTCTTGATCAATCGTGGCCTGCTGAGCCTCACTGAGCGGTGGGCGATAAAAACTGATGTTTTGGGTATAAAAACTGCCTGGCCGAACTTCAATTTTTTGACTGGCGACTTCCTGGTTCTCAGCGTTTTTAATCCGCAGGGTATAGCCCCCAGCTTTCTGATCAGCGGGAATCGCCACAAAGGCCCGGTGGGCCTCTCCCGAGTCCGTCTGCATCGCAATTGTTTGCCCAACGACTTCGACCCGATAAGACGAGCTAACATCAGTTTTGAGTACAATCTGGGCTTGCGCACCTTGCTTGATATCGCTATTGCTGAGTTCCAATTGACTAAAGGCCGCCTGAGCAGGTGTTT
The DNA here is from genome assembly GCA_037968875.1 of Candidatus Sericytochromatia bacterium. Classification (GTDB taxonomy): domain Bacteria; phylum Cyanobacteriota; class Sericytochromatia; order UBA7694; family UBA7694; genus JBBKWI01. The sequence continues at coordinate 58,343 of JBBKWI010000131.1, read as the reverse complement.
CGAGCACTCCAGTAAGCATAGCGCTGGCAAGTAACAGCCCCAAATAGATTTTGCGTTGCCCAGTAAATAATTTCAAATCGCACACTCCTTTAAATCTCAAGGCATCTGTTTTAAAGACACCTCCTTTAGTGGCCATTATAAAGGAGATTAAATCCACAGCACAATTGGGTCTTTTCTGAGCTTAGACATTCTGGCGGGGCTGAGGTATAAAGAGAAAGAGTCGATCCTGATCGACAAGCAGCCTAAACTCAACAGAGATCAACAAGGAGCAAGAGATGAAATTAGCTTTACTGACTCTGAGTCTGTTTATCTTACTTACAGCCACCGAAGGAATTGCAATGACTGAAATTGATAGCTTATGGAATCACGGCGATCCCGCTGCCAGCCGAGATAAATTTGTAGCCGAACAAGCCAAAATCACCCCTGCACAAGATAATGAGCGCTGGTACGAACTACAAACCCAAATTGCTCGCAGCTATAGTTTGCAGGGCGATTTTGAATCTGCCCATGCCCTACTGGACCCGATCAAAGCCAATTGGGAGCAGGTCTCTCCGCGAGTGAAAATTCGCTATTATTTAGAGCGGGGCCGCTGCTTTAACAGCGCCAAAAAACGAACCGAAGCCCTGCCTTTGTTTCAAGCGGCTCTAGAGCTGTCTCAGAGCGAAGGGGCTGATTTCTATGCCGTTGATGCTGCGCATATGTTAGCGATCGCCTCAGCAGCAGATCAGCAAATCCAGTGGAATCTAAAAGCGATGGAAATAGCCGAAGCGTCTTCAGATGCCCGCGCCAAAAAATGGCTGGGGTCACTCTATAATAATCTGGGCTGGACTTACCATGATCTCAAAGACTATTCGCAAGCCTTAAGCCTGTTTGAAAAATGCCAGGCCTGGCATGAAGAGCAGCAAAGCACTCAGGGCCTGCTGATTGCCCGCTGGACCGTGGCCCGTGTGCATCGTTCTCTGGGACATTGGCAAGAAGCCCTGAGCTTACAACAGAACTTACTCCAAGATCGCCAACGCCTGGAACTGGGAAATGATGGCTATGTCTATGAAGAGATCGCTGAAAATCTGCTGGCTTTAGATCGCAAAACAGAAGCCAGCTATTACTTTGAAAAAGCCTTTGCGTTCTTGAGTCAAGACAGCTATTTACAAAAGAATGAAGCCGATCGCCTGCAACGACTCCAGCGTTTGGCTGCAGATTAACAAGCTCACAGACTATCATCTGATATTAGAAAAGCACGCCCTATTGGACGTGCTTTTTGATTTTGTGAATGCTAGCTTATTGTTTAATCAGATCTTTCAGTCCCATGTCAGAGCCTTTGATCGCTCCCACGGTCGCGCCACCGACAGCTGAAATACCGGCCACACCGGCTGAGATCAGCGAAAACATCATGCCAGCCATGGCTGCACCGCCCGCATCAGGGCCGTGTTCGAGAGCAGAGCCCACAATGCCCAGGGTAATCGAAGCGGCGACACCACCCAAACCAATTTTGGTACCCAGATTCCAGGCACCTTCTTTCATGGTATTGGATTCATTGTCGATACCTTTGATGCTGGCGCGCACCGGGGTGTCGCCAATATATAATTGTGCAAAGGTTTCGCCTTTTTTAATGCCTTTGAGATCCAGCGACTCTCCCTGAATCACATAATTTTTGCCATTGGATTCTACAAAAACTTGATCGACGCCATCGCTTTTTCCTGCTGCCATGGCTTGTTCGATGCTAACGCCGTCTTTGAGTTCGTTTACATGGCCTTTCAGAGGGCTGCCGTCCACAGTAACGACCATTTTTTGTTGAGCTAATGAGGATAAAGGTGCACTACCGAGAGACTGACCGGCTGAAATAGATCCCATGATTAAGTTCCTACTCTTCGTTTTTCGCTATTGTGTTGATCTTAATATAGCTGAATCCAGCAATTATCTCAATAAAAAACCTGATTTTTAGCTAAAAATTAAACACAGATTAATATCTGCACTTTGCAATCTAAGTCATCAAGCCTGCTGATTGCGGCGCTGCATCAAAGCCAGCACCACCGGTAGCAATAAAACATGAGGAAACCAGGCACCCAACCAGGCCGGAATCTGCTGGGCATCAGCCAAAGCAGTACCTGTAGACATCAGTAAATAGAAGCAAAAAACAATCAGTAGGCTCAGGCCCAGCCCCTGGGCGCGACTCCCCAGAGATCGGGTCCCGATCGCAGCACCGAGCATAGCGAAGACCACAGCTGCAAATGGGATCGCTATTTTTTGGTGCCAGCGCACGCTCAAGGCAGCCACATTTTGGCCTAAAGCTTGTAAGCGCACGAGATGTTGGCCCAGCTGAGCCAGGTTCATTTCTTGGGGTTGGCGAGATTCGGCCAGCACTTCAGGCAAAGCCGCTGGCAAGGCATACTGGTAATCGCTAAAACGGGCCTGCAGAATCTGATCCTCTTCAGGATTCAGCTCCAGGGTCTGGCCCTGCTTGAAATGCCAGCGATCGCCATCAAAGCTCGCTGATTTGGCTTGCAAAACCCAGCGTAAATCTTGACCCTCAAAATGCTGAACGACGACTTGCTCTAGCCCCTGTCCACCGGCATAACGGGCATAGATCAGATCTTGTAAGCCTTCGGGCGTGGTCAAACGAAAAAAGAGATGTTCCTGCTGATTGGCCAATTGTAATTCACCAGTACGGGCCTGATGCAAAGCCTGACGCGCCAGCCAGCTGGCAGGTGGCACCAGGGTTTCGTTGAGTAGCACCGTCAGCCCCGACAAGAGCACAGCAAAGATGAACCAGGGCAAGACCAGCCGCCAGAAACTGATGCCATTGAGCCTGAAAGTCAGCCATTCCAGATCAGCGGCCAGGCGCGAAGCTGCCAATAAGCTGCCCAGCAACATCGCCATCGGCAAGGTGAAATAGAGCATCTCTGGCAGGCGCAGCACTAATACTTTGAGGATCAGCGCCAGCGAATAATGAAAGCGGGCACTTTCTTCGATCAGGCCAAAGAGCACGAAGCCTGTGCTCATCAAAGCGCCCAGAATACCCAGAGCAAAACCAAAGGGCGGCAACAGCTCCTGCAAAAGATAGCGATCCATCAGTTTCATCGTTCAGGGTTTCCCCAGCAATGAACCCTCTGATAGACACAATTACAGGCCTCTGAATTAGAGTAAATCTTGCTCAATCAGACTTTCCGCAATTTGCACGGCGTTCAGAGCGGCGCCCTTACGCAGATTATCAGCCACAACCCAGAGATTGACGCCATTGGGGTGAGAGACATCCTGGCGCACCCGCCCCACATAGACCGCATCGGTGCCTGAAATATCCTGGGGTGTTGGGAAGTGGCGCATTTCGCGATCATCACGCAAAAGTATACCAGGTGCACGTTTTAAGGTTTCGTAGACCTGCTCGACGGTGACCGGCTGCTTAAACTCAATATTGACCGATTCCGAATGACCATTGGCAACCGGCACCCGAATACAGGTAGCACAGGTCGGAATCGGAGAGCCCATGATCTTATGCACTTCATGGGTCATTTTCATTTCTTCATCGGTATAGCCATTCTCTAAAAAAGAACCAATAAACGGAATCAGATTAAAAGCGATCGATTTGGGCAAGACCTGCGGAATCACCTGTTGGCCAGAAAGCGCTTGCTCGGTCTGCATATATAACTCTTGCACAGCCTGGTTACCCGCCCCGGAAACGGCCTGATAGGTCGAGACCACCAGTCGCTGAATCTCAAAGGCCTGATGCAAAGGCTGCAAAGCGACGACCAGTTGCGCTGTCGAGCAATTGGGATTGGCAATCAGACCCTGGTGTTTTCTGAGCGCTGCGGCATTGACTTCAGGTACAACTAATGGCACCCAGTCATCCATACGAAAGGCGCTGGTATTATCAATCACGACACAATTGCGTGCGATTGCCTGGGGCACCCATTCGCGACTGACTGAACCGCCAGCGGAAGAAAACAAAATATCGATCTCATCAAAGGCTTCGGCGCTAACTTCTTGCACAACCACAGAATGATCGCCAATACTCTGAACCGAGCCAGCGGAACGCGACGATGCCAATAAAACCACTTTCTCAATCGGAAAGTGGCGTTTTAAGAGAATGCTGATAATCTCGCGCCCGACCAGACCGGTAGCGCCCAAAAGACCCACAGTATATTTTTCCACTATCACATATCCTCAAATTTCTACAGATTGTCAAAATTACCGATTCAAGCAGACAATTAGCCCCAGATCTCTCTTGATATTCTAACGTATTCCGTTCAAAAATGAGATTAGAGAAAGTCAAGCAAAAAGAAAGTGACACCTGGACTCTGAGCGCCTGTAATTAAAGTGCCTGAGCCGCCAACAATTCACGGCCACCAGCATCTAAAATCTGCTCGGCCAATTGTAGGCCCAACTCAACGGGGTGCGCTGCCGATCCACTGAGATGCTCTTTGATAATCGTTTTGCCATCCAGAGAAGCGATCAAACCATAGAGGTCGAGGGTCTCCCCTTGCAAGCGACCATGAGCTGCAATCGGTTTATCGCAGCCGCCTTCGAGGGCTTTCAAGAAAGCGCGTTCGGCAAAGACACAGCAAGCGGTGGCCCTATCATGAATACTACTGAGCAGGCTTTCAACAGCCGGGTCAGCCAGCCGAATCTCGACAGCAATCGCTCCCTGACCAACGGCAGGTAACATCAGTGAAATGGGTAAAATCGTAGCAATACGGGCGCCCAGGCCCATGCGTTCTAAAGCGGCACGAGCCATCAGAATGCCCTGATAATCACCCCGATCGAGTTTCATTAGACGGGTTTGGATATTGCCTCTGAGATCGGTAAACTTGAGATCCGGGCGCAAATGCTGCAATTGGGTCTGACGACGCAGACTACCCGTGCCAATCAAAGCACCGGCAGGTAAGTCTTCCAGACCTTTGCCATCTTGTGTCACTAGCGCATCTTGTGGCGCATGGCGCTCTAGCACCGCCCCCAGAGTCAGGCCTTCAGGTAAGGTTGTCGGCAGATCTTTGAGGCTATGCACCGCCAGATCAATACGGCGATCAAAGAGGGCTTCCTCAAGCTCTTTGGTAAAGAGGCCCTTATCACCAATTTCAGCCAGGGGTAAATCCAGGATTTTATCGCCCTGGGTTTTGATAATTTCGGTCTCTAATTGCAAGTCCGGGAAAGCCTGATGCAAAGCATAGAGTACTCGCTCAGTTTGCCAGAGGGCCAGCGGACTGCCACGGGTACCCAGAATCAATTTTTTCATTGGGGGCAGCCTTTCGGTAATGAGCTGGCTTGAGCAGTAGCAGAGACACCAGCTTTAGTCGCTTTTTTGGGCAGAATCATATATTTATCGATTTCATCTTCGGCTTGTAATCCGAATAAATCGTTTAAGACATCCTGATAAATCTGTTGGGTATCAGCATCAGCATTTTTGAGCCGTACCACCGGATGATGTAAAATTTTCTGGGTGATCGCTTTAGTAACACGCTCTAAAACTTCGTAAGCCACAGGTGAGAGTTCTTCATGGTATTTTTGGGTGCCCCGTGCCATTTCACGTTGCCGAATATCTTCAAAGGTCTGATACATACCCTGAATCGTGGGCACCATTTCGCGATTATGAAACCAATCTAAAAAGCGGGCGGCTTCTTCGCCAATAATCGTCTGGGCCTGAGCAATATAGCAGCGGCGTTGCTCCAGAGACATATTGACCTGATTTTGTAAATGGTCGATATCATAAAGAGTGAGCTGAGCATGCTTGGCCAGATCCGGATCTAGATTGCGAGGCACTGCTAGATCCAACATCAAGAGCGGACGCTGAACTTGAAATTGCTCGGCTTTGATCAGATATTCTGGTGCCGCCGTGCAGGCAATTACAGCATCAACCTGGGTTAAGTACTCAGAGATTTGTTCCAGTTCAATTTGCTGGCAGATTCCCGGGTAGAGATCCGCCAATTGTTGCCGCGCCGTCGCTGAACGATTCGCCAGAATTAATTCCACATCGGTTTTGGCCAGATTTTTGACCACAACTTTAGCCATTTGCCCTGCACCCAGCACCAGAATGCGGGGGCGCTGAGGACTTTGCTCGGTTAAGAGACGGGCGGCCAGGGCGCCAATCGAAGCACAGCCTTTGTTAATTTGGGTTTCAGAACGCACGCGTTTGCCGGCTGCAATCGCAAAACGAAAGAGTTGATTTAAGACCGGGCCACTACAGTCGAGTTTTTGGGCATAGCTCAGGGCTTGTTTGACCTGACGCAAGATTTCATTCTCACCGAGCACCATCGAGTCCAGGCCTGCGGTCACTTCAAAAAGGTGACTGGCTGCAAACTTATTATAAAAGGTGTAGAGCAGTGGGTCTAAAACAGTGTCATTGAGATCAGCGTAATGCGCCAGGGTCTCAGCGATCGCCTGTTGGGCACGAGCCGGGTCTTTGGTTATGCCATAGACTTCGGTGCGATTACAGGTCGAGAGGGCGACCAACTCTTCAAAATAGGGGGTTTGGCGCAGGTCGCTTAAGATCTGACTGAGTTGGGTTGGGTTAAAAGACAAACGCTCCCGAAGGGTAATGCCTGCACTTTTATAGTTAATGCCTACCAGAACCAGTTGCACAAAGAGCCTCTTAATACATTGTTTGCTTGTTTCTTCAATCAGGTTAAAAAGATTAACATTGGGTTATGAAAAACCTCTTGAATAACCGAATTCTAGCACAGAGCTTAACACAAGAGGGCTTTTATGGGCATTGATTCAGATCAAATTTTGGCTTGATCACGATCTTTGCCGGATCTTTTTTTGTCTTCTTAACATGTTTTTAAGCAAGTTTTATTTATATGATAACGATAAAGATCACATAACGGAATACTCATACGTCGTCGTTGGGGGTTCCAAGGGATTTTTTTTAAAGGATATCGCCATGAACTTAAGCATTAACGGACAACAGCTACAAGTCCAGGGAGTACGCACCCTCCGTCCTGGCATCACGATTGAGCAAGCTGTTCAAAAAACAAAAAACAATGGCCTCGATGAAGTCTTCTTCACTTCCAATGGTCAGACTTATATGGCTTATGGTGACTCTCTCGAAATCAGCAAACTTAAAAAAAATCAAATCCCTGCCGTTATGTTCGCCTCTCAAAAAGCCGATATCATTGCTTACGACGACGAAGTCAACTCAGTCTGGGAAGGTGCTAAAAAAGGCGCCATCGAAGAAATCAAAACCGGCATGAACGCTGTCCGCACTGCCGTCAACAACCTGATTTCAAATGTCGCTCCTTCTATTGCAGCCGCTGGCGGCATCGGCATTGCAGGCCTCGGCATCTACCAAATCTGGCGCACTCACCAAAGCACAATCGGCGCGGGCATAGCTGCTCAAGGTGCCATTGGCGGCGCTGCTGCCGGCTCCTGGATTACCGATGCTCTTAAAGGCTCAATCGGTGGCGGACTGAAAGTCATCGGTATTTCAGCTGGTGCTGGTCTGGCCCTGCTGAGCGGTTATGGCGCAATTCGCGGCGCCCTTGAAGCCAAAAACACCACCAAAGATTATGGCTCGATTGCAGCCGTCACTGAAGATGGTACGTCGCCAGTCAACGGTGGTGAATCACTCAATTGGAACCAACTCTATCCTCCTGGCGGCAGTCAACCCAACACCGGTGAAAACCGTCCTGGCAGCATTATCGCACCCGGTTCAGGCCCCGCCTATGGCAGCAACCCTTTCAATGGCATGCCCAGCTATAGCCCACCGATTTATTCAAACCCGGGCCAAAACATCGGCGTTTGGCAACAGCAGCCAGTTCAAGCACCGGCCCAAAGCGTACCTGCCGTTGGCAGCATCGGTCTGATGAACCCCAACGCCCTGCGTGCCGCCAATAACTAAAGCCAGCCTGGAGCTGACTTTTTAGAAACAATTAAAATCCCTGACTCCGTAGCAATACGGGGTCTTTTTTTTGTCCAAAATCATCCAGCAACAAGACACCGGAAAATCCAGTAAAATGGGTGAAATTGTATACGCTTAATTAATAAAGCCTTAAGCGCTGTAGATTAAATAGGCACTGAACAAGCTCTAACGAGATGAAAAGCGATCCTTTAGCGCCCTTGTTTGCGAAAGGTCTGGTAGTCGCTCAGCACTTGCTCGTAATAGCGATCGGCAAATTGCCCCAGATCTGGTAGCAGTGCCGGTGTCTTTTGCAAGAGGGCAGAGGTCTGCCCACCGCGGGCATGGGCACGGGCGATAATCAGAGCGACTGAATCCAGGAAGGCTTCGTATTCAGAGATCTGATTGACCTTTTCCAGATTGACCGTTTCTTTGGGCAAAAGCTCACGCACATAAGCAGGCAATTTGCCGATACGGGTACTGCCTAAATAAGGGTCTGCCTGAGGCAAGAAGCGCTGATAAGCCTGCGCAATACGTTGCCCCTCGTCACTGCTACCCCGCACACCCGCATAAGATGCTGAAGGGGTCGCCGCTTCTTTGATTTCTAAGATCAGATCATCTTTGTCAGAGGCACTGGGGCCTTCAATCAGAGTGACAAAGCGATAGCGACCCAAACTGCCTTTACCAGCAATCCGAGAAGCAGCATCTTTTAAGCCAAAGAAAGCAGGGCCTTCACGACGGCCCTGGGCATAGGTAGCCAATGCCCCTTGCACGGTTTGCAAAGCATTGGGGTCCAGCGGGCGTAGTTTTTCGCCATATTTAAAACGACCGGCACGGGTCATATCAGCTAACCACTCAACACGGTCAAAGCGCTCGCGTGCCTGCTGGACTTGCTCGGCGGGTTTTTCGCTTAAAAAGCGCTCATCTAAAGGCTGGGTTAGCACGCCCGGTTGGCGCTGGATTTGCTGCAAGTGGGCCAGATAACGCTGAAAGAAATGCCTGATCAAAGCCTGGCGATCCTGGCCTTTGATCCCCACGTCCTCGCCTGCCAGATGAATACTGACGGCCATGCGCGCCAGATCCCAGCTATTGGGGCCAGTCACCGCTTCGTCAAAATCATTCAGGTCATAAGCAAAAGTACCTTGTGATGTGCGATAAGTGCCCATATTTTCAAGGTGAAAGTCTCCCTGCAAGGGCACGTTGACTCCCGCTTTCATGGCGTTTTCGTTTTTAAGATCATTATAAAAAACAAAAGCAGTGGCCCGATAAAACGAAAAGGGGTCTTCGGCCATGGCCTGGTACTTTAATTGAATCAGGGCGGGATCGCGCTGCAATAAAGGCGCATGATAGCTTTGCATCAATCCCATCAAATCTCGCGAACTTTGCGCATGGAACTGGGCATTGTTTAGCGGGCGGGGCGAATTAAATGCTGTTTGATAATTGCCATCGCTGACCTGGCAGGCCAATAAGCTAGAGCACAAGAGAGCAGAGTAGATCCAGTGGCGCATATATAGTTAAATCCAGACACGAACTTTTTCTCTATTTTAAAACAAAAGCAAGCAAAATAAAAGCCTGACAGGCATTTATTCACTATTTTTATAAAAACAAGCCCAGACATTTAATTCAATTTTGTGGGCATTTTTTGTGATACCCGTCTCTTTGCAGTGATCTTTAGGCTAAATCATGATATAGTATGTTTTTGAAATAATCTTTTTCAAACGTTAATCTAACCATCATTTGTTCTAAATATTTATCTCGTATTTGAATGACCTCATATGAAAGGATTTGTAGAAACAACGCCATGAACGATCACGCTGTTCATCTGTCATGGGTCTACGCGCTGGCTAACTGGATGGGCCTGAGTCAAACTCAGGTGGTTACCACACCAAGTCACCCGTTTCAGAGCATAACAACAGCTCAAGCCAATTCAGGCTTGAGGCGTCAACCCCAAATACACACTCTGCGTCAGCACCTGCTTATAACGAATGCGTATTTGCTCTCTACTCTGCATCTCTCTCTGGGTCAGTTTCTGATTTATTTACTGGGATTTGGTAACAGCCAAACCCTGATTTCCTTATTTTCCCGCACCGGCAAAGGCTCAGGCCTGATTGTCCACGCGGACGGAGTATTTTAAATGCAATCTATAGTTCTTTTTTCAATACCGGTTTTCGGCTTGCTTGGGCTTGTCGTGATGTGGTTTAAGTCAGCCTGGGTCAACAAACAAGAGACCGGGGATGACAATATGGTTGAGCTGGCGAATTATATCGCTGAAGGCGCCATGGCCTTCTTAAAAGCTGAATGGAAAGTCCTCGCGATTTTCTCTGTTTTTGCCGCCGCTATCCTGGCCTGGTCAGGTACGCTACTCGAAACCTCTTCACCTGTGATCGCGGTTTCTTTTATTATCGGTGCTGTTTTCAGTGCGACCGCTGGCTATATTGGCATGAATGTTGCCACTAAGGCCAATGTTCGCACCACTCAGGCCGCACGTACTAGCCTTAAGGGTGCGCTCCAAGTCGCCTTTACTGGCGGTACGGTCATGGGTCTGGGTGTGGCTGGTTTGGCCGTCCTGGGTCTGGGCTCACTCTTCATTGTCTTCTACTATACTTATGTCGCCAGTGTATCTGGTGCAACCCCCAGTGGTCCTGAGATGGAAAAAGCAATCGAAGTGCTGGCAGGTTTCTCGCTAGGTGCTGAATCGATTGCTTTGTTTGCTCGTGTTGGCGGCGGTATTTATACCAAAGCAGCTGACGTCGGCGCTGACTTAGTCGGCAAAGTCGAAGCGGGTATCCCCGAAGATGACGTGCGTAACCCGGCCACCATCGCTGACAATGTAGGCGATAATGTGGGCGACGTTGCTGGCATGGGCGCTGACTTGTTTGGCTCTTATGTGGCCACGATGTTGGCCACCATGGTGCTTGGTCGTGAGATCAGCGCTGTCGATAATTTCGGTGGCCTGGCCCCGATTTTATTGCCAATGGTGATTGCCGGTATCGGGATTGTTTTCTCGATTATTGGTTGCTCTCTCGTCAGAATTGCTGACGACAAAGGCAATGTGCAAATGGCACTCAATATTGGTAACTGGACCTCCGTGATCCTGACCACGATTGCCTGTTTCTTTTTGGTGCAATGGATGATGCCTGCCAAAATGGTGCTCCGAGGCCATGAGTTTACCAGCATGGGTGTTTTCTGGGCGATCTTAGTTGGCTCGATAGTCGGTGCTTTAATGAGCATTGTGACCGAGTTCTATACTGCCATGGGTAAACGTCCGGTGACTTCGATTGTGCAACAGTCTGACACGGGTGCCGCCACCAATATTATTGGCGGTCTGGCAGTCGGAATGGAATCAACCTTTATACCGACACTAATTTTGGCTGCCGGTATTTATATGTCTCACCATTTTGCCGGTCTCTATGGTGTCGCGATTGCCGCTGCTGGCATGATGGCCACCACGGCTATGCAATTAGCGATTGACGCCTTTGGCCCGATTGCTGATAACGCGGGCGGTATCGCTGAAATGAGCGGTCTGCCCAAAGAAGTTCGGGCCCGCACGGATATTCTCGATGCGGTGGGTAATACCACTGCTGCGACGGGTAAAGGCTTCGCCATTGCCTCTGCCGCTCTGACCGCTCTGGCTTTATTTGCTGCCTTCGTTGGCTTAGCAGGCATCGATTCAATCGATATCTATAAAGCGGACGTTTTGTCTGGCTTATTTGTCGGCGCGATGATTCCCTTTATCTTCTCGTCATTGGCGATTGCGGCCGTCGGCCGTGCTGCGATGGCAATGGTCAAAGAAGTCCGTCGTCAATTCAAAGAGATCCCCGGCATTATGGAATACAAAGCCAAGCCTGAGTATGACAAATGCGTCGCGATCTCAACCGAAGCTTCTCTCAGAGAAATGATGCTACCGGGTGCAATTGCACTGACAACACCGATTATTGTCGGCTTTGCCTTTGGACCTGAAGTACTCGGCGGCTTGCTCGCAGGTGTGACCGTTTCTGGTGTCTTAATGGGCATGTTTCAGAATAATGCCGGTGGCGCCTGGGACAATGCCAAGAAATCCTTTGAGGCCGGTGTTGAAATCAACGGCAAAATGGAGTATAAAGGCAGTGAAGCCCACAAAGCTTCTGTTACCGGAGATACAGTTGGCGATCCTTTCAAAGACACCTCTGGTCCCTCAATGAATATTCTAATCAAATTGATGAGTATTGTGGCCCTGATTATTGCACCGCATATTGCAATCAAAAATCATGTTGCACCTCATGATCACACCCAGGCTCCGATTAAAATCGAGCGTCTGGCTGAACAAGCGGCTCCAGCTGTTTCAGAAGTCACTGAAACGAGCAAAGCCAACCTGTAAAATCTAAAGTACGGCACTCTCGGTAGGCCACTACAGCGTAAAGGAAGTCTATTGTGAACGATTTCGTGGTCATTATTCTGGCACTGGTTTGTTCTGTGGCCACCCTCGCTTATAGCGGTCTACTGAGTCTGAACGTACTTAAATTGCCAACCGGCAATTCAAAAATGCAAGAAATTGCGCAGGCGATTCAAGAAGGCTCCAATGCCTATCTGAGTCGCCAAACCAAAGCCCTGGCACTCGTCGGGGCTATTATTTTTGTCTTGATTTGGGCGACATTGGACGGTTTTAAATTTCCGTTTGTGTCGCTCTGTTTTGCTGTCGGGGCGATTTTCTCTGCTATCGCCGGAATCATTGGCATGAATATCTCAGTGCGCGCCAATGTCCGCACTGCCCAGGCAGCTGAACGCGGCCTGAGCGAGGCTTTGGATGTTTCCTTTAAAGGCGGAACGGTTACGGGCCTGGCGGTCGTGGGTCTGGGTATGTTGGGTCTGGCCGGCTTTTATCTGCTCTATGTCGATCTGATGGGCCAGAGCCTCAACCAATACCTGAAATATATTATCGGTTTTGGTTTTGGAGGCAGCTTGATCTCGCTCTTTGCCCGTGTCGGCGGTGGGATTTATACCAAAGCAGCTGATGTCGGCGGGGACCTGGTCGGCAAAGTGATTGCTGGACTACCTGAAGACGATCCCCGCAACCCAGCTTGTATTGCTGACAATGTCGGCGATAATGTCGGTGACTGTGCTGGCATGGGGGCTGATTTATTTGAAACCTATAGCGTGACCCTGATTGCCGCTATGTTGCTGGGCTCGATGGCCTTTGCTCCCTTTGGCCAAGAAAATGTTCTAATTGCCGTACTTTACCCCCTGGCGCTGGGTGCAGCAGCGATGATCGCTTCGATCATTGCCACCTGGTTCGTCAAGCTACCGCGAGGCTCTCATAAAATTATGGGTGCCATGTACAAAGGTACAGCTGTGGCCGTTCTGGCCTCAGCGACCTCCTTTTTCTTTATTACCAAGGTCTTTTTTCCGGTGCGCTTCGCCGGGATCTTTGCAGCCACGCTGATCGGGCTGGCAATCTTAGTTCTGATCACCGTGATTACCGAATACTACACCTCGACTAAATTCAAGCCCGTTAAATTTGTCGCCGAGCAATCCGAGTCAGGAGCGGCGACCAATCTGATCTCGGGTCTGGCCGTCGGCATGCAGAGCACACTGGCCCCGGTACTGGTGATTTGCACAGGTATACTCGCTTCTTACTGGGTCGTTGGCGGCGGCAATGGCAATCATTTGATCGGCATCTACGGTATTGCAGTGGCTGCCACCGCAATGCTATCAACCTGCGGTATTGTGGTCGCGATCGATTCGTTTGGTCCGATCACAGATAATGCCGGTGGCATCGCTGAAATGGCTAAGCTCCCTGCTGAAACCCGTGAAGTCACCGATGCTCTCGATGCCGTCGGCAATACAACCAAGGCTGTCACCAAGGGCTACGCGATTGGCTCTGCCGGACTGGCTGCTCTGGTTTTGTTTGTCAGCTTTACCCAGGAAGTTGATCTCTACCGTTTTGAACATCTGCATTTGCGTCCACTGGAATATCTGCTCAGCGATCCGCTGGTGCTGGTAGGCTTGTTTATCGGCGGCATGCTACCCTTTTTCTTCTCATCTTTGTTTATGAACTCTGTCGGCAAAACCGCCGTCAAAGTGATCGAAGAAGTCAAGCGCCAGTTTGATGAGATCCCAGGCATTATGGACGGCAGTGCCAAACCCGAATATGGCAAATGCGTTGATATCGTAACCACCGCAGCCCTCAAAGAAATGATCCTGCCCGGCCTACTGGCGATTATCGTGCCAGTGTTGGTCGGCTTCGTGCTGGGGCCTTTGGCTCTGGGCGGCCTATTGGTCGGCGCGATCGTGACCGGTCTGCTGCTGGCAATTTTCACCACAACCGCCGGTGCGACCTGGGACAATGCCAAAAAATACATCGAGATGGGCTATTTCGGTGGCAAAGGATCTGATGCCCACAAAGCCGCCATCATTGGCGATACGGTCGGTGATCCTTTCAAAGATACCGCAGGCCCGGCCCTGAACCCGATGATCAAAATTCTGAATATCGTGGCGCTCTTAATCGTGGCCTTGATCGCCCAGGGTGGGCTTTTCGGGTTTTAGTGATCTCTGCTGATATGGTGAGCTTGTGGATTCAATTACAAATAGCCAGGTTTAATTTTAAGGCATTGAGCTTACTTAGCTAACCTCATTTGGGTCGTCTTCAACCTTAACGATCTCAAAATGTGTACTCCAGCTAATTTCAACAATGATATCCTCGTCTTGACCAGGGATTTTAGCTCTAAACTTATTATTGTCGGATGAAGTCTCTAAGAGTGGTATGGATTCAAAGCCATCTAAATTAGCTTTTACGTTCCAAGCAACACTTGAATGACGCAGTTTGCTTATATTTTCCAGAATATTATCAGAGATATAGCTCAGTGACTCAATTCCCATGTTTTTCAAAAACTGAACAATACCCTCACAAAAAAGATCAGGGTCAATAGCTTGATTCAACCACTGCTTTGGTTCTTTGTTTCTACATTGAGCTTCAGTAAAAATTAGTTTGTCATATCGGGGATGATATCCAATTATAGGCCACTTGTTTTCGCCAGCATACCAGTGAACACCTATAGGACCTAACAATTGGCCTGCTGTATATTCTGCGGAGATATGTTCAGGATAAATGTATCTTGCTATTCTTGTCTGTTGAGCGATCCCAAATTATTGAATGCTATCAGAAAGTAAACCAATCGATACATCATCCGACAAGGTCATGATAGATAAATCACCAAGCGAATAAAAAAGCGGCTTGTCAGGCTTCCAAATGACATTTTTAGAGATAAAAATTAAGTTGAGTAACAAAGATATGGATTTATGTTCTCTATGCTTATGCGTTCTGATTTCAAAAGGTTTAAAAGCCATTCAGGATGCCTACATGCTAATGTATATAACATGATCAAGACACTTTTTTTAGTGAGCATTTATTTGCTAATCGCTTCCACGTCAGCTTTAGCAGCGGCTCAAGGCGCTTATCCACCGGCAACGGTCTCTTACGAAGGGCATAGCTTAATTTATAGGGGATATCTTTCAAGTGAAGGCAACCAGCGCTTAAAGCGGCTGTATGAAACCCTATCGCCAGCCCCTCAAAACCTGCTGATTGAAAGTAGGGGTGGAGAGATCAATCTCGGAATGGATTTGGGAGAATGGGTGCTTGAAAAGCGCTTGAACGTCATTGTCGACAAGTACTGTTTATCGTCATGTGCAAATTACATCTTCACGGCAGGAGCCGCTAAAACACTTCACTCACAGGCAGTTTTAGGCTTTCATGGCGGCGCCTATCAAAACAGTATCAATGCGTTGACAGACGAGGAGCTGACTGGCTTCTTTCCGAATCTAAGCCCTGCAGAACGGCTAGCAAAGAAGCAAGAGATCATCGAGCAATCTCAAGCCTATCTGCTTCAAGCCCAGGCAAGAGAAAAGCGATTCTTTGCACACATTGGAGTGGATCCGCGTCTGCTAACCTGGGGACAAGAGAGCCTGTTTCAAAAAAATCAGGATTTCAAAGCCGATTTTTGGGATTATTCAATTCCGGCATTTGAAAAATTAGGGGTTAAATCCATTCGTATTCTCAATCCACCCTGGAATCCAGCGCATTTTCCTGGCTTAAAAGTATTTCGGATTGAAGCCGATCAAATACCCGATGCCCGATAAGTCGTTCCATCGTCCGGCATTCTGTCCACACCACTCTTGAGCAAGCCCCAATAACAAATAATTGCCCCGTTTGACAAAGCAGAGTATGATTCCCATTGGAGGCTTTTGAGAGCCTTCCGTTCACTGCAAACAAGGACATTGATTTATGCTTTATACCTTCGACCAACTTAGCCAATACCCACAAAATGCTTCACAAGACATGCCAGCCATTGGCAAAAAAGCCGCTTCGCTGATACAACTCAAAGCCTATGGTGCACCAGTTCCCGATGGGGCCAGCCTCAGCATCGAAGCGCTGGAATTGTTTTTAGAGCCGCTCAAAAGCCAGCAAGCTGAGTTCTTTACGGGTCAGCTCAGTCGCGAAGACTGGTTGGCTCTGATGCAGAAGCAAAATCTACCCACTGAACTCGCAGAGCAGCTCCAGGAATTTTTAGCTGAGCATCCCGACACCCACTGGGCCGTGCGCAGCTCAGGGATTCAGGAAGATCTGGCCGATGCCTCGTTTGCAGGTTTGTATACGTCGGTACTGAATGTGCTGGGCCTGGATGCGGTGATCCGTGCGCTCAAGACCTGTTGGGCCTCGCTTTATAGCGAAACCGTGCAAACCTATGCCGAACGTCAGGGCTTTAGGCTGGACCAAATGCAAATGGGCGTGGTGATTCAGCGTATGATTCCGGCTCAAAAAAGCGGGGTTTTGTTTACAGTACACCCGCTGCAAGGCCAGGATACGCAAATGCTGATCGAAGCCGTGCCGGGCCTCGGTGAAGCCCTGGTCTCAGGCCATGCCACCCCTGACAGCTATATCTATGACTGGAAAAGTCAGCAAATCATCGAAAGCCACAATCGACCCCAGGAACGCTGCTTATATGCAATCCCAGAGGCGCCTTTCACAGCCTGGCAAGACATGAGCCCGGAGCAAGCCGAAAACCAGGTACTGAGTGAGGCTCAAATCATAGAGCTCTGCCAATTGGCCCTCAAGATGCAAGCAGCCTATGGCTTCCCATTGGATATTGAATGGTGTTATGCCGACGGGCAATTTTATTTGGTGCAGTCGCGGCCGATTACCCAATTGGCTTATCAGGGCATTGCTGGCGAATGGACCACCGCTGACTTTAAAGACGGCGGCGTCTCGTCCGATGTCTGTACCCCGCTGATGTGGTCGCTATATGATTCGATCTGGGAACGCACCATGCCGACCTATTTGCAAAAAACCCATCTAATGGCAGCTGAAGTCGCTGACAGCCAGTGGGGAGATATGTTTTTTGGTAGGCCCTATTGGAACGTCGGTGCCGTCAAAGCTGGGCTCAAGCAATTGCCCGGCTTTGTTGAGCGGGAGTTTGACGAAGATATTGGCATCGAGGTCACTTATGAAGGCGACGGCCACGTTGCCCCCAATAATCTGCGCACCCTCAGCCATGGACTCAAAGTCCTTTCGGCACTCAAACGGGCCTTTAAGCAACGCCTCGATTTCAATCCCGGCTTTGCCCGACGTCAGCGCCAACGACTGGCTGAATTGGCGGCAATCGATCTTTCGCCCCTCGGCAAAACCGATCTGTTCAATGCTTATGAAAATTTACTGTTAGAAGATTACTTTCAGTGTGAATCGGCTTATTTCTATCATATATTCGATAATTCCAATGTCACCACGCTCTTTAAAGACAGTTTTAAGCCCTATCAGCTCAAAACGAAATATTTGAGCCTGATTTCGGGGCTGAGTGATTTATCGCATTTGCGCCAAAACCACGGCCTTTGGCGCTTAAGCCGCCTGGTGCGAGGTCAGCCCAATTATCTGAATTATTGGCAAGATCAGAGCATTGAGCAGATTCTGTCAGACTGGGAGCAACAACAGCCGGCTCCACTTTTTAATAAGCTACGGGCCTATATTCAGGAATTTGGCTATCACTCCACCCGAGAACTCGATATCACCGTGCCGCGCTATAGTGAAGATCCCCGCTTTGTCTTTGAGAGCCTCAAAAGCCTGCTCAAAATGGACGATAGTTTTGACCCCAAACTGGTCAACGCCAAACAGCATCAGGAATATCTGCTGGCCCTTGAAAAACTATTGGCTGCCGCGCCGATCTATAAACGCAGCAAATTGGCCAAACAAATGGAACAGGTACGCCAGTTTTTATGGTGGCGCGAAGAATTGCGTGATCTCTCAACCCAGATGTACGCCGAAGTCCGCCGCTGGACACTCGTTGTAGCCGAGCGCCTAGTGGCACAAAAGTCTCTTAAAACAGTTGAATCTATTTTCTTTTTAACACTGCATCAGATCCTCGATCTCTGTCACGAAAAGCTCAGTGTCGATGCTGCGGCCAAGATCATTGCTCAAGAACAAGCTTATTATGCCTCTTTCAAACACTTTAGTAATCCCAACGAATTAGGTGAACGCTATACAGGGCAATCCAAACCGGCTGTCACTGGCGACGTGCTAAGCGGAATTTCCGGCAGTGCTGGGCAGGTCACGGGCAGAGCACGCGTGATTCGAGATATACATGACGCCGATCGTCTCGAAACCGGGGATATTTTGATCACCCGCTTTACGGATCCCGGTTGGACGCCCAAATTTGGCATGCTGGCCGGTGTCGCCACCGAAACCGGTGGGCAGCTCTCTCATGCAGCAGTGATCTCAAGGGAGTATGGGATTCCTGCCGTCTTAGCCGTCAAAGGACTAACTCAGCGGGTGGTCGACGGTCAGCAGATCACAATAGACGGCGATCGCGGCCAGGTGATTCTGAGTGAAAGCAGTGAGGCCGAGTCCTCTGAAGAAACTAAGGCTTAAGTAGAGGATCGATCACTTTCACAAAAGCCGTGAGTTTTGCGAGATCAGCGAGCCCTGAGCCCTCTACCAGAATCTGACCCTGGGTATTGAGCAGATAGATATTGGTCACTTTGGGCTGCATGCCAAACTGCTTGGAGACTTTCCCGGTCCAATCAAGCATAATCGGCTGCTCGACCAATCCACCAATAATCCCGCGTGCGATGCCACGGGCAAAGCCGGGAACTGCAGAGAGTTCTGCCACACCATGGACTTCTATCCGCTCACCATATCGGGCATATAAAGGTGTAATCCAGGCTTCCATTTGCTCCGCCCCTTTTTGGTCAGCAAAAGCCATGACTGTCGGCTTAGCTAAAGGATACGCAAAGACCCTTTTTTTGCCTTGCAGATCTTCAAGCTCAAAAGCCGGAGCCTGACGATAAACGGGCTCAGGTACACTTGGAATAACAGCTGAATTTTTTGACTCCGTACGCGTCGTTGCTGTCAGCGCGGTTTTAGATACTGCAGTTTGCCTACGAACAGCGGCAGGAGAGTCGGTATTGGATGGCACGCTATCCGGTAATAAGCTGTCGGTTTCAAGTGGCGTTTCTTTAACAGTATCGGACTCAAGCGTTTGAGGAGAAATATAAAAATAGCCGCTGTGGCTACCATCCTGAAAACTCTGGCGATTGCGAGCAGCCAAATCACCATTATTGGCATATGATGAGCCATTATAGGCCCGGTAAATATCCGTACTGCTTCTGCCACAGGCATTTAAACAGCTAAGTAAGAGGAGCGATAAAGCCAGACAACGCATGAAATTCACCTTTTAAATATAAACTGACACATCTTTGACATAGGTCAAAGACGTATCTTTAGTTTACCTGAGGACATAGTTACTGCATTGGAAAGCTAAATAACCTGTCCATTGACCATAATGCTAAAAGAGATCGGGATATCGTGATAGTATTTTTTGTCGGTCAGATTAATCATAAAGCGGCGTCCGGGGTTTTTCTCACCAGCGGAGCGTACTTCCTGGATCCAGCCATCTTCAATCGCAGAAGAGAGGGTTGGATACATCAGCAATTGGCGCAAAATAGAACGCCCCATTTTGGTTTGAATTCCCGGCTTATAATAACGCGAAGGCAGGGTGATTCGTACAATTTGAATATTCAGACCCGGTGGCTGTTGCATACGAGATGCTTCTAGGCTCCTTTAAATTAAAACTACTTTGATTTTAATACGAGTTTCAAGACCGTTTCAACATGACCTGTTTGTGGAAACATATCGACCGGCTGTACTTCGCTGACCTGATAAATCTCCAGCAGGCTTTCCAGATCCCGTACCAACGCCGCTGGATTACAAGAAACATAGAGCAATTGTGGAATTTGTTGGGCCAGAAGCATTTTGATCACCTTGGGGTGCAAACCCGCCCGTGGGGGATCCAGCACGGCCATATCCGGTGGGTGGCCATGCAGGAGATCAGCCAGCAAAGCCTCCACTTTGCCAGCCTGAAAAGTGCAGTTTTCAATGCCATTGCGATCGGCATTGTAACGGGCATCTGCGACTGCGCTTTCAATTTCTTCGAGACCAAAAACCTGAGCCGCACCCGCCTGTGCCAAGATCATACCAATCGTTCCCGTACCGCTATAGAGGTCATAAATCACAGGCGCCTGGCTCAGATCGGCCATGCGTGCAATCACTCCATAGAGCTGCTCAGCAGCCAGGGTATTGGTTTGAAAAAAGGCATAAGGTGAAATTTCAAAGCGCAAATCACAGAGTTCTTCTTCAATCAGCGCTTCGCCTTGTAAGACAGTCGGCGGGTTCCAACCCACAATCTGGGCTTCGCCCGTATGCACCGAATGCAAGACCGAGCGAATCTGATGATTTGGGAGCTCTAATGCGTTCAAGACATCAAGTATCGGCTGCCAATCTGGACTGTGGCTATCAGTGGTATTGAGATGCACCATGATATCGCCCGTGCGAAATCCTTCACGCAAAATCAAATGGCGCCAAAAACCGGTCTGAGACTTGGTGCTATAAACAGGAAAGCCCAGGGTCGGGATCAATTGATGCAAGGCCTGATAGACTTTGCGCAGAGCCGGGGAAATTAAATAGCAGGCCTGGATATCAAGCACCGTGCCAAAGGAACCCGGCGTATGGAAGCCTAAGTTAAAGCTAATCGGCATCGGTTCTTTGGCTTCGCGCAAGGCCAGATAACGCTCATCAGAAATAAAGCCTTTGTCACCAAAGCTAAACTCAACTTTGTTGCGGTACTGACTTTCAAGGGGGCTGGGCACGATCGGCTGGATAGTCTGACGGGGCAAGAGCGGGGCCAGCAGGTCCTGAATTAAGTTTTGCTTTAAATGCAATTGCACAGCATACGGCAATTGCTGCCACTGGCACCCGCCACAGCCCGTATTCGACTCTGTCGGCGGCTGGCCAAAGTGAGGGCAAAAAGCAGCGACTTCATCAGGACGGTGTTGGATCACCGATTTGATGCGAGCCTGTGCCTTTTGACGTTTTTTCTTGACGACCCGCGCTTCAACGACTTGCCCCGGAATGGCATGCCCAATTGTCGTTTCAACGTCATCTAAAAAGGCCAGTCCTTTCCCGCCAGGGTTCAGGCCGGTGATTTCAAAGGAATAGGTTCCAGACTTTTTCATGAGGACTCGCTTTTTGCATTTGTTTTCAGGAACAAGCCAGCAAAAAAGCCCTCAAATGAGGGCTTTCGTTGGCTGTGAATTTAAATCATTGCCGTGCTATTGTCATCGACGATCAATTGTAAGAATTCTTCGTTATTGGCGCTTTTCTTAAAGCGGCCCAAGATAAATTCAGTTGATTCAATCGTATCGGCATTGGAAAGCATACGACGGAGCAGATGCTCTTTACGCAAAACGTTAGGCTCAAGCAAGAGCTCTTCTTTGCGGGTACCGCTGAGCTTAATATCGATCGCAGGGAAGAGACGACGCTCAGCCAGTTTGCGATCCAGACGTAGCTCCATGTTGCCGGTGCCTTTGAATTCTTCAAAGATCACGTCATCCATACGGCTGCCTGTTTCGACCAGGGCAGTTGCTAGAATCGTCAGGCTGCCCCCATCTTCCATATTACGGGCCGCACCGAAAAAGCGCTTGGGAGAATGCATCGCATTGGGATCCAGACCGCCAGACAAGGTCCGACCGCTGGGAGGAATAATCAGGTTATAAGCCCGACTCATCCGGGTAATACTATCAACTAAAATCACGACGTCTTTGCCTGCCTCAACCATACGCTTGGCTTTTTCAAGCACCAGCTCGGTGATTCGGGTGTGATGCTCTGGCAGACGGTCAAAGGTAGAAGCAACGACTTCGCCTTTGATCGAACGCTCTAAATCAGTGACTTCTTCAGGACGCTCGTCAATCAACAAAGCAATCAGCACCGTCTCAGGGTGATTGGCGGCGATGCTCTGGGCGAGCATTTTGAGTAAGGTCGTTTTACCCGCTTTGGGTGGAGAAACGATCAGACCACGTTGGCCTTTGCCAATCGGGCAAAAGATATCCATCAAGCGAGTAGAGAGCTCTTTGGGATCGGATTCCAGCATGATTTGCTCTTCAGGATAAATCGGGATTAATTTATCAAAGGGACGCAGTGCTCCGATTTTATCAGGGGTCAAATCATTGACCGTATCGATTTTGACAAGGCTATAGTACTTTTCGCCATCTTTGGCAGCACGCACTTGCCCGACCAGCATATGCCCCGTTTTTAAACGAAAGCGCTTAATCTGGGCCTGAGAAATATACACATCATCAGGGCTGGGGAAGTAGCCATTGATACGCAGAAAGCCATAACCTTCAGGCATGATTTCCAAAATACCTTCGCGGGTATTCTGACGAACTTCTTCTGCCAAAGCAATTTGCAACATCAAATCTTGTTTGCGCAGCTTATTGTGACCAGGAATATCGTAACTGTGTTCTTTGATTAGCTCTTGAAGATCTTTAAGAGTGAGTTCTTCGTAAGGACTCAAATCTGGCTCAGGAGCTTGCTGTGGCTGCTGTGGATGATGGCTGCGTTTCTTGTAATTTCTTGTGTTTCTTCTCATACTTTCCTATAACCGTGGGAATTTTAGTGATCGGATCCGGTCGGATACGATAGGGTCTTGTCAGCGGGTGTTCAAAATCCTGTAATTGGGCGGATAGAAACTCCTGAATAAAATTTAGAGTACGACCCAAGTGCTGCTCAGGAACAAGCAGAAGCACTCGTTTGTGCGCTCTGGTGCTTGGTTTCAATTCGCTCATTAACCATGGGGTTGTGAGAAAATTTGAATGTGGTTCATGATTTGAGCTTGAGAGGCCCGTTGCATTGACTGGGTATTTTTCTTCCAGTACGAAGAACAATTTACTCGACAGGATCATCGATACGATACTTATGCAGTGTATTACAGGACAATACATCTGTCAAGAAATCTTTTAAAGATCCGCCATTCCGCTCTCTTTTACAAGTCTTTTAAACCCTTGAATCTGGTATGCTAGGCAGGTGCCCGCGGGTATCAGAACAACTCAAAAACCGCACGCTGCAATGAAGCCAGCGGTCAACAGGCAATAAGCCAGCCAGGAGAAACCATGATTCATTTTCAGGGCGTCTATACCGCCCTTGTCACCCCTTTCAACACAGATGGCCAGATTGATTGGCCGGCACTAGAAGCGCTCGTTCAACGCCAATTAGAAGCCGGGGTCGCGGGCCTGGTCCCGATGGGTACTACAGGGGAGTCCCCCACACTCAGCAACGAAGAGCATGATCTCATCATCGAAAAAGTGACCCAGCTCTGCAAAGGCCAGTGCCAGGTGATTGCTGGAACCGGCTCAAATGCGACAGCCGCTGCCATCCGCACGACCCGCGCCGCTGCCGAAGCAGGCGTTGATGGCTGCCTGATTGTGAATCCCTATTATAATAAACCGACGCAGCAAGGACTCTACTTGCATTTTCGGGCCATTGCTGATGCCGTCGATATTCCGATCATGCTTTATAATATCCAGGGTCGCTCTGGCGTCAATCTCGAAACAGAAACTTTATTGCGCTTGATTAGCGACTGCCCCAATATTGTGGCCGTCAAAGAAGCCTCTGGTAATCTGGAGCAAATTCAAGCAGTGATTACACAGACGCCAGCTCATTTTCAAGTACTCAGTGGTGATGATAACCTGACCCTGGACCTGATCAAAAGCGGGGGCCAGGGTGTCGTATCGGTTGCATCTAATTTGGTTCCTGGGCAGATTGTCGCTTTGGTTAATGCGGCTTTAGCAGCCCAGAAAGAGCAAATCGAGTGGCAACGGGCAGAGCAATTACATCATCAACTGACCCCACTTTTTGAAGTGCAAATGATTGAAACCAATCCGATTCCGATCAAAGCCGCTATGGCAATGCAAGGGCAAATGAAAGAAATCTACCGTTTACCCCTATGCCCCCTTTCTGAAGCTCACCGACAGCAATTGCACGATGTTCTCACAGAGATGGGATTATTAATCTAAAAGCAACCCGGTCACTCAACCTGAAGCCCGATTCAAGAGCCGGGGCAAGCAATAACAAGAAGGACTTCACTGAAGGGCCTTCTCTGTGTCAAAATCAGAGTATGAATGTCTTTTGGATCGCCCTCTTCACTCTGCTTGCTTTAAGCGCGTGTCAAACTGAACTGCCCGCCACGCCAACTCCCCTTGCAACAAGCGCTCCCAGTCAACCCAGCGCAAATCCTACGCCAGTCAGTTTGCCGCTTCCGTCAGCGAGTCCATCTCCTGGCTCTTCTCAGCCAACAGCCAGTTCAACCCCAGCCTCACCGAGCCCTCAAGCCACCGCTAGCACCGCTGTTTCTAGCAGCCCAATATCAGCCCCCACGCCATCAGCCAACACATCGACTCCGCTCAGTCTAGTGAATGAACCCCAAATCGATGCGCGCTTTGTCGCCCAATTGTTTTATCAAACCGATTGTCTCAGTGGCCAACTCAATTGTTCGCACTCAGCTTATAGCAGTCAGTGGCAAAGCGCGGGCATTGCAAGCAATGACAACCGCCTCAATCAATGGCAAGCTTTGCGCGCCCGTTATGATCTGAGTCGGCCGATACCGTCGATGATTACTGACCTGGCTGAACCCCTGGTGTTTCAAAGCAGCAATCTCTGGAACCAAATTCGTGGGGCTGCCTTTAGTTCAGATACGCTTATCCAGTTTGAGAGCAGACTCAGCGATTTGCTCAGCCCTGAAGACCGAGAAGCCTTACTGAACATTTTAGAGAGTTTTGCCAGCCAATTTTTTGAAGCCTGGTGGCAAAATACCGGGCAGGCCCAGGCTCAGCAATTGGTAATGGACTATCAGGCGACTTTTACTCAAAACCAGATCGGCCCCTTGATAGAAAGCATTAATCATTTTTATCTGGGCCAGCCCAACCCCCTGAGCCAAATTCAATTTCATTTGATCTTGCAAGCTCCTGGTGCTGAAAAGCTGAGTCTGGCCGAACAGATTCTAAATCATGGTGTGATCGAAGTCTCCCCCAGCCAATCCCCCCACAGTCAATTGGATGTGATGATCCATGAAATGACCCATTATTTGTTTAAGCAAATACCCGCAAGTAAGCAAGCTGAGATTCAGCTCTTTTTTGCGCAGCAACCTGAACCCGCTGCTATGAGCGCTTATCATTTGCTCGACGAAACCCTGGCGACGGCTTTTGGCAACGGCATTGTCAATCAAAAAGTCTTACGCCCTGAGTTCTTTGCCGATCTGCTGACTCGCCCCAATTCGTTCTTTAATGACGCCTTTATCGACATCAACGCCAAGGCCCTGTTTGAGTCTGGCTTACTTGAAGATCACAGTCTGACCCTCAGTGATCCAGCCTTCTTAAGCGCTTATTATCAGGGAACCCTGGGCAGCCTCAATCTAGCTCATCCAATCCCAGCCTTGCGATTGTCGGCTCTCTTTCTCTCCACTGCGGAGCTAAAAACTGCCGTACCTGAGTTTCAGGCCCGTCTCAAGCCCTGGGTTCAATTTGTGATTGCCGGAGGAAGCTCAGGCCCTGATTTCTTTCAGCGCCATACCCGTCTGAATGGCGTGCTCTGGTTTGAAGGCGATCTGAGCAGCTTAAGCCCCTGGCGTGACTTAATTGGAGAGAGTGCTTATCAAGCGATTCTCAGTCAGAGTGCCCCGGCCTTTATTTATGGCGTCTCCACCCCGCAGCGCCAGTTTTATATCTTCCGCTCAAGCCAGGCCAGCGATCGCTCAGCCTTGATGGCGCTACTATTTGCCCAGCCCAAGAACTTCGAGGGGGTCTTACTGCCTTCAGGCTTATGAGTGATCAGAAGAGCGCGTTGAGACAGTCTCAGCCGTAAGACGACAGGCCAGCTCGCCCAAGGTTTGTAAGGCACCCTCCAGGCGAGGCCCCCAGGGCAAACATAAGCTCAGACGCAAGCAATGATCATAGGCTGCTGAAGTGCTAAATAACGCCCCTGGCGCCAGACCAATACCCGCTTGCAAAGCCTGCTGATAGAGCTGCATCGCATCGCTCCCGGCAGGCAAAGCCAGCCACAGAATAAAGCCGCCGTCAGGTTCTGAAATGCGTGTCCCTGCTGGAAAGTACTCAGCAATGGTTTGCAAGGCCAGTTGTAAGGTCTGGGCCAACTCTCGCCGTAAGCCGCGCAAATAACGCTCGTATCCTCCACTGGCCAAGTAAGCAGCTAAGACCAGCTGGGGCAAACTTGAGGTGCTCAAAGAAGTCATGCGTTTGAGTTGTAAAAAACGTTGCCGATGTCTCCCCGGCAAGGCCCAGCCCACCCGAAAGCCCGGCGCGACGGTTTTGGAGAACGACGAGCATAAGATCACCCGCTGCGCCTGATCCAACGAAAACAAGGTCGGTGGAGGCTCAGCAAAATAGAACTCACCATAAATATCGTCTTCGATGATCTCAAAATCATAGCGGTTTGCCAGCTGCAAGAGCGCTCGTTTATGGGCCAGGGGCATACAACAACCCAGAGGGTTTTGAAAGCTGGGCACGGTGACCAAACAACGTATCGGGTGCTGTTGCAGTGCATTTTCGAAGGCAATTAAACTCAAGCCGGTCTGCGGATCCGAAGGAATCTCTAAGACCTGCATGCCCAAGCTTTCGATGCTCTGCAAAATACCATAAAAGGTCGGACTTTCAACAGCGATCACGTCTCCGGGCTGGGCCAGGGCTCGCAAGGCTAAATTCAGGGCTTCGATACAGCCAGACGTGATCACCACCTCACTGGCCCGCAGCGGTCGGGTGGAGTCTAAGCTGCGCTGAGCGATCTGACGCTGCAAAACCTCTAGCCCGGCAGTGGGAGCATAAGTAAAAACGGCTGGATCCCCACTGTGCTGCTGAATCAAACGCTTTAAAGCCTGGGTTGGCAAACGGCTGGCGTCCAGAATCGTAGAGCCCAGGGGCACGAGCTCTGGCTGACGCAAAGCCGTCACGATTTCAGAAATAAACGCATCTCGTCCAACCAGGGCTGGCTCAGCAGGAACCGAGTGAATCGATGAAATTTTAGGGGCAGCAAAAGTAAGTTGCGCCCGCACATAATAACCCGACTGAGGACGAACCTGAATCAGCCCCTGGGCCTCTAAGTCATCATAGGCCTGGCTAACCGTTGAGAGGCTAACACCACGGTTGCGGCTGAGCTGACGCAACGAAGGCAGACGTTCTCCGGCTTTGAGAGTTCCGGCCAGAATCTGAGAGCGAATCGCTTCGATAATTTGTTCATAGAGAAAGAGCTCTGTCAACGCACACACCTGCTTTCGTGGCCATTTTAACCGACCGCTTACAACTGTTAGGGTCGAAATTCAAAAAACTGTATCTGTTATGGTTAAGCCTTTTTGATTATGCTTTAAAAAACAAAGACAGGCAAGCCCCTGTCAGGAGGAAACCCCATGTCACAAGCACTCAGAGATCAAATCCGTCAACACCCGGAGCGCTCTCAACCCCAGAAAATTTCAGAAATCTTAAGGGATGGCTATCTCGCCCATGTCGCTTATAACGAAGGGGATCAGCCTTACTTGATCCCAATGGCTTATCACTACGACTCACAGACGCCCGATTTGATTTATTTGCACGGCAGTCGCTCCAGCCATAGTCTCAAATTGCTGGCGCAGGGGCAGCGGGTCTGTATCGAAGTGACACAAGTCGATGGCCTGGTCTATTCGCGTTCTGCTCTACACCACTCAATGAATTACCGCGCCGTGATAGGCTTTGGCCAGGGCAATGAAGTCGAAGATCCTGAGCAGAAAGCTCAGCTTTTAGATGCCATGATTGCTCGTTATCATCCCGGCCGCATGCCTGACAGTGATTTCACTTCAGCCAGTCCTGCTCAAGTTGAAGCCACCTTGATAATCGCCGTGAATTTCGATAGCTGCAGTGCAAAAGTCCGTCAGGGGGGAGCCACTGGACCTCATGACAAGAACCCATCTGCCAGAGGTTCAGCCGGTGTCGTGCCACTCAACAGCCGTAATGATCACTGGCGCCAGCCCCAATGGCAGCACCCACCATATCTGATCAAGACTCAGATTTCAGCAGATGATATCGCCGAGCTCTATGATTTATTAAAAACAACCTATTGGAATACCGATCTCAGTCTCGAAAGACTACAGCGACGCATTACGCATTCTCTGTGCTTTGGCTTATACAAAGATCAGAGCCTGGTTGGCTTTGCACGTCTGGTCACGGATCACGATAGCTTTGCTTATCTGGCGGATGTCGTGATCACAGCAGCAGAACGTGGCCAGGGACTGGGAAAATGGCTGATCGCGTCCATACACACCCATCCTGTGATGGCCAGTTTGCGACGCTGCATGTTGCTTACCCGAGATAGCCATGCCTTTTACGAAAGCCTGGGCTATCAAGGGCACCCCAATCCCAATAAGCTAATGGTTCATTATCCCAATGGAAATCAGGATCTTGAGTACTTAAATACAGGAGCACCCAAATGAAAGCTTACCCTTATCTCTGGCTCGACGTCTTTACCCAAACTCGCCTGGGTGGCAACCCGTTGGCTGTTGTCTTTGAAGCGGAAAGTCTCAAGACTGAACAAATGCAAAAGATCGCAAGGGAGTTTAACCTCTCGGAAACGACGTTTGTACTGCCCCCTCAAGACCCTGCTCATGATGCCCAGGTTCGTATTTTTACTCCCCGACGGGAAATCCCTTTTGCTGGGCACCCCACTCTGGGCACCGCTTTTGCTCTGCATCACTGGCGGCAAGGCCAGCTTGAATCCTTGTCTGTTTCTCGCCGCATAGAGAGCGGTAGCACACTGTATTTAGAAGAAGCCGTGGGGCTCCTCCCGGTCACAGCCTTGGCTGATGGGCAATTAGAGTTCAAAGTGGCTCAGACTCCTAGCTATCAACCACTGCCTTATCCAATCGATTGCTTAGCTGATCTGCTGGGCCTCGACAGTTCAGAGATTGGCGGCTTTGATTTGCCGGCAGAAATCGTCTCCTGTGGCTTGCCTTTTTGCCTGATTCCAATTCGTTCCCTGGCAGCCATTCAGGCAGCGACTTATCGCTGGCAATTATCGGATCCGCGCTTGCAAGCCCATCCCGAGCTGCAAGAAGTCTATTTGGTTTGCCCCCAGAGTGAAACCGCCGGGGTCGATTTTCATGTCAGACTATTTGCACCGGGAGCGGGTATTGCTGAAGATCCGGCAACCGGATCGGCTGCAGCGGCCCTGGCCGCGAGCTTGTATCAGCATCGCCAACAAGAGGGCCTGTGGCGGATCGAGCAAGGCCTCGAAATGGGACGCCCCAGTCAATTACAGATTCGCCTGAACTGTGAGCAGAAGCAAGCCCAGATCTTTGTGGCCGGGCATAGCCAATATATTGCTAATGGGCGGATTTGGATCTAAGAAAAATGGAGAGCCCTAAACCTGAGCAGTGGCTCCACAGCGTTGCTGCCAGAGCTGCATGACTTGCTCAGCCACTTCGGCCGGGCTTTGGGCGGTTGAGTCAACCAGGACGGCATCTTCCGCTTGCTTTAAGGGAGCCACTTCCCGTTGGGAATCTTTGGTGTCCCGGTCGATAATTGCCTGTTTAAACGATTCCAGACTGACATCATGACCTTTGGCGCGGGCTTCTTGAAACTGACGTGAGGCGCGCTCATCGACACTGGCCGTCAGAAAAATCTTGAGAGTGGCCTGGGGGTAAACCACGGTGCCAATATCCCGGCCGTCCATGATAAGACCCTGGGAATGGATCAAGGCTTGGAGGCGGCGGGTAATTGCATCTCGAACGCCGCGATAAGCAGAGACCTGAGAGATAGCGTTATTAATGGCAGGGGTGCGAATCTGATCGCTAATGTCTTCGCCATTGGCATAGAGCCGCTCTTGCTCGTTTTCAATCCGCACATCGATCTCAGCTTGCTGAGCGAGTTGGGAAATCTCAGTTTCTTGGGTTAGGTCCAGGCCCTGAGCCTGAGCGAGGCAAGTCACGGCCCGGTAATAGAGACCCGTATTCACATGCCAGAAACCAAGCTGATCGGCGACTATGTCTGCCACGGTGCTTTTGCCAGCACCGGCATGCCCATCAATGGCAATTACAGGGGTATTCATCATCACTGCCTTCTCTAATTCTACAAATAGCTGTCCTATTGTATCAGTTTCGGCAGTCAAAAGATAAGCGTTTAGGCTGATGCACTCAGGCCAAACATCTGATCTAACTCGTGTTGATAGCGCTGCATTTTATCCAGTCGTTTTTGGGCCTGGGGATCAGCGTGTACTCTGAGCTCTTGTAATTCGAGCTGCATTTCGCTAACAAGGGCCTCCAACTGCAACACCCGTTGCTCCATCAATTGCAGGGCATTCAAATCTTCTGTTTGCCCACCTGTTAACGCATGAAAATTAGGCATGGTCTAGATTCTCCGGTTTTGCTCTCTGCACTTAGAGACGCAGCTCACAAATCAAAAGTTCCTTCGGGCAATCTGTTTACCTTTCTTTACACTCCAAGTCTCCACTATTCGCAGCCTGGCCAGACAGATTCTGAAGAGCATCCAGTGAAGGCCCGCCAAACAGAACGCTTTGGGCCTGAAGAATGGCAACCAGACACGAACAAAGGGTAGGCTTTTAAGGTAAAATACCTTCCTTAAAATTATATGATAGTCTAGTAAGTCCATTCAATTTAGCTAGAATTTTGAGGAGTATCCATGAAAAAAACACAATTTATCTTTGGTTCTGCGGCTTTGGCCTTGAGTTTGCTTCATCTCAGCGGCTGCGCCCAGCTCATGAAAGGGATCGGAAGTGCAGCTGGAGAAGCGATTACGCAAAGAACGTCCAGCCTAAAGTCGGTGGCAGTCCGCGCCCAATATGCGCGCAATCTTTACCCCAAAGCCACAGGGGTAGCAGAAGTCGACTCTCTTGAAAAAGAATGGGAAACCGGCAAAAATGTACTCGGCGTGACCCTATTCAAACAACGCGGCGTTGGCTTATATTCAATTGATGGCGAGGCCACTTATACAACCGCAGGCGGAGAAATAAAACCCCTAAAGTATATGGGCCTGGGCTCCTATTGGACCCTTTTAGAGCCTGGTGATCTTGCTCCCAAAACGATCAATTTATCCACTTCTACAGGCGAACAAGTTTCGATTCCGATGCAGCCCAATGCCCCGATCAAAATCGTTTCACTCAATGACAAAAGCGAAAATGCCAGCATGGATCTTGGGCAAGACGTCGTCTTAAAATTGCAAATGCCTCCAGCAACAGACGGATCTCAGCTCAAAGTCTCTCTGATTTCTTACCCAATGGGGATCGCAAATTTTAGTGATATTGGTGTCTTTAAGGCTGGCAATACCCTGCGCATTCCAGCAGCGGCATTTAGACATCCTTCTGTTTCTGGCGGTGCCGGTGTCGGCAGCTTCGGAGCGGGTAATAATTTTTTACGGGTCGAGCGTTTTATCGACAAAGGACGCCAAGGAATCAAAGGCTCTGCAGGTGCGATTGCCAATCTCTCGCTATCCTGGGACACCGTACCCGTCAGTGTCACGGGCGCTGCACCTTTAGTCGATCATATCCAGGTCGAAGCAAAAGGCGAGAACCAGGGCTATTTCTTATCCAAGCCCAACGCATTCTCAGCTCCACCGCTTAATTATGGCAAGCGTTTTGCTGTGAGTTCTTTAGGTATCGTGGGCAGTCTTTTTGACAAAGAAACCTTTAGCTCTACCAATAGAAGCGGCAATTATGTCACCACAACCACGACTGAGATCACAAAGCAGTTCCCCCAGCTTTCTGATGCCCACTGGGATAGTTTGATGAGCGATCTCTACAAAAAGGTGACTCAGACTTTTGCACGTCGCTACCAGTCTCAGTTTTTGCCCCTGGAAAATGTTATACGCAGTCGCAATTATGCCGATTTATTTAGCACTGAAGGCTCCAAAAGCGAGCATTTTATTGAGCGGCAATACAAAGACACCAAAGATCTGCTACCCCAAAATATCTTTAATGTGATCGATGGAGCAAGCAGCACCTTTGCCAGCGATACGCCTCAAGTTCGCTTATTAAATGAACTCAAAGCAGATGGATTACTCTCAATGAAGCTCAATCTTCAGGTCGCCACAGATAAAGAAGAGCAGATCGTTTTATTGCCCGTGCTCAAGTTACATATGGCAGGGGCATCCAATGGCTATATGACCGCAACCACCTATTTCAGTGGAGCCATTTACGGACAAGGGCAGCCCTTTAATGGCGAGCAAGTCAAAAGCAACCCGGCCTTGCTAACGCAAATCGTCAACGTGGATCAACTCGTCAAAACCTTAGATCAGGCCCTGACGGATCTAGAGGCCAAAGAAAAAGAAATGGGCTATCAGGCAATCTGGGCCAATCGCTAAGGCCATTCCCCGCTTTTTCAGGCTCCCTGTTCAGGCTTTAAGCTTCGGAACCAGGGGGCCTAATTTTTTTACCAAGGTAGAGCAAGCAATAAAAAGCTAGGAATCAAGGCTGTGTTTTTGGTACGATACAGGCATGAAAGCCAAAGAAGATCCTACCGACCCAGAGAATAGCCGCCCATTTTTGGAGCTCTCTGAGGAGATTCCATTGGATTGGCGCTATCAGGGAGATCACTCTCAACAAGCAAGTCCTCAGCCTCAAGCCAGAGACCAGGCAGCAACAGAGAGACAAAACGCTGAGAATGATTTCTTGGCCCCTGACAGCTTGCCCTTGAGCTATCAAAACCCTTTATTGCTTCAAGCACAGTCCCAGCAAGAACGGGCCAGTCGTATTTCACGCCGTGTTTCAGCAGGCTTGATTATCGGGGGGATTTTGCTGGTTATTCCGGTCACACGGGTCTTTATACTCGGTTTCATGCTTGAGTTTTTGCTGCTGATGCGTATTCTGACCCTACCCCTGCTGCTCGCAGGTGGTCTCTGGATGGTCTACCGATTGTTTTATCAGCGTCCGTGAATACACCAGCTCCAGACCCTGCGAGTAGTCCTCTTTCTCCCGCTCGGCAATGCCACCCAGACATAGAACTCCCAGCAACACCTTTGGCAGACTGCTCTGTGGACACACTGTGGAAACTGCACCAGCAAGGCTTGGAAGCCTACCGTGATTCCCGTAGCAATCAGTCAAGGGACACAGCTGCAGTCCATTCATTTTCTAATCACTGGCTACAAATCAAACAGGCTCTGGCCTGGCGACTCTTGCAACGCTGTGATTTTTGTGTGCATGACTGTCGGGTTGATCGCAGCGCTGGCGAGCTCGGCTATTGTCGTTTGGAAACCCGCAGCCCATTGGCTGGATCATATTTGCACTGGGGTGAAGAAACACCGATTCGACCAACCTGGGCCCTGTTTTTATCTGGCTGTACGATGCATTGCATCTATTGCCACAATTGGCGCGAAACCTTTGAGTTTAAATCGATTCCCTCGCTGGAGCCAATCAGCCTGGCGAAGACACTACTTGAGGAACGCGAGCGCTACCGTACGATCAGCTTAATTGGCGGCACCCCAGAACCCCACTTACATACGATCCTGGATCTAGCGCTGGCTCTGGACCCAGCCGTGACAGCTCCGCTGGTCTTTAATAACAACGCCACCCTCTCGGCCAGTGGCCTGGCCTTAATGGAAGGTGTGATCGATATTTATTTGCCCGACTTTAAACATGGCAATCCCCACTGCGCCTGGCAATTGACAAAAATCCCACGTTATCTTGAGAGCGTGCTCCAAAACTTGAAGGCGTATCAGCAGCAGGGAGCGGCTATTTTGGTGCGTCACCTGGCCTTGCCGGGCCATCTGGATTGCTGCAGCCGACCGGTTTTAGAAACTCTGGCCCGAGATTTTCCGCAGGTAGCGGTCAATCTGATGGATCAATATCGCCCGATGTACAAGGCCGAAAATAAGCCGGGTATTGATCGGCCTTTAAATGCCGAAGAAAAAGCCACGCTTCAGCACTGGGCAACAGAACTGGAACTCAGGCAGATTCGCTAGGCTCCGGTGGCGCTTGTTTCCAGGCATTGGTACGGGCCAACTCGGCTTCGAAAGCGGCCACTTCAGCCGTAATCCAACTCTGTTTTTCGGCAGTATCCCAACCCAGCAAGAGGCAAAAAACCTCAGCCATCTGATTGGCAATCGGTCGCGCCGCTTGCTTGCCCTGGTTGCGATCACGTAAGAGAATACGCTGACGCCGCAGCAGAATATCATTCAGATGTAACGCTTGTTCATAAATCACCGAATAGGCAATTTCAATCCCCAGCATCGCAATCTCATCGCTCAAGCCAGGCACAGGCTTCAGGGCATCTTCAAAGAAAGGCTCCAGTTTCATCAAGCTGATCACCTCAGCACCGTAGCGCTGGATCAAAATCCCATGCCAGTACTCAGGAATACTTTTCAGCACCGGGCCTAAGCGCTCTTTAAGTTCATCTAAGCTATGGGCCTGGAGACGATTACAGAGTGGCGGTTGTTGAGAAGGGCGAACCTTGCCAAAATGCTGCGGGTCTTGTTTGTGCAGGTGTTTAAGCAAGTCCTGGGCCATATACAAATAGGTCGTCAACTTGCCACCAGCGAGCATCGTAATACCGGTCGTGGTCTCAAAAATTTCATGAGAACGCGAAATGTCTGATTCATGAATCGATTTACCGGGGGGAGCCACCAGCGGTCGCCAGCCCCCATAAGACGAGATCACATCGTCAGGGGTCAGACCCGCTTGAGGGAAAATCGCATTAACAGAAGCCAGCAAATAGCGCACATCTTCCGGGCTGGCATAATTATCGCGATCGAGATAGTCTGAGCGGGGGTCGCCTTCATAGTCTGTATCAGTCGTGCCAATAATCGAGTATTCCTGATAGGGAATCACAAACATCCAGCGTTGTTTGCCACTGCTATCGGGCACGGTTTTAAGCATGATCGCACGCTCTTTATGAGTCACCCGTGGGATCACCAGATGCACACCTTTGGAAGGTCGCAAATAAGCTGGTTCTTCGGAGTTGGCCAGGCGATTGAGATGATCGGCCCAGGGGCCAGTGGCATTGATCACCCGTTTAACCGTCAGGGTCAACGGCGGACTTTGGTCTAATTGATCCGTGATCACAGCAGCTGTCACCTGGTTTTTGTCGTCTTTGACAAAATCAGTCACGGCAGCATAGTTAAACAAATCAGCACCCATGCGTTGAGCGGTTTTGAGAGTTTCGAGGGTCAGGCGGGCATCATCGCAGGCCGCATCATAAAAATTGAGTCCCCCTTCAAAGTCCTCGCGCTCAATATGAGGCTCCATTTCTTTGAGACGATGACGATCGACCCAACGATGGCGAATCGTATGGAAAGGACTTGAAGTCCAGGAAAAAACATCGTAGAGCCAGCAGCCCAGATTGATAAACCAGGCCCGCTCTTCGTAGCGCTTATAAACCGGCATCAAAAAGGGGACTTTGCGCACCAAATGCGGGAATTTATCAAAGAGTTCATTGCGCGCACTCAGAGCTTCAAAGACCAGACCAAATTCGAATTGCTCCAGATAACGTAAACCGCCATGCAACAACTTAGACGACTTGCTGCTGGTGCCACTGGCGAAATCGCCTTTTTCAACCAGGGCCACTTTAAGCCCCTGCGAACTCGCTTCATAAGCCAGACCCGCACCGACAATGCCACCGCCCACGATTAAAAGATCATAAGCCTCTGGCTGGCGTTCCAGACGCCGCCAGCGAACTTGACGTGAGCGGAGAGAAAACTCGCCTTTCAGCGGTTCCAGATGTTTGATAGTGCGTGATTTTAACATTATTTAAAGAAGAAAATGAAATTAACAATCATCAGCAATGGAATCAAGACCGAGAAAGACCAGAGCATATAGCCGCCAAAACTGGGCATTTTAATGCGTGAGTGCTCTGCAATAGTTTTGACCATAAAGTTGGGACCATTGCCGATATAGGTCAGTGCGCCCATAAAAACAGCGCCGACTGAAATCGCACCCAAAATCTCTGGGAACTGGGCTGTAAACTCGGTCAATGGAGCTGCGGGTAAACCGGCTTTGCTAGCTCCCAGCGTCACAAAGGTTAAATAAGTGGGCGCATTGTCCAGGAAGCCACTGAGGCCACCGGTGACCCAGAAGTATTGCCAGGCGTGGGTTAAAGGCAAAGAGCCGCCCTTGGCTTCTAGCAAGGTCAGGGCCGGAATCATGGCCCCAAAGATACCCACAAACAAACAGGCCACTTCCATAATCGGCTCAAAGCTAAAGCTATTGTCTTCACGAATTTTGACCGAAGTCATCGCATAAGAAATTGCAGTCACGCTCCCCATAATCACAATCTGAAAGAGCTGAGCGCCCAGATCAGCGTTGGCCAAACCGTAATTGGCATTTAACCAGGGGTGAACCAGATAACCAGAGCTTATAATTGTTGCTACAATCAGCCCCAAAAAGAAGAGGTTAAAAGCGCCATCAATTTTAAGTTTTTTGCCCTGAGCTTTGGCTTGCACCATATGGGTCAATGAGTCTTTGGTTTCGAGCTCTTCACGGGTAAACAAATAGGAATCCAGTATCATAAAGGTCAAGAGTAAGAGTCCGACCATCACGATCCACTCTGGAAAGAGCTGTAGGGTCCAGAAAAAGGGAACCCCACGTAAGAAACCCATATACAAAGGAGGATCTCCCAAAGGAGTCAATAAGCCTCCGCAATTGGCGACGACAAAAATAAAGAAGACCATAATATGGGTTTTGTGTTTACGTGGTTTATTGGCTGTAATTAAAGGGCGAATCAAGAGCATGCTGGCACCAGTGGTGCCCATGACATTGGCTAAAACGGCTCCCAGTGCCAAGAAAAGTGTATTGACATGAGGAAAACCAGCAAAAGGACCCGAAATATGAATCCCACCAGAAATAATAAATAAAGAAGCCAATAGCATAATAAAGGCGGCATATTCTACATAGA
This sequence comes from Candidatus Sericytochromatia bacterium, assembly GCA_037968875.1. GTDB lineage: Bacteria > Cyanobacteriota > Sericytochromatia > UBA7694 > UBA7694 > JBBKWI01. The sequence continues at coordinate 21,293 of JBBKWI010000131.1, read as the reverse complement.
CATGCAAGACTTTGTGCCAATCACCGGTCGGGAACAAGTAGAGACCCACACCCAGAACACCACAGATAACTGCGATCATCAATTTGTTTTTGTTTTGGTGCCACCAATGGTCCACTTTGGGTATCAATGGCAAAACGGCAATCATCAAGAGCAAAGCCACAAAGGGCAAGATATTCAGAATCAAAGAGCCTGTGCTCATATTTTGCCAATAGGACATATCGCCATGCTGGCCAGTTTCGGCATGAGTTTCGGTACCATGAGAAGTCTCTGGCGCATGCTTAGGCAAAGGCTTGCCTACGGGTTCTAAGGGAGGCAAAATGGCGATCTCTACAGCAGGCATTGTTGCATGCGGATCTGCTGAAGCAGCCAGTAAAAAGGGGGTGTCAAAGGAAGCGGGCACGGTAGCAAACTGTAGCATCTTAATTTAGTCTATTTCCGAGTATGTTTTTAACGGGTCATTGAAGTCTTCACTATTCTATTTTGAAACAGGTCGATCTCAGGCAGAATGCAAGGCATTATACCGGATTCAAAAGCAAGCCGCTTAAGCCAGGCCCAAGAGTTGGTCCAACTTGCCCTGACGTTCTAGTGCCTGCATATCAGTGAAGCCACCGATCGGTTGGTCGTTAATATAAATCTGGGGCACCGTGGTCTGACCACTACTTTGAAGCAACCAGTTTCTTTTTTCGCTGTCATGGGTCACATCATAGGCTTGATAAGCCACGCCTTTTTCGTCGAGCAGCCGCTCAGCAGCGCGACAATAAGGACAATAGGTGGTCGAGTAAACCTCTACTTTGGCTGTCATATTTAGAAAACCTCTTTCAGGATATGAGGGTATTCTAGCCTAAGCTAAGCCTCAAACAGAAGCCCTTGAAGTCGCAAACGCTAGCGAATCACGTTCCGACATCCCGTCAAGGCTTGCAACTGGGTTCAATCTCAGAGGCTGGGCTTCGATTTTTATTTATGAACATTCATTTTTTGAATATGTCGCCATCAAAAGTACAGTTTTTTGATAGATCCAAGACGACAAAGTTCTTTCCGATTTAAGCCAGGCCCGGGTTGAATGCAGCTTAAAATTGGTATAGTGAAAGCAAAAAAAAGGATACCTTTTATGTCAGAAGATTTGGTCCTCTACGAAATCCGTAATCGCGCAGCCTGGCTTACGATTAATCGTCCGGAACGCTTAAATGCCCTGAGTGTGCCATTGGCAGATCAGCTGGTTGAACGTCTAAAACAAGCTGAAGCCGATGCTAATGTACGCGTGGTAGTGATCACAGGCAGCGGTACACGCGCCTTTTGTGCAGGTGCTGATATTGACAGTTTTTATAATGAGAGCCAGGGCTCTGTCAGTGAGCATGCCTTCCGCGAACGCTTGCTGACCCTGTTTGAAACCCTGATGCAGCTTTCTAAGCCCACCATTGGTCGCGTCAATGGCTATGCCCTCGGCGGTGGCTTTGGACTGGCCATGGCCTGCGATCTGGTCGTCGCCAGCAAAAGCGCCAAATTTGGCACCCCCGAAGTCAATATAGGCTTGTTTCCGATGATGATCATGCCGATCTTATTTCGCAATATTGGCCGCAAGAAATTATTAGAGTTGATGTACACCGGTGAGAAAATCAATGGTGAGACAGCGCTTGAATTGGGAATGATCAATTATGCTGTCTCCGTCGATCAATTGGATCAGCAAGTGCAAGAGCTGGCCAATCAGATTTCCGCCAAAAGTGGCACCACCCTCAAACTCGGTCGGGAAGCCTTCTATACCATGGCAGATATGGATTTACCGGCAGCTTTGCGCTTCTTGCAAGAAAAGCTCTCAGAGAACTTACACACAGCAGATGCCCAGGAAGGTCTGAAAGCATTTTTGGAAAAACGCAGTCCTGAGTGGACACACCAATAATCTGGTATGATATAAAAAAACAGAGAAACGGTTCAAAACGTGGCTCAACAGGAACGACCAGCCCGATCTTTACGACGTGATGGCGGCGGTCCCCGTTATTATCGGGACTGGAATGCCGCCAATGAGGCTACAGAAGACTCCGAACTGGATCAAGAGCTCGATCATGACGAACTGGACGCTCTGATCGACGCTCCCCAGCATTTACAGATGATTGATGGGATTGAAGACACTACTCCAGCTCCACACCAGGCAACGGCACGCTCTGCTGTCCCCATGGAAATGGCTCCTTTGAATGTAATTGTACCGGAGCGCCCCGAGCCGACCCCCAGGCCAGCCAGTGAAACCAGCAAACCCAAAGTCACCCGTATGGATCGCAGTAAAATCCAACGGGCACGCCGTTACTCGGATCTCAAAGCTGAAGAGGATCAAAAAAAGCAGGACGAAGAAAAAGCTGTTCAGCGCCGCAAAGCCTCAGCCCAATTATCACCGCCTGACCAGTCACCCAAAACACGTTCGTTGCATCAAACCTCCGCAAAGACAACCGAGCTACAGGCCAATATCAAAGACATTGGCGGCAAATTGGACGAAACCAAAACCAATGTCAAAAATACAGCGGATGCCCTCGGCCAGAATATTAAGAACATCTCCGAGCGTTTCACCAATAGCGTCGTCGGTGGCATTCAAAAAATGGGTAAAAATCTGAATGGCCTGATCGGCCGTTGGGGTGGGCAAGCTGAAAGCAGCCGACCTAACGACGCCGATCAAGACTTCGAAGATGCTCCGCTGCCGAGTCAGCCCACTGAAAGCGCTGCGCCTGTAGCGCCACAAGCACCCCAAAACCCACTGGATCGTGTCCCGGCCGTGCCTGTGGTAATGTATGCGGATCTGCTCAAAGAAAAAGTTTATTTTCTGGACTTTCACAAAGAACGCATTGTCGCTTCCCCGGAGCAACTATCAGCAGATCAACTACAGAGCGAGTTTGTGAGCCAGGCCTTAGAAGATATTCGCAAATGCATCAAATTGGTACGTGATTTGCCGGATCCCAAAGAAGGCCCTTACACAGGCATTCCCCTCTCGTATATCTTTAAGCATGTGCGCGAACAAGATCTTTACTTCTTTATGCATTATGTCTTATCCAAGCCCGGTCCCTTCCGCAAAAAAACATTTAAGCTCTCTGAAGCGTTTGCCACCTGGATCCTGAAGCGTTCGGCCAGCACTGAAGTCAGCGAGTCCTTCCCAGAAGTCCCCCAACTGTCATACCACGGCCTCTATAAAAACAATGTTCGCTTTCAGACTTTCGATCGCAAACAGCTCGTGCTAGCGGGCCAAAAATCGGCAGCGGAAGTCGATAACTTGTTTATGGAACGCGCTCAGGAAGATATTCGGGCCTGTATTAAGCTGGTTGAACAATTTCCGCCAGCGACCCAGGGGCCTTACAAAGGCAAACCTCTCAAGCAGATTTTTCGCTATGTACAGCCCCGCGATATTTACTTCTTTATGCATTATGTCAAATCACAGCCCGAGGTTTTTCAGGGTCAAAACTTTAAGTTCTCGGAAGCTTTTGCCTCCTGGATTCTGAAGCGCTCCCACGAAACCCAATTGCCCAAAACTTAAGCTTGCTCAGGCCGGTTCGTCTCTGTAGATTCAAGGTCTTCTTTTGCTGTGGGCCTTCGTTTGGACTGGGCCTCTTGATAAGCTGAAGACTTTGAACTCACTTGTTGTGAGACTTGCTGAGGCGGCTGAGGAACTTGTTGAATAGGCGCATGAATCAAGTGATTTTTGTATTGCTGGATCAACTTTAATGATTTCAGCTCCCCTTCTTTGGCACGTGAAATTGCTCTCTTTTGCTCCACTGGCCCCAATTCAATTTCAGTATAGACAGAGAGAGCAGGGGGTGAAGGGCCGACGATCTGAGCTTCGACAAATTGCTGACGCAATTCATAGAGGCTAATCATTTGGCTCCCAATTAATTGCTTTGGGCCTAAGACCCAATCGGTTTGAAACTGATTGAGCTTGTCCAGGGCATCCTCTTCTTCAATCAGTCGCGTCACTTGCTTCAGTTTTTCAATTTCATCAGCGATTGTCTGCATTTTTTGATAGGCTTGCAAAGCCAGATCTTCGACCTGGCGCAATTTTTGAAACAGGGAAGAAGAGCTCATCTTACGCTCCTGAAAGCGAGCATACTGCGCCGCTTGAGGCTCGACAACTTTCAGCGCTGCTTGCAAGGTTTGCCCAGCTTCTTGCCAGCGAGCTGCCAAAGCCCGAATCACGGTCCCAGGCTCTGCCTGATAACGTTTGGCAACTTCAAAGATATAGAGTTTGGCCAGGTTTTGGCGGTAGCTTTCGATCGCATTGGGATCCAGGATCAAGGGTTCGTCAAGCAGATTCTGATACAGCCGATGCACCCGTTCAGCAAACAAAAATGTCTGTTCCGTTTGACGCTGAATCTCTTCGCTGGCCACCATAAAACCCGCTCGCTGAGTCAATTCTTCAACCCAGGCCAGGTCACTCTCAGTCAAATAGTTTTCTTCGGTATGCGCAAACAAAGTCGCCATCACAAATTGCAAAACCCGCTGATTGCCATTTCCTGTGCGTAGCAGGGTCAAAACTTCCGGGTGCAACCACAAACGAGAGTCCAGAGCCTGGCCGGCTTGTCGATCCAGATCGGCAAAAATCTGCTTCATTTTTTGCCTGAAGAGCGGCTTGTCCATCTCACGACGAGACTGGCCTGAGACTGCTGGAGCCTCTTCAGGCAGAGCGTCTTCAGAACCAAAGCGAGACAATAAACCTGATAAGCCCCCCATTTTCAGGTCAAAACTTTCTTCCTGAGCATCTTCCAAGGAACGGGCTTCTTCATATTTTGTGCCTGGCTTGGCATAGCCGGCACGAATATATTCAGGTCGGCTCCAGTCGAGCTCTTCGGCAGGCGGCCCCTCGTCTTCCCAGTCATCTTCCCATTCTTCTTCATTGGCAGACCCAGCCTCGGCTTCTAGCGGTTCGTCTTCGCCCTGCACCTTGCGCATAAACTTCTGCAAGCTTTTGCGGCCTTCTCCCAATGCTGAGTCATCCATAAACTCTTTGGCACGGTCCATAAACTGAGATTTTAAGTTTTTTAATTCGTGGCGGCTGCTTTTGACTTCCTTTTTTTGCTCGCCATCTTCCATCGAAAAGAAACCACCACTCATGAGGGCTCTCCTTCACTCAGGCCAGCAAGCCCCTGAGCAGAATCAAGCTGAGCTGCAGTGGGGTTCATGGCATCGACTCTCAAAGGCAAAACATCGGGCAGTGCTTCTGGCTCAAGAAAATACTCAGTATAGAAATACTTCAAAAATGAGCGTAAAATGGCCGCAACAGGCACACCAAACAAGAGGCCCACGGGTCCAAAGAAATGCTCGCCCACCACAATCGCAAAGATGATGATCGCCGGGTGCAATTCAACGGTGTGACCCAGAATTTTGGGATTTAAGAAATTGGCTTCGATCAAATGAATCACAATAATCACAGCAATCACTGCCAGAGCCATCGTCAGGGACTGAGTCAAAGCAATCAATACCGCTGGAATCGTGCTGATCACGGCCCCAAAAACCGGAATCAAACTAAAGACGCCTGCCACAAAGCCAATCGTGATCGCAAATTTGACCTGTAAAATTAGCAGAGCAAACGTCGTCAGGGTGCCATTGATCAAACAAATCAGCAATTGCCCCCGAATCGTGCCACTGAGATCGCGATCAATGGCATGCACCAGAGAAAGGACTGCCGGCCGAAACTGCATCGGAATCAGATTGAGCATACCGGCTTTGATGCGTGGCAAATCAATCAGCACAAAGCCGGTCACAATAAAAATCACCAAAAGAGTCGTCAAAGTCGAAAAGACAAATTTCACCAGGGTTTGCATATTGCTCGGCAATGCTTCAACCTGAGAGCGGGTCACGTTGTAGAGATTATCGAGGGTCTGTTCAATAAAAGCTTCAACATTGATATCTAACTGATAACGGGTACTCAAAGCCTCTAGTTTCTGAGTCATATCAGGCAAGGTGATACTACGAAACTGCTCAATCTGACGGGGCAAATCATTGGCAATTTTAAGCACTTCTTCGTACAGCGGCGGCAAGACAATCAACCCCAGGACTGCAAGTCCAACAAAGAAACCCAAATAAGCCAAAAACACCCCAAAGCCACGTGAAAGCTTGAGACCGAAAATCTTTTGGCGAGCAATCCAATCGACCACCGGGGCCATCAGATATATAAAGACACCACTTAAGACAAAGGGCAAGAGTACTTCGTGAATCAAATAGAGCAAAACAATCACAACCGCCACAAATCCCCATGCGATCCAACGCTTCAATTTCGGCGACATGCGCTACCCATCCTGAACTGCTCTTTTTATTATGTGCTGAAACCAGTATAACACTTGTTTAAATGCGGCTTTGCTCGTCAGAGAAATCTAAATTAAAATCGTTTTTAGCCGCTCTCTGGCTGAGACAGCTGCTGCAGATAAGCAGCGCTCTTAATCAAGCGGCTGCCATACCAAGAAAAAAGCTCACCATCCACCAGCTGAATATCAGCAGTAGGGCAGAGCTGTTGTAACTCAGCAATATGCTTCTCGGCAAAAGGATAAGGCTCTGAGCTCAATAAGATCACATCCGGTTGCAATATTTGCAAATCAGTGTCGCTGAGTTGTGGGTAACGAGTGGATTTGATCACATTCTGCAGTCCTGCCCGTTGTAAGAGATCGTGAATAAAGGTATCGTAACCGATACTCATCCAGGGTTGACGCCAGATCAAATAGAGGCAAGTGCGAACCGATTCAACAGCTATCAGACCTTCAAAGTTCTGCTCAATCTGCTCGACTATTTGCTGAGCCCGTAACTGGCAGCCACTGAGTTCCCCAAGATTTCGCATCATTTGCAAGGCTTCGGCCAGATTACTGACCAGCGTCGTCCAAACCGGCATCTTAGTCGCCAGAGCCAAGAGCTCGGCAGAATTTTCTTCCTGATTGGCGATCACCAGGTCGGGCTGCAAAGCACGAATCTTGTCGAGTTTAAAATCCTTGGTGCCTCCCACGATCGGAATCTCAGCGACTTGCTCAGCCGGATGTATACAAAAACGGGTCCGCCCAATCACCTCGGCACCGATCTCGATTAAAAACTCAGTTTGCGAGGGTACCAGTGAGACAATCCGGCGAAAAGCCTGATCAAAGCATAAAACCTGGCCACGGGCGTCTGTTAATTGCATTTGGGTCACTCCTTCGCTGCTTGTCGTCTTTAGTTTAGCATCAGCCTAGAACAGATTAGAAAACGAATAAACTCAGGCCAGAAACAGATTCAAAGCCATTCACCCTGACCGCCAATCTATGGCACACTAAACAGCAGCCTTAGACGGAAATCAAGCTTATGCCAACCGATAAACTCCAACTGGATTATTTACCAGGCCACCTGGAGATCTTACTAGACAATCAGGACTACACTGCCATTGATGGCTTGTTACATCATTTTCGCGTCGAAGATGTGGCTGAGTGCCTGCTTCAGCTCAATCGCGATCAGATTCGTGAAGTGCTGCTACATGTACACGCCGATCTCGCTGGCGAACTGGTTGAGCATATTGATGACGACTACTGGGGCGATCTACTCAACACCCTCGATCAAAAACGCCTGCTTGAGATTCTCCATTACCTGCCCTCAGATGACGCCGCCGATTTACTCGAAGAGCTCGACGAAGACGTGCGCGATCAGCTGCTAGCAGCCAGTGCTGAGCATGCTGATTTTGGAGCAGTCACGGCCCTTTTGATGTACCCGGAGCACACGGCTGGCTCGCTGATGAACCCGGATATTGTACTGGTACGACAAGATCTCGAAATTGATCAGGCCCTAAATTTAATTCGCCGTGAAATTGATTCTTTTAAAGACATCAACCAGATTTTCATTAGTGATCAAGCGGGCCACCTGACGGGCGTCTTGCCTTTGCCCCTGCTGATCTCGGCCCCACCAGATCTCAAAATCGAAAAGGTCATGATCAAAGACTTTATTGCTGTCAATGTCTTGATGGAAGAAGAAGAAGTCGTTGAGATCGTGCGCAAATACGAACTGACAGCAGTACCCGTAATCGACGCCCAGGGGCTCTTAACCGGCATTATTACGATTGACGACATCATGGATGTCATGGAAGAAATGGCTGACGAAGAAGCCTATCGTATGGCCGCCATGAGCGAGCCCGACGCTCAAGATTCCGCTTTCCGCTCGGCTATGACCCGTATTCCCTGGCTCTTGATTTGTCTGGGCGGCTCGATGTCAGCAGGCACGATTATTCATCTGTTTGAAACCACTCTGGAGCAAACGATTGTGCTGGCTTCCTTTATGCCAGCGGTAATGGGCATGGCTGGAAATACGGGCGTACAAACCTCGACGCTGGTGATCCGCAATATGACTCCCGGCCCCAGCCTACGCCGTTATTTACTGCAATTGGTCTTGCGAGAATTTCGCACCGCCATTTTTATTGGCGTGGTCTGCGGCAGTCTCGCCGGGCTGTTCGCCTGGCTGGGCTTCCACGCCAATCCGATCATTGGTGGGGTGATAGGCTTGTCTCTCTGCCTGAGTATTTTATTCTCAACTTTCTTAGGCACAAGTATTCCCTATATTTTCCAGCGTCTGGACATCGATCCAGCGGTCGCCTCAGGCCCTTTTGTCACGACCATCAATGATTCCACGGCTCTGGTGATTTATCTGAGCATTGCTTCGTATGCCCTACACTACATTTAAAAAAGGTCTCGCTCAGTATTTTCTCAGCAAAGCTTACGCCAGACTTAAAAGACACTTAACTTAAAGATAAGAATATTTGGCTGGCTCAGAGCCTATATAATTAATATACAAATTGCGTAGAGGTCAGCTTAATGAAATCCATGATTCGTGCTTCCCAAGGTTTATTCGCTTTATCCATGTTGGTCGCTTGCGGCTCTCCCCAGGTTCAGTTCGCAGGTCCTTTGGCCGGTCGCGCCCCCATCAATGTAGGTAACTTCTCTGCCCCTCAAACCGCCGCCAGTGACTCTCTACTCTTAACCGATAATTTCTCTCGTTATATCAAAGCCAAACAACGCAGCGAAGGCTATGCCAGCCAAGAACCTCAACCTGTTCTCGGCACCGAAGTCGCTCAATTACCCACGGATCGCCAGACCAAAGCCCTGACCTATATGACTTATGAAGCCTTAGACAATAATCTTTTTCAAGATCTCAACCGCGTTCTGGATACCCTCGAATTGGTGGGTAGCAACCCCCAAATGAATCTACTGGCCCAGACCGATAATTACGGTCCTGGCAACGCTGCCCGTTATCAAATTCAACAGCATCCGCAAATGGGCGAAATTGTTTCTCCTTACGTTAAATTGGGTGATGCTGGTGAAAACTCAGGCGATCCCAATGTCTTCGCCAACGCCGTTCGCTGGGGCTTCGGCAGCCACCCCGCTAAAGTCAACTGGCTCAATATCAGCACCCACGGCATGGGCTTTGCAGGCATCAATACGGACGACAGCCCGGAAGCCAGCATGAATATCATTAATTTCACTCAGGCCCTCAAAGCAGGCCTGGGCGGCAAAAAACTAAACATCGTCAGCTTTGATGCTTGCTTGATGGCAACTGTTGAAGTCGGCTCTGAACTCAAAGATTCCAGCGATATCATGGTTGGCTCTGAAGACTCTACTTACTATTGGGGTTATGGCTACTATAAAACCTTCTCTAAGATTGCCAGCAATCCAGCCGCAATGAACCCCGATCAAGTTGTGCGCTCGATGGTTGTCGATGTCAACAACAGCAAAACAATGCAACAGACCCTGACGATTTCGGCCACTGACCTACGCAAAATTGGTCTCTTAGAAGCCGAACTCGACAAATTAGCTCGTGCTTTACGTCAGGCTATGCCTCAGCACAAAACCGATATCATCCGGGCCATGCGTGCCACCCGTGATTTCCATCTGGCCGAAAACATCCCTTTCCGGGATATCAACCGCATGGTTGCTTTAGTCAAGCAAAATGTGAAAGTTGCAGAGATTGCTGCAATTTGTGACCAGATCAACGATGTGATGTACCGCAAAGGCGTGATTATGTTTGCCCGTCAGAATAAAATCGAGCAGGATCAAGGCCGTGGCTTATCTATCTATCTACCCACCGAAGGCCGGGTTAGCGAACTCTATCGTCAAACCCGCTTTGCCCGCAGCACCCAATGGGATGAGTTCCTGATTGAGCTCAACCAGGCAATTGCTGGCTAATTAAAAAAGTTTATTTTCTCTACTACGCTATCGGTGAAAGCATTTGCTTCCACCGATTTTTTTTTTAGTTAGTCGCAGTCCAGATCTGGGTTTTTCCCAGAGCTGGTGTTAAGACATAGCCTCTGATATTCAATTGTTTGCCACCCGCCTGGACTGACATTTCACACGAATAGGATTTACCATCAAGGGGATTGTAAATGGTGCCATTGACCCATTTTCCACCACTGTAAGCAAAGCCGTCCAAGAGTGAGAGGCCGATCAATTTACGGCCACGCAAAGCAGCATTGGGGTTTTGAGCATCGGTTTTGTCTTTGCCAGCGCGCTGGGGATCTTTGAGCCAGATGATTTTACCGACATATTTGCCACCCGCTTTACTGATTTGCACTTTGGATTTGCCGCCCACAGTCAGCCAGGTGCCAACCACGTCATCGGCAGAAGCAGCAAAAGCAGCTCCGGGTAAGATCAGGCTAAAGAGCAGAAGTAAGCTGAGTAATTGTGCCATGCGACGGCCAATTAGTAATTTTTGGACTTGTTTCACGAATAAATTCCTTCTTTCAAAATCTTTGATGGTTTGAATCTCTTTCCAATCTTAGCAAAAAAAAATTTACAACGAGACTTTAGGAAAGCGTGAGCCAGCCTATCACAAGCAAAGCCTAAGGACTCTAACAAGATTAGTTTAGAGACCCAGCATCATGACGGAAGATAAAGAGGCCACTGTTACCATTAAAAACTCGTAGAGGCATTTGCACTCCCAGGGCAGAGGGCTGCCAGAATAATCCCTCTGCCTTATAAAAACAGCTAAAACACTTACTATCAAAGGTTTTTATATCTATATAAAAATAACATAAATATAAAAACCGCTAAAAACAAAGGCAATAACGTAAAAATGACGCTAAAACAAGCAAATATAGCTTGAACAAACCAGGCGATGATTGTTAAGCTAAGGGTATAGACAACAACGGAGGAAATGAAAATGAACAACTTACTTAAAACTGGATTGATGACCCTGGCTGCCAGCAGCCTCTTACTAGCGTCTCCCGCTATGGCTACCCCTCAAACTCAAGCGCAGGAAAATGTGGTTAACAGCACCATGACCTCCGCATCAACCGAAATGCAACTCTTTGAGAACCACCTGATGATGGCCAATGAAAACATTCGTCAGGGCAACTATGATAGTGCTTATCGTCAGGCCAATGACGCCCGTTACTGGTTTCTGGCTTTCGCTGACTCATTAGGTACCGAAAAAACAGCCCTTAACTGGGACGCATCTCGGGCAATGGAAAGTGAATTATTAGAGACCTATTATGACTTGGGTCAAAAATACCAGGTTTCAGGCCAATCCCAGCAAGCAATTAACACCTATGCCATGTCGCTTTCGATTAACCCTTACCAACCCGATACACGCTACCAACAATTGGTCGCTTATATTAACCTCGAAGACGATATTGCTGATGCCGATGATGCCGACATTTATTATGATGCCGACGATCTCGATATCTATAATTAAACCGAAAACAGTTTAATCCAGATCTACACGTAGAACTTTACGCACCAGACAAGTAAAAAAGCCGCCTCAGCCTATATTGCTGAGGCGGCTTTTTTAGTTTAGACTCCAGTCTCAGCACTTTTCCAAATTTTGACTTTAATACAAACAGAGGTATCATGATCCGTACCGAAGCTATGCTGGAGAGATCATGTTGATTTGGTATAATTACCCTTTTTTCGCCCTGATTGCAACTGCCTTTCTATTTTTAGGTCTGCAATTCTTAGGCGGTGAGCATGACAGTGATCTGGATCTCGATGGCGATCTAAGCCTGGAAATCGATACACAGCTAGATCTCGATGGTGATCTCGATAGCAATTTTGAGGTGGACGGCAGCACCCTGCCTTCTTTGATTGGCTTTATTAATATCGGTCGGGTCCCGCTTTCGCTATTGCTGATGTCACTTTGCTTTGCCTGGGGAGCCTTTGGCTTGCTAGCCAATCTACTGCTTAAGCTATTTTTACAGGGTTACCCCAGCTGGGGAATTGTGCCCGTCTTAATCCTGAGCGGATTGTTTGCAGCCTTCAGCACCCGTTTAAGTTCTCGTACTCTCGGCAGCCTTTTTCGTGAAAACAGCTCTGCCTCTCAACCCGATGATCTCGTGGGCTGTGTCGGCACTGTGATCTCAGGTGCTTTGCCTGAATTTGGCCAAAGCGGTTTTGGTCGGGCACGCGTCTATAACGAGCACGGGGTCTTATTGCAAATCGCCTGTGTGACTCAGGAGGGCGCCTTGCCTCCACTGAAAAAAAGCCCTATTTTTGTAACCGGCTATGACGAAAAAAGCCGATACTATACCGTACTAACCTATGACAGCCCCGACTTCCACGCCTATTTCAAAGGTCATTTGGGTCAAATGCGTCGCTTTGAAGAGCGCCTCAAGCAGAGTCGCGAACATCAACTTGAGAAAAATGGCACTGTTCCTGAAATTGAATAAAATTAGATGATTAAAAGACAAGGAAAGAACCAATGCAAGAACTTGTAACCCTCGGAACCGGCCTTTTGGTCCTGTTCGTAGTCCTGGTAATCGGAATGATGATTGCCGCTTCCAAACTATATGTCAAAACCCCCAGCAGCCGTTCATTTGTACGAACCGGTAGCGGCAAAGCCAAAGTCGTACTCGATGGCGGCGCCTGGGTAGTACCTTTACTGCACGAACTACGCTGGGTATCTCTCGAAACCATGCGGATTGAAGTCAGCCGCAATAGCGAAGCGGCCTTGATCACTGGTGACAAGCTACGTGCCGATGTTTCAGCTGAGTTTTATATTCGTGTTGAACCCACCGAACAACAGATTCTGGCTGCTTCACGCTCACTGGGTAATCGCTCAGTTTCAGAGCTCGATGTCGACGCTTTGATTGCACCCAAGCTAGTATCAGCCCTGCGTTCGGTTGCTGCCCAAAAGACACTGATGGAATTACACGAAAAGCGAGATGATTTTGCCGATGCGGTGCATCAAATCGTTAAGAGTGAATTAGATGAAAACGGTCTCTTGCTCGAAACCGTCACGATCTCAAATCTAGATGCCTCGACCTTTCGCAGTGACGAAAACTATTTTGATGCCCAGGGTGTTAGCCATATCACCGAAACCATTCAAAAAGCAGCCCGTCGCAAAAACGAAATTGAGCAAAACACCAAAGAAGAAATCGCACGTAAAAACGTCGAAACCCGCAAACAGATTTTGCTGCTTGAACAAGAAGAGCGCGAAGCGGAACTGGCCAATGAGCTGGGAATCAATCGCATGCAGATTGAGCAACAGCGTCAGATTGAATCTGAAACCGCTGAAAAAATGGCTTCCCAAGAAAAAGTCAAAATCCTGCAACAGCAGTCTGTTGACGAAGCCCGCATTAAACAAGATCTGGCTGTCAAAAATGCCCGCATCAATTCAGAGATTGAACTGATTGAGCGCGATAAAGAAAAAGATACCGCCAATGCTCTGGCCAAAGTCTCGGTAGAAAAAGCCCAGCTCAAAGCCCAGATTGAAATTGTCGAGCAAAACAAAGACAAAGACATTGTTGCAGCCCAATCACAATCTGAAGTTATCGCCAAAGAAGAACAGCGCTTAAAAGCCGAAGCGCAGCGTGAACTGGCCCGCCAGGAAGTTGTGACCGTCGAAGAAGTCGAACGGGCACGCCGTGTGGCTAGCATCGAGATTATCGAAGCTGAGACCCTGGCCAAACAAGAGCTAATCGGTAAGCAAAACGAGATCGAAGTCCAGGCTATGCGTATTCAACGTGAAGCCCAGGCCAAATTTGAAGCTTCTGACCTGCAGGCCAAAGCAATTGAGCGTCTGGCACAAGCTGAACTTGTTAAATCACAATCGGCGGCTGAAGGTGAGCGCTTATTGCTCGAAGCACGCAACCATATGGGTAATAATCTCTTAATTCAAGAATTGATTCAAATCTTGCCAGATCTGATGAAAGAAATGGCCGCTCCAATTGGTAAAATCAACGATATCAAGTTGATCCACATGGGTGGCATGGGCAGCAATGGCAAGTCTGAAGTTGGCGGCCTGGGTGAAACCCTGATGAAGTCCACGATGCTCTACCCGATCATCTCTGAGTTGATGGACTCACAAGGCTTTGATCTCGGCCAGTTTCTGAAAGATCTGGTCGGCAAAGCTGGCAATGGCACGTCCAAAGACGTCGCTGTGCAAGCAGAAGCGATCAAAGAAGCGATGAAGTCCTCAGCCAAGCCCTCAAGCAGCGCGGGTAAAAGCAGTCCCAAACCACCGACTCCACCCAGCGAGTCTGGCCCTAACAAACCCGCACCAGATAAGGCTTAACTCAGCCTAATCAATAAGCAGCAGCTATGAAGCCTGCTGCTTATTTTTTTTCTGGCTTGAAGACGGTCGCCAGATAGTCGTCCAGGGCACGGGCATGGCCCACATCTTTGGCTGCCTTTTCAGATAAAAACCACTTGTGCTCGAGCATCAAACAGTAAATTTCCAGGGCCGGTTGACTGAGTTGGAGTGCCTCAATTTTACTTTCTAACGGGGAGTAGGTGTCTTGCAGCCAGTGTTGCGCAGCCTCACTCAGAGCCGTACTTCGATTGGCCTGCCGGGAGCGTTCAGCCCGGATTTCTTGAATTTCGTTGAGTAATAAACGAGCTTGCTGCTCTTCCGCACTCAGGCCCGTCAGGTTTTGCAGCACGTTTTTGTGATAATGGCGATCAGCCACCAGCACCCGAAACTGGAGTTGCTGACTCTGCAAGGTTTCCAACATCACCTCATCGACAGAAAAACCAAGTTGATTGAGCTTACGAATACGCTCCTGAATGCGATAGTGCTGACTCGGCTGGATTTTTTCGACCTGGGTAATTTCGTCCCAAAGCTGCTGATAGCGTTGCCGGATCGAAGCCCCAGTTTCAAAGATTGGATAATTTGCAGGGAGTTCTTCAGCAGCAGCTAGATCAGCCAGGGCACCCGAAACATTCTCTTCCATCAGATCCAGTTCGTAGTCACGCATAGCAGCGGTGAGTTCGGGATGGATCTCAGAGGTTTCGGCATCAACCAGATAAGCTTGCAATCGTCCTGCATCCCGCTTAAACAGAGTATTTGAGAGTGAGCAATCGCCCCAAAACAAACCACTGAGATGGAGTTGTACCAGCAAAGAGGCTATCGCATCTAATAAATGCTCCCGGTAGCTATCCAGGTCCGGCTGAACAAATAAATGGCGATAAGGCACTGCTGTTTCCAGGTATTCGGTAATCAATACCGAGACCGGGTAAGAGTCATCTATCGCAGTTGACGCAATAGAGACATGTCCCACCGCTTTCACTGCTGGCAAGTCTAGATCTTCCAGCTTACGCAGCAATGCGTATTCCTGGGCAGCTAAGTTGTCAGGGAGTTCTTTGAGTGCATAAAGTCGATCTTCAACACGCACAAACAGTACGGGATGGCGACAAATCCCAATCGGCAAAATTTCTAAAGGAGCGCACTCAACGGTCCATTCCCTTAAAGGCTTCTGCCAGGGCAAATCACTAAAATCAGGAGTGCCTGGACGTAAATAAGAGCGCACCCATCCAGCATTCACCGCTTCAGGCCTGCAGGTTATTTTTGAGCTCTTGAATGCGGGCACTCAAGGTATTTAAAGCCCGGTTCCAGTTAATCTGCGGGGTTGAGCTGGAGGTCGGACGCAGGGTGTTGATCTGCTCAACGATTTGTTCAAAGGGTGCGGCCACAAAGTCGACACTTTTTTCTAAATTGGCGATCAGATCATTCAGAAAACGCTCGTAATCTTCACCACCATGTGTACGCACATAGCTTTCGGCTTGTTGCTGAATCTCTTCGGCAACCATGGACACAATTTCCATTTGTAAGGTCAGGGCATGTTGAATTAATTTGGGTAACATCTGATCGGCTCCTTTTACGCGCTGCATCATTTTCTTTATCATACCATAGAGACCCTGACTTTCACAGTGATTCAGACCTGAGACAATCAAGATGCTTGCAAGTAGCCTGCTGCTTGGCTTAGGCTAAAAGAAAAAGGGGGCTCCTCTGTGAAAATATCTCATTTGTTGTTGCGCTTTAGTGCGCTTTGCTTGTGTCTATTCACCCTGCCTGCTCAGGCTGCTTTTGAGCAAACACCAGAGCAGTTGCAAGAGATTGCGAAACGTTTCCAAGCCCACAACCCTCTGATTCATCCCCCCGGTGGCCGTCCTGTCGATCGCTTAGACTGGGCAGCTCCAGCAACAGGCTGGAGCTTATCAGAGCTAGCCAGCCTGCGTAAAGAAATCGTACAGGAGCGCGAATTACTCGACGCCTGGGTTGACGGGGCCTTTTATCATTTTGCTTATCAGCCAGCCAGCGCTTCAAACCAGCCGACGGGACCCGTCCTGCGTGTGCGTGCCCTGGCCCAAAACGGAAAAATCATTGATGTGATCTTTTATTTCCAGGCATTAGAGAGCTTTTATCGCGAACGGAAAGTTCGCTAGAGGCAGCCCTAAAAGCGATAAGACATCCCCAGTCGAGCAACACTCAACCAGTCCAGCCCCTGTACAGGCAAGCCCTGACCCGTCGGTGAAATACCCAGTTGGGCATCCAGGCCAAAGCCTGATAAAGGATTCAAGCCCGCTTCGAGATAGACCATCGAGCTAATCCCGCCGACCCGGCCACCGAGGCCAGCATACGCATAGTCATTAAAGAATTTTTGCAGCCCAAGCGTCAAGGCCGGGGTACGCCCATTGGTGATCAGCTCAAGGTTGGCCAGACCATAAAAGTCTGTGAATTGCGGCAACACGCCATCAAAGCGATAACGCGCATTCATTAAGACCGAGAAAGGCACAGTAGCAGTATAGTTTACATTTTTGGCTTCGCTGTCATCGACATTGACCGACGGCTGAATCGTGGTCTGACCATTTTGATTACGCACAAAACGGCCCTCAAAAGGACGCTCGCTGCCAGGCCAGAGCACCAATGGATTTTGCAATTGCAGCCCCAGGCGCAAATAACGATACAAAATCGCATCAATCCCAAAATCAACGCCAACCCCTGCACCCGAAGGTGTGGTCAAAGTGCCTTTATAAGAAATATCCTGAAATTCTTGCAGCAGGGTTTGCTGAATACCTGAGATCTCACCCGCAGCACTTCGTACACTGGTTTGTACCGTACTCAAATCGTTGCCGATATCCACAGCTTGCTGGGCCAATTGCTGACCTTTGGAGATCACCCCAGGCAAATTATTATTATTCAGATCCGTCTGTACTTCTTTGAGCTGAGCTGAAACGACTGTACCTTTATCAATAATCTGTCTCACGTCAGTGGCTGCTTTTTCAAAAGTCGCCAAGGACGTGCGTACATCATCTGCCCGCTGTAAGCCTGAGACTTCAGTGAGTTCCAACTTGCCCATCAAACCAGCTTGAGACTGTACGCCCAGGCTCTCCAGAGGAATATTGAAGGGCAGCAAAAATAATTTGACTCGCCCGCCCAGAGAGACCTGGATGTTTTCGCTTTCAAAGACTGGGTAAGCCGCCGAAACACCCAAGGTCATATGTAAATCGCTGGCTGCTGTCAGAGAAACTCCCCCCCCGCCAATCGATTCCAGGGAATCAAGTAAAGAGCGAGAGGTCTTGGTTGTATTGCTTACCAGAGTGGTCAATTCACGAGCAGTTGGCAAGAGCGTGTCTATCTGGCCATTGACCACTGTTAAGGATTGATTCAAGTTTTGAAACTGACTCTGGGGATTATTCTGCGGGTTATTCAGAAAAGTTTGTACCTCTTGCCCCAGCTGATTAATCGAGCTTTGCAATTGGCTGACTTGAGATAAGAGCAGATTGGAATCAGAAGCAATCCCAACGGCAGACGAGCTGGTCGTTAATAATTCGGGCAAAGAGGCCGTCAAGGTTTTTAGATTATCATTAAACTCATCCGAAAACTGACTTTGGAAATAGCCCCGGGTATTACTGCTTAAGTGAGCTCCAAAAGACAAAGGTTTGCCCCCAATTTCTAAACGGGCGATCGGCGCGCCACCAAAACCAATTAAATTGACATCCAGATCATAGTCGAGGCGGACCGGGGTTTCAAACTGGGTCAAGAAACCGTCAATATTAATTCGCAAGAGATTGGCTTCCGCGCTAATATCCTGGTTCTGAGCTAAATTCCTGGTTAGATCAGAGAAGGCGCTGCCAAGTAAAGTCGCGTCCTGTATCACTTTACTTGTCGCGAGATTACTACCCACGTCCATGCGAAAAGACGGCAATTGCAAGCGCCCCGTACCATAAAAGCTCAAACTGGCAGGGTTGGGTTCACCAAATTGCTGACGCCAATCCGGGTAATCATGGGCAGGTTGCGCATGGGCAGGCAATTGGCAAAGTAGACTAACTGCCATAGCACTCAGTAAGGTTGTTTTGACAATTTTTGAAGAGCCTGGATAGGTTTTATTTTTCGCCTTTGCTTGTGTATAGACTAAACGGGATTTTAAGTGACGGGTGCTGATCATAGGGGTACTCCTTGGATGCAAATCTGTTCTATCATACCCCAATCAAGAAACAACGTCAGCAGCCCAGATCACGCTCGGAATGTGGCACAATACCCAAATGATAGATGATACTTTAATCCAGAATAACGAACGTTTTCAGGCGATTGCCCAGCTGATCTGGCAGCATCACCAACGGCAACAAGCCCAATCCCAAGTCCGCCCCGACCACAGTCCTGAGGACTATCAAGCACAACTTGATTTGAGCCTGGCTCAATCTCAAGCTCCGCTGGATACCCAGACTTTATTAGCTCAGATTAAAACAATCCAAGAATTAAGCGTGGCCACCAGTCACCCTTTGTTTATGAACCAGCTTTACGGTCATGTGCATGATATCGGCTTGCTGGGTGATATGCTCACCAGCGGAATCAATACGTCGATGGCGACCTACGAAATCGCCCCTTTGTTGACTCTCATCGAAAAAGAAGTGATCGCGCAATTGGCCCGTGAAATTGGCTTTGAGCAATGGGATGGTCTGATGACCCCTGGCGGTAGCTTATCTAATCTGCAAGCCATGCTAATGGCCAAAGATCAACGTTTCCCTGAAGCCCGCGCTCAGGGGGCACATATTTTACCTGCCATTCGCATCTTTGTCTCTGATCAGGCCCATTATTCCTTTGTCAAATTTGCTCAGTTACTAGGACTCGGTCAAAACTGTGTAATCAAGGTCGCTAGCCAGCATCGCGGCGCAATCGATCCGAAAGCTTTGGAGCAAGCCATTCAAGCTGAGTTAGCAGCCGGTCATGTGCCGCTAATGATCGCCGCCACGGCTGGCACCACGGTCTCAGGTGTCTACGACGATCTCCAGGCTCTGGGTAAGCTGGCCAGCCAATACCAGCTTTGGTTCCACGTGGATGGCTCGTATGGCGGATCTTTGCTACTCACCGAAGCCACCCGCCCTTTGCTAGCGGGCATCGAAAAGGCCGACTCGGTCGCCTGGAACCCGCATAAAATGCTGGGCGTGCCTTTCCATTGCCCAGCCCTGATTACCCGCCACCCGGGGGCTCTCGAAGGCTCACTCTCTACGGATGCTTCGTATTTGTTTCATGATCAAGAAACCGAATTCAATCTGGGGCAAAAATCCTTGCATTGTGGTCGCCGCCCTGAAGCCTTCAAATTTTGGCTCAGCTGGCAAGCCTATGGCCGCGAAGGTCTCAGCCAACGGGTCTCTCAAATGGTCGAGGCCGCCCGTGATTTTGGCCGCCAGGTTGCGGACCACCCAGACTGCCAACTGCTCTGTACCCCCGAAGCACCCGTGGTCTGCTTTCAGTATCGCCCCGCTGATCTGAGTGAAATGCAAATCAATGACTTAAATCAGCAGATTCGTGAACGTATTTTTGCAGAAGGTGAAATTTTGCTTAATTACGCTCATATCAGTGACCTAACGGTTTTGCGTTGTGTGATTTCTCACCCGGGCTTCAGGCCCGCCCATGCCCAACAGATCCTGAAGGCTGTCACGCAAGCAGGCCAGGCAATTCTGAAAAGCCGCTAAGCCTTGGATCGCTCAAAATTTGACCAAGCTATAACAGTGATCCCGGCTGGGTTCTGCTATCTTGAATTCAGGCACCGCTCTCTTGAGTGGGTGTCTGAATGCTTGATCAGAAAGTGAAACCCATGCTGAGCTTTATTCCTGGCCCGATTCGCGCCCCCCTGACCATCCTGATGATTGCAGCCAATACGGTTTTTTGGTTTACGCTATTTTTGCCATTTATAGCTCTCAAACTGCTGTTCTTTTTTGCCCGACCCATCCGCAAACTGGCTTCACAGGCTTTAGACTGGCTGGGCTCGCGCTGGGTCGATTGCAATTCAGGCATTTTGTACCTGACCCAAAAGGTCAATTGGCAAATCTCACTCCCTGAGAGTCTTGATTGCGAAAAGTCCTATCTGGTGGTCAGCAATCACCAGTCCTGGACCGATATTTTCATCTTGCAGCATGTCTTCAAGCAAAAAATCCCCTTTCTGAAATTCTTTCTCAAAAAAGAACTGATCTGGGTCCCTGTGCTGGGCGCCGCCTGGTGGGCCTTAGACTTCCCCTTTATGAAACGCTATTCCCGTGAGTATCTGGCCAAGCACCCCGAAAAGCGCGGCCAGGATATGGAAACCACCCGCAAATATTGCCAGCGTTATCGCGACTACCCGGTCTCCGTGATCAACTTTTTAGAAGGCAGTCGCTTTACTCCCGCCAAACAAGCCAAGCAAGACTCGCCTTACCAGCATCTCTTGCGCCCCAAAGCAGGTGGCGTGGCCCTGGTGCTGTCGGTGATGGGTAACTATCTCGATCAGGTCCTCGATGTCACGATCGTCTACCCCAGCAATACAAAGGTCACCCTTTGGAAATTACTCAATGGCCAGCTCACAGATATCCGGGTAGAGGTCCAGGCTCGTCCTCTACCTGCCAATACCCATGGCCAGGATTATCTCGAAAACGCCGAATACCGAGAACAGGTGCAGGACTGGGTCAATACCCTTTGGCAAGACAAAGATGCCTTATTGCAGGAGCTCAAGCCAAAAGGCAGTGAGTTAAGCACTGAAACAGGAAGTCGACAGGCCTGAACGAGAACTATTGTAAGCCCGATTTTGCCTCAGGCTGTCGCAGCTAGCAGAAGTAATTTACAAGCCATTTTCAAGCAGG
>JBBKWI010000130.1:0-3474 GCA_037968875.1 Candidatus Sericytochromatia bacterium | reverse complement strand
GATCAGCAGGCCTATGATCGCATCACAGTGATGAGCCAATACCAGGCTTCGGTTGGCTTGTCTACTTCTGTGGCAAGCGTTCTGGTCAATGATTCCCCCGAGCCAATTACTGTCAGTTTTCCTGACTCAGAGGCCCCTGCACCTGCTTCACCCGCCGATCCAGGAGGCAGTTCTGAAGCCGGTTCAGCAGAAGCAGAACCTGCTCAAAGTGCTGATGCGTCTAGCGAGTCGGAGCCCTTTGAAAGAGGATATGGTGTGCGTGCAGTGGTTGGTGTACAGCAAACGACACGCCTGGGCTCAGAGTCTCCAGGATCTCAGACATCTGTGTTTGCGGGTGTTTCGGCTGCTGTCGAGCTAACCCGTACTCTGGGTCCCTTAGAGCAAGTCTATGCCCATGGCTCTGTTTCGGCAGAATATCAAACTGGAGGAGAGGTCGAGGGAGGCACGCGCGGAAGCGTTTCCCTGGGATTATCCGCACAAACTACCATCGGACAGACGTCAGTCAGAGGTTTTGCTGTCGCTCAATATGTGGGTGGTAATGCCGTTGACAGAGGCCTTGCTTTTAGTGTTGGCGCTGCTGTTCCTTTGCCGACACAGCCTGCACCGGTCGCTCAAATCCCTGCCCCGCCCACAGCCGATGCTTAAAAATAGTCAATTAATCAGATAGCCCTAAACTTTAAAGGAGAACACAAGATGCAAGTAAATAACTCTGCTATGAGCAACCCGCTTCCAATGGGGGGCGATGATCCCGGTCGACTGAAGGTCGGGCGCACTGAAAGGCAACTTCCGCAGGAGTTTATCAATCGACTAGATGAAGCTCTGGGTGCAAACGGGCAGATTGATGCGCAGGATATCGCCAATTTGAGAGAGACCGTTGCCAACGCTCAGTTTGATCCGACGAATGCTGAAGTCGCTGAACTGTGGACAGAAGCCCAACGATTTGTCAATGATACCTTGCCGACTGCGGCACGGGATGGCGGAATGACCGTCGACTTTACCCCTGACAATGGCCCCGACGACGCGGTGCAAGTTACTTTTGAAGATATCCCCGCCGCTCCTAATATTCCCGGTCGCGGCGTTTCAGAGGCTGCAGCCGAGCAAGCTGACGTGGCTTTAGGTACTCAGGACTTAACGGCGGTCCGAACAACTGCATCTGTCGACGAAGAGCTGAATGGAGAAGCGAGCTTATTAGGCACATTAGGCAATCGTACTACCAATGGCGGTGGTTTACTGGCTGCTTTAGGCGTCACTGTTAGCAGTGCGGAAGTTGAAACGGCTCCGGGTACACCCCCTGTGGGTGGGACGCCAGGTGATCCAGCGGAACCCGCTGCACTTGAACGTGAAACCAATGTGAGAGTGAATCTCGGCGTGGAAATGGCTCGAAACGGCGCGGCTAGACAGGCATTAAATGACGCTGGAAACTTGTTGGGAAGATCCGGAGGCAACTAGCTTTGGCGATACAAAATAATCCGCTGCGGCCACAGCCAGATTTTGCGCCTATTCAAGCGCGGCCGGTCAAGCTGCCTGAATTGCGCTTGCCCGATCTGGCTCCTATTCCTTTGCCACATCAGTCGGATCTGAAACCGGTTCCTGCGCAGGGTCAGGCAGAAGGAGCGATCAATTTCCTGGAGACACAGGCGGCGGTGCCGAAGCTGGATTTTACGGCACAGAAGCAGATTTTCCCTGAAGAATGGCAGCCCTATGTCACGAAGCTGGAACCCCCCAGTCGGACGCATAAAAACAATGCCGTCAAAGACTTGACCCAGGCGGCTGCAAAGTATTTCGATGGCAGTCTGGATGGGGTCAGCTCGGTCCATGTGGTGGGCAAAATGCAGTTTGGTAATCTGAACTATGGCGGCACTTATCACCAGGACAAAATATATATCGCTGCTGATGGCAAAAACGAGGTCGAAAAAACCTTTCACCATGAGCTCTCTAGTCTTCTGTTAAAGTCACATGCCGATAAGTTTGACAAAGCTTCCTGGCTCGCAGCCAATCCTCCAGGCTTTCGCTATGAAGGCGGCTCTGCTGCCGCTGTAAGTAGCGGTGAAAATGGCCTCGATTTTGAAGCCGAAAGACATCAGATGGGATTTTTGAGTGATTATAGTACGTCGAGTCTAGAAGATGACTTCAATATGTATGCTGAAAATCTATTTGCAGGTGGAGATGATTTTTGGCGAGTGGCTGATACCTACCCGGAAGTCAAAGCCAAAACCGATTTGATTGTTGATTTCTATCAGACTATCGACCCCCGCTATACAGAAAGCTATTTTCGCAATCTGAGCGACTAGGGCTTCAATTGATCAATAAGCCCAGTAGTTCTGGTTTGCGTTATTATTCACCTGAAGCTAAACAAACTGAGAATGTCACCTCTCTCTATCATAGAGATCTCAGCACCCTAAATATCATGCTCTTTGCTGCCTTTGAAGCCGTTTAAGAGAAACCTTGTGCTTATCGAGCATGCAGGCCATATCGGCTTTTGGCGGCGATGGAGGGTTACAAACTAGCAGCACATAAAAATAATACTCGCTAATTTTTTTTAATTCATACGCTCGATGATGTACTCCACGACACCCGTTAAAACGATAATAAAGACAATGAACTGCCATCCGCTCATATGTACAGTCATAAAGATTCTCATGGTGCTGAAGACCATGTATAGCATTAAAAAAATTCCGCCGAAACGCAGGGCTGATTTCATGGATGGATACCTTTTAATATTTTCAGGGGCATTTTTACCCTGATTATTTATTTGTAGCTTACCATTTCTGGAATGAAATCTTGTTAGGAAATTTTAATTGTTACAAGCTATTTTAGAAACACGTATAATGCTGTTCATGCAAAAAAAGTTGAAGTGTGTCGGCCTCATTTTCCTACTCTGTCTTTTGTCAGGCTGCTTGGTAGAAGATGCTCTCAAAGCCATTCCTGTCCTGGGGGATATTTACCGCTTGCCGGATATTGATCAGCGCTTTACGGAGCACCCCCTGTGGAGCTTGTTGATCAAGCACCGTTCGATATTGACTCACAATGCTCTGCTACCGCTGGTGGTCGCCTGGCTATGCCGCCCACTGAAAGCCTGGGGTGTGGCCATCTCACTTCTGATTGGTAGTCTGTTCTCATTGCACTTTCTGTTGGATCTGTTTCCGAAAAAATGGTATGGCCATGCTTTTATTCACCTGCCCCTATTGGGCTGGCTGGATTGGATTCCTTATGACAATAATTGGATCCCAACGGTTTTTTCAGTGGTCTGGCTGGGTTTGAATATGCTGCTGGCCCAGTTTGCGTTTTTGTTGGTCGTCAAACAGACACAGAGCAGTTAAAACGGTGTTGGTGTACCATACCTTGAAATATTAATCCCCTGATCTGGAGCTGAGAATGTCCACTGCAGAGCGTTTACGTCAGTTTTTAGAAGCTGATATGAAAATGAATCATATTTACCAGCCGGTGATTCTCAAAGGCCTTTTGGAAAATGCG
>JBBKWI010000129.1:0-21569 GCA_037968875.1 Candidatus Sericytochromatia bacterium | reverse complement strand
ATACAATGGCAAATTTATGTGTAATCAAATGATTTTAAGAGGGGGATCCTGCGCAACACCCGCCAGCCACATGCGACTCACCTATCGCAACTTTTTTATGCCTGACAAACGCTGGCAGTTCACGGGTATGCGCTTAGCAGAAAGCTTATGATCGACTTTGCCCAGCATGTACATGAAGGCTTAAATGCCAGCCCCCGATTTTTGTCGTCGCGTTTTATTTACGATGAAATTGGCTCCGCTTTGTTTCAAGAGATTATGCAACTTCCCGAATACTATCTGACGCGTACTGAATTTGCCATTCTGGAGCAATACAGCGCCACGATTTCAGCGACTTTCAAACCCAACACGCCCTTTGACTTGATCGAGTTTGGCGCTGGCGATGGTACCAAAACCCGTCTCTTATTACAGCAGTTTTTACACGACCAGCATGATTTTCGTTATTTACCGATCGATATTTCCTGTGATGCTTTAGCAGGCCTTGAACACAATCTACATCTGAGTTGGCCGGAACTCGAAGTCAAACCCCTCAGCGATGAGTACTTTGCCGCACTGGCCACCCTCAAAGACAGCTCCCGGCGCAAGTTGGTCTTGTTTTTGGGCTCGAATGTCGGTAATTTCACACCCCAGCAAAGCATCGACTTTTTTACTGAGATCGCCAGTAATTTACACCCAGAAGATCTGCTTTTAACCGGATTTGACCTCAAAAAAGACCCTCACCAAATCCATGCCGCCTATAATGATAATCAGGGCGTCACTTCTAAATTCAATCGCAATTTGCTGGTGCGCATTAATCGTGAACTGGGCGGTAATTTCAAACCCGAGCAATTTGCTTTTTACCCGCTCTACAACCCCGAAACGGGTGAGGTGCGCTCGTATCTACTCAGTACCCAACAGCAAAGTGTCACGATCGAAGCCCTCGGCCAAAGCTTTGACTTTGCTCCCTGGGAAAGTATCCATACAGAGATCTCACGCAAATACGATCTACCCCAAATCGAAGCCCTTGCAGAGCAAAGTGGCTTTGCAGTGCATCAACATTTAACAGATCAGAACAATCTGTTTGTAGACTCGCTCTGGAAGTGTTTATAATGTCTGGATTGCCTCGGCTAAATTACTGGACTTGATCGAGCTTTTGCTTGAGTTCTTGTTCCTGTGCAGGGCTCAGTTGATCATTTTCAGCACGATAGGTCTCTTCAAGAACTTCTCGTTGACGTTGATAGAGCCGTTCAGTGGCATCTCGAGAAAGACAATTCTGCAAGAGAATCAAGCCACTCATAAGCATTAGCACTGCTAAAATTATTTTAGCCAAAGCAGGAGTTCCCGCTTTTTTGAGAGGTTCAGCTTGCTGAATGGCTAGCGGCTGACCGGCCTGCAAAGCCTTAAGGTCGCGCACCAGTTGCAGAGGCAGATAACGTTGCTCCCAATCGGGCTCTAGCATTTTTTCGAGCAGATCGAGACAGGCAGTAGAGACATTCAGTTCGGTACGAAAATCGAGCCTGAGGCCTTTGCTAGTAAACTCATGCGGCGCTTTGTGGGTCAGAGCAAAGAGCATAGTCGCACCCAAACCGTAAATATCGCTACCCGGTGTGGCTCTCCCCTGAAATTGCTCTGGTGCCATATAGCCAAAGGTACCCACAATCGTCGAGCTACCCTGCTGGGATGGGTTCTGATAGCCCACAGCGCCGAAATCAATTAAGTGCACTTCACCCATGTCATTCAGAATCAGATTACCGGGTTTGATGTCACGGTGGATTAAAGGTGGGTTCAGTTCTTGTAGATAGAGCAAAATCCGAACCGTTTCCAGAGCCATTTGCAAAATCTCAGTTTCAGAAAAATGCTGCCCCTGGTCGACGCGCTCTTGTAGCGAAGCGCCTGGCGTATAAGCTTGAATCAGGTAAACTTGCTCTTGCTCTTCACGGATTTCAGTCTTGAATTCAATAAATCTCGGAATACGAGGGTGATCTAGCTGGGATAAAATTTTGGCTTCGCGCTCAAAAAGCTCTAGACTTTTCCAGTCTTGTAAGCGTGCTAAAGAAAGCTGCTTGATCACGCAAGGCATTGCCAGGGTATCATTGTAAGCCAAGTAAGACTTTCCAAAACCACCCGAACCGAGCAGCCGTTTTATTTGATAACCCGCTATTTCCGGAAAATTATATTCAGACATGCCGTTCATCTTAACATGTTCCCATTTGAAAACAAAAATATGGGAATACCAGCAAGTAAGAGGGTGATCTTAACCATAAAAAGGGCTGAATCAGCTAATCATAAAAAAAGTGCCTCAATATGATTGATTTTCACCCCAGAAACAATTGACCATCTGACTTAAAAACCCCTAAAAACGGGATCAGAATTGGGTTTCGATTGGCGCCAATGGAACCGATCCCCCCAGGTGATCGTCTATAATAAAGTGAGATTCAAAAAATCTAAGACTAAGATTCATAAAACAAAGGAAAGGAGGAGAAGAGCATGAAATTTTCTGCCGTTCGACAACACAATAAAATCAACGCCAATTGCGAAAAAATGATGCGTGAGTATCTGGAAATGATCTCTCAGGGCAATACCAGCCGCGCAGCCACCGTTCGCAAACGTATTCAAAGCAGATATGGCAAAGAAGTTTTTGATTTGATGGGAGTTCCCGATGAAGAAAACCTTTAAGATCAGACAATTATAAAGAGCCGCTCAAGTTTGAGCGGCTCTTTTGCTTTTTGCTTATTCAAACCATCCGTCTGATATACTGCTGAACATGGCTATACCCTCTGGTTTGAGCGCTGGACTGAGTGATTTACTCTGGGTCGCAATGGGAGGGGCCCTGGGGGCCTCCTGTCGCTTTGGGATCATTAGTTTCAGTTCGCGTTATTCACCAAGCTTCCCTGCTGGCACTCTGATCGCCAATTTACTGGGTTGCTTTTTTGCCGGTCTGGTACTGAGCTTATTGCTCCATCACCAATCCTTGCCCACAGCGTTTAAGCTCTTTATTTTGACTGGCTTCCTGGGCTCCTTAACCACCTTTTCAGCATTTGGTGTCGAAACCCTTTCGCTCAGCTTGCAATCCAAGCCTCTCTGGGCAGGACTCAATATTCTATTCAACTTCACAGGCACTTTAATGGCCGTACTGCTAGGCAAAGCCCTAATGGACCTATTTTTGCAAAAATAAAGGGCTGTGATTGAATCACAGCCCTTCAAAATTAATACAAGTCTATTTTTCGATCCGAATTTCGACTTCTTTGCGAATCATCCGGTGTCCGCCAGAGTGCTTATCCATCTTCTCTTCCCGATCGTGATGGCCGCCTCCGTGTAGGGTTTGTAAATACATTCCCATTTCCAACATCTCGCCACCCATCAGGCTTTGCTCAGCTTGAGCAGCTGAATTGGCCTTTTGTACCATATGCGCACCCATCGCAACGAGTATTGTGCCAGAGTCTTTAATTTTGGCTTCCTGTACATGAAAGGCGGTATGATAATCTTTCAGAGCTTTTTCAAGCCCTTGCATCGTGGCTTTGACTTCATTGACCTGAGCAGGGCTCATCGTCATTTCACCCAGCATTGCTTTGACCAAATGTGCTTTCATTTCGCCATGCATCTCCTTCATGCCATGCATAGCGTGATGGTGCATGCTATAGCTCATTTTCAGCATTTTTGCGCCTTGCATCATCAACTTGGCATCCTTTTTTTGCTGGCCCAGTTTTACAAATTCATTGCCCTGGGTCATCAGTTTAAGAGCCGCATCTGTATATTGCTTACCATCAGCCATCAGCTCTTGCTGAGACTGAGCATGACTCGCTGAATGAGAGTGACCCGACTCTGCCATTGCTGACAAGGGGCTTAACAGAGCCGCTAAAACCAGAGTCGTACAGATTGTTTTTCTTTTAATCATTTCTTTTTCCTTTGGTGACATTGATGTATTGGTTTGGCCCGGGGGGCTTCTTCTTGTGAGAGCTTGAGATAGAGGTCTGTGGCTTCGCGTAAATAGCTCAGCGCCCAGGTGCCGCGTAAGCGCCACTGTCCTGGACAGTCCTGCGCAAAGATAGGCTTGAGGTCATTGATAGAAAGCTGGTTATGACTGGCTTCCCGTAAAAAGCCATTGATCTCTGCCTGAGCAAATGGGCTGAGCTCACCTGGCGCCAAAGTCAATCTGAGAGTCTGCGATACAATTTGACTATTATTGATTAAACCAAACTCTAGCTCGGCCCGACGCACAAGACTCTGGCGGTCGTAGAGGTAGAGATGAGGATCTTCCGTTGTGATCGGCCAGCCTTCCCAACCCAGGCGAGTGGTATAGCCGCGTTCCAAATAGGGACGTAAACTCTCCAAAGAATAAGGAGCCCCCACTCTGGCCAGGGCCAGAGGAGAAGCTCCTAAAAAAGTGACTGCGGTCATTGCGAAGCCCAAACTCAGCTGACGCAATAACACAAGCACGTTATATTCCGCGGCGATTATTGCGGCGAATTTTAAGTATTTCAGCAACCCGCAAACGGGTCTGAGCACGTTGTAAAGCAGCCAGGCTATTGGCCTTGGCAACAGCTTCCATTCCGGCCTGTTCACTTAAGCGTGTTCTGGCACGACTTTCAGCTTCTTTGGCACGCAACTCGTCGATCTCCATCGCAATTTCAGCAGATTCTGTTAAAACCGTGGCATGGTTATTGTGAAACTCTAAAATACCACCCATAGTGGTCACAAGATCGCGCTCACCATTTTGTTCGTATTCAATAAAGCCCACATCGACCAGCATAAAAACCGGTACGTGGCCAGGCAGAATCCCGATCGAGCCCTCGGGGCCCATGATCGAAAGAAAGTCTACGGTTTTACTAAATAAAGCACCACTGGGGGTAACAATATCTAGTGTAATATCATGACTCATCGGATCCATCCTTTATGCCAGGGTTTTCGCTTTTTCACGTACATCTTCAATCGTACCGACCAACAAGAAAGCCTGCTCAGGCACATCATCATGCTTGCCATCAAGAATTTCTTTAAAGCCGCGTACGGTGTCTTCCAGTTTGACATAAGCCCCTGGAATATTGGTAAAGACTTCAGCGACGTGGAAAGGCTGGCTCAGGAAACGCTGTAAGCGTCGTGCCCGGCTAACGGACATTTTATCTTCTTCAGACAGCTCTTCCATACCCAGAATCGCAATAATATCTTGCAATTCATTATAACGCTGCAGAACTTGCTGCACGTCACGTGCGATCTGATAGTGTTCCTGGCCTACGATTTCAGGCTTCAAAATCTGAGAGGTTGAATCCAAAGGATCGACCGCAGGGTAGATACCCATTTCAGAAATTTTACGTGAAAGTACCGTGGTCGCACCCAAGTGAGCAAAGGTGGTCGCAGGCGCGGGATCAGTCAAATCATCAGCAGGTACATAGACGGCCTGAATTGAGGTGATTGAACCAGATTTGGTGGAGGTGATCCGCTCTTGCAAGGTTCCCATCTCAGTTGCCAGGGTGGGCTGATAACCTACAGCTGAAGGCATCCGGCCTAAGAGCGCAGACACTTCAGAACCCGCTTGAGTGAAGCGGAAGATATTGTCTACGAAAAGCAGAACGTCCTGATTTTGAATATCACGGAAATACTCCGCAACGGTCAAGCCAGTCAAAGCAACACGCATACGTGCGCCAGGTGGCTCGTTCATTTGGCCATAGACCAGGGCCACTTTGTCTAATACATTTGAGTCTTTAAACTCATGGTAGAGATCGTTGCCTTCACGGGTGCGCTCGCCAACACCAGCGAATACAGATACGCCGCCGTGCTCTTTAGCAATATTGTGAATCAGCTCTTGAATCAGGACTGTTTTACCAACGCCCGCGCCACCAAAGAGACCGATTTTACCGCCTTTTGGATAAGGAGCCAGCAAATCGATAACTTTAATACCGGTTTCAAAAACTTCAGGTTCAACGGTCAGGTCAGACATCAAAGGAGCATCGCGGTGAATGGGCATAAGAAGATCCCCTTGAATAGGACCTGCTTCATCTACCGGTTCACCAATAACGTTCATGATCCGACCGAGGGTACCTTCGCCAACAGGGGTATGAATAAAGCTACCCGTATCGGTCACTTCTAAGCCACGCATCAAACCATCTGTTGAGGACATCGCAACAGTTCTGACCGCATTGTCGCCCAAATGCTGTTGGACTTCTAAGACCAGACGGCCTGCTTCACCACGGTCAAGTTCTAAAGCATTGTAGATATTAGGGAGTTCGTTTGATTCAAAAACAACATCTACAACGGGACCCATAATTTGGATGATTTTACCCACCCCTTTGGTTTTTACTGCACTTTCTGCCATTTTCTTGTTTTCCTTTTTAACTATTGATTCAGGGCTTCCGCGCCGCCCACAACTTCCAGAATTTCAGTGGTAATGTATGCCTGTCTAACTTTATTATATTGAATCGACAGACTTTCTAGTAAATCATCCGCATTTTTGGTTGCACTGTCCATGGCTGTCATACGAGCAGCCAGCTCTGAGGCAGCACTCTCTAAGAGAGCACGCAAAATCTGCCGGGAAATATAGCGCGGCAGAATGCTCTGTAAAAGCGTCAGCGGATCGGGCTCATACAGATATTCCCCTTTAGGGGCATCATCCCCTTCAGGAGGACTCACGGGCAAAAGCGTTAATTCAGTCGGTTGATATTGCAGCATCGAAACGAACTGCGTATAGATCAAGACAACCTTATCGACTTTGTGCTCCAAAAAGGATTCCGTCAAGGCTTCGGTCAGCATAGCTGCTTCGGTATAGCTTGGAATCGCAGGCAGAGACGAATAACGCCCCAGCACTTCGACTTCACCCCGGCGATAAAAACCAATCGCTTTATTACCCACCAGCCAGGCCTTAGGGGTTTGTCCAGCTTCCAATATTTCCTGCATTTTTCGGGTAGCAAACTTCAAGACATTGGAGTTATAACCCCCACACAGGCCTTTATCGGAAGTCACAATCACCAAACCGACATTTTTGACTTCACGCTGTTCTAATAAGGGC
Organism: Candidatus Sericytochromatia bacterium; assembly: GCA_037968875.1. Classification (GTDB taxonomy): domain Bacteria; phylum Cyanobacteriota; class Sericytochromatia; order UBA7694; family UBA7694; genus JBBKWI01. The sequence continues at coordinate 14,596 of JBBKWI010000129.1, read as the reverse complement.
TCATTGAGTTCTTCTTCGGCCAAACGATAAGCCACATACTGAAACATTTCTTTCAGTTTTTCGGCATAAGGACGGGTGGCAAGCACGCGCTCCTGTGCCCGGCGTACTTTTGCAGCCGCCACCATTTTCATGGCTTTGGTAATCTGCTGAGTGCCTTTTAAGCTTTTAATTCGGCCGCGTATCTCGCGTGTACTTGGCATTGAAACTAACCTTTGTAGACGCTTTCTTTAAAGCTCTTAATCGCGGAGAGTAATTTGCTTTCCGTCTCATCAGACATCAGACCCGTTTCGGTCAGAGTGGCCTCAATCTCAGGATAGTTGGTATCCAGATAAGCGAAGAACTGCTTACGGAAGCCATCCAGTTTTTTAGGTTCAATCTCGTTAACGTGACCCTGGGTCACCAGATAAATCTGAGAAACCATTTTACCGACAGAATAAGGCGCATTGACAGGCTGCTTGAGAACCTCAATCAGCAATTGCCCCCGAGCCAACTGGGCCTGGGTTGATTTATCCAAATCAGAAGCAAACTGAGCAAAAGCAGCCAATTCACGATACTGAGCCAAATCCAAACGCATCGTACCAGCGAGTTTTTTCATCGCTTTGGTTTGAGCTGCGCCCCCAACACGAGAAACAGAAATACCCGAGTTAATCGCCGGACGAACGCCCGAGTTAAACAAGTCAGTCTCTAAGAAAATCTGACCATCGGTAATCGAAATAACGTTGGTAGGAATAAACGCAGTAACGTCATTGGCCTGGGTTTCTACAATCGGCAGCGCGGTCAAAGAACCGGCCCCCCGATCATCGCTCAATTTAGCAGCACGCTCTAATAAGCGCGAGTGCAGATAGAAAACGTCACCAGGATAAGCTTCACGACCGGGTGGACGACGCATCAGTAAAGACATTTCGCGGTATGCGGCAGCTTGCTTAGATAAGTCATCATAGACACACAGCACATGGCCGCCTTTGTACATGAAATACTCGCCCATAGCACAACCAGCGTAAGGAGCTAAGAACTGAAGTGCCGGTGCTTCGTTGGCATTGGCTGCAACCACGATCGTGTATTCCATTGCGCCGTGATCTTCAAGCGTTTTAACAACGTTGACTACATTAGAAGCACGTTGCCCTACAGCAACGTAAACACAAACAGTGCCGAGGCCTTTTTGGTTGATAATCGCGTCAATCGCGACAGAGGTTTTGCCGGTCTGGCGGTCACCAATGATTAACTCACGTTGGCCACGGCCAATCGGGATCATGGCATCAATCGCAGTAATACCCGTTTGAAGCGGTTCGTGAACTGATTTACGACCAATAATACCAGGGGCTGGGGACTCAACCAGTCTGCGCTCAGTGGTTTCAATCGGACCTTTGCCGTCTAAAGGGTTACCCAGGGTATCAACGACCCGACCTAACATCGCTTCGCCAACAGGAACGTCAACGACGCGACCGGTCGTTTTAACAATTTGGCCTTCTTTAATATCACGGCCGGCCCCAAAGATAACGGAGCCAACACTGTCTTCTTCCAGGTTGAACACCATACCTACAGTGCCGCCACCAAAATCTAACAGTTCGCCAGCCATTGCTTTTTGCAAACCATGAATACGGGCAATCCCGTCACCGACGCTCAGGACGGTTCCAGTAGAGGAATCGGTAAGCTGTTGCTCGTAATTTTTAATTTGATCTTGTAGAATTTTTGTAATTTCATCGGGTTGAATACTCAACATAATTAAAAGGGGCCTTTCTTAGGATTTTGAAACCAGATTTTGAGCCATTTCGCTCAATTGTGTTTTAAGAGAACCATCAATCAGACGATCACCGACTTTAATCATCACGCCACCCAGCATCTCTGGGTCCGTATTGCAATTCATCACAACCTGCTGTCCAAGATATCCCTCAAGCTGCTTCTGAAGAATCGCCTGGGTTTTCTTAAACATTGGGATCGCAGTGGTGACATCAGTAATCACTGTTTTATTGTGGGCATTTAATAATTTACGGTAAACCGGAATAATATCCGTTAAGATATTTTCACGTTTTTTGTCGACCAGCAAATACAAAAAGTTCAGAACTTCGTCAGGAACTTTACCCGCAAACAGCTGTGTTAAGAGTGTTTTTTTGTCTTCACGCCTGACCACTGGATGCTTCATAATGCGCATAAAGTCAGGGTGCTCTTTAGCAATCTGTTCGATATCATCTAAGACCGAGCCAAAACGAGCTTCTTGACGTTGCTCACTTGCTAAATTGAATAAAGCGCCGGCATAGCGTTCAGCAATGGCATTATTATTCATGATTTGTACTCCTTAAAGTCTCCCAGACGATAAGCAAAATCCTCAATCACACGGGTTTGTAGTAGTTTATCGGAATGCTGTTGAATCAAAACCTCTGCTTGTAGCATGACTTGACTCACCAGATCGCGACGAACACGTGAACGTAAAGTCGAGAACTCTTGCTCAATTTGACGCTCAACACGGGCTTTCAATTGGAGAATTTCTTGCTGAGTTTCTTGACGAATTTTTTCAGAAGAAGCTTCACCTCGGGATTCAGCTTCAGTCCGGATTTGCTCAATTTCAGCCTGGGAATTGGCTAATTCTGAGCGAACTTCGACCAACTCTGCAGACATATCGTTGAGATGCTTTTCAGCTTCATCGATTGACTGCGCAATATCAGCGGTTTTTTTGTCCATAAACTCGGACAATTTGGGGATTAAAAATTTCCAAAGCAGGAAAGCTAAAATTCCAAAGTTTAATAGGTTAGAAATAACCATTAAAAGCAAAGGACTCATGAGGCACCTACTTTCGATGGATCTTCAGCAGGAATCAGTTTGGCGAAGATCATTTCAGCCAAAGGCATGACTTCGGCCTCTAAGCTTTGACGCAATTCGCCTTCCTGAGCAGCCAGCTGTTGTTTGGCTTCAGTTAAGCGCGCATCAATTTCAGAATGTACGACAGCCAATTGCGCTTCGCGCTCTTGATTTGCCTGGTTCATACTAGCGGACACCTGTTCGTAGGCATCCTGACGAGCTTGATCCAATTGTTGATGGTAATCAGAACGGAGCTGTTTGACTTCTTCATGCTTGGCCTGGGCCGAGCCGTGGGCCTGTTCAATTGAGCTTTGGCGCTCTCGCTGAACTTTAATAATCGGCTGGAAAAAGAATTTATTTAGGATCACCAAAAGGATCAGGAAGTTTATGATTTGAATGAGTATAGTTGCATCAAAAGATACCACGGGTTGTCTACTCCAGATTTCATAGATAAGTTGATGGTAAATTATACCATTTCTTATCTCCAAATGAGGATCTATGCGCTCTGAACGGCCATCAAAAAAGCAAAACCCCCGCTAATAGCGGAGGTTAAAGCAAGTTTAAATTTTTTGAATTATCTCAGTAAGGTATTCACATCATCAGTCAAATTATTAAAGGTTGAAATAATTTTGGAGATCGAAGAGAATACTTTTTGCGCCAAAGACAACATTGGCAGATATTCCGTCAGCGAAGCTTCCGAAGACTCTAAAGAGTTTTGCAAGACTCTCGTACGTGGACGAGAACCATAGACACCACCCCGCTCCAGGTTGGCAATATCACCATAACCCACTGAAACCATTTCTCCAGTAGTACTGACATTGGAACTGCGCTTAAAGTCCGCATAGAGGCTGTGGACTTGCATGGTATTAACGGCATTACGTAAGGTCAATGCACCCGCCACAGTTTGCCCGCCACCACCTAAGTTGAAAGTAGCGGTTCCGCCCCCTTCAACAGAAAAGGTTAGGTTCCGGTCTCCATCCAGACGAATGGCGACTCGACTGGCAGTCCCTGCAGCCAAATTATTGATAAAACCCACATTTTGTGCAGGCCCTAGCGTCACTGGCAGATCCTGATCTTTGTAGCCATCAGGAATGGCACGCAAGGTGACATTGCCCGTTGCCGCGTCATAACGCACATCGTAGCCACCGGTAAAGAAAGAGTGCCCACTTCTTTGGCCAAAGGCAAAAATAACAACACCTGTATTAGAGACTTTCAGGTCCGTGACGATATCAAATTCACCAGTTGAGGCTGATTCACCAATAATCATGCTATTCCCACCGGCAGCAATAGACTCTACATAGCCACTGTTTGTTGCAGTCGCTTTCACATGAGTATAAGTCGGGTTAGGACCAATTAAAGTAGCTAGCGGAGTCGTTAATGGAATCGAAGGTCGTACAGGCGCTCCAGGCTCATCGACATAGCCTATATCTTTGTAAGGAACCAAATAGCTGTTGTCAATATCTCGTCGGCTGGTCACGATATTGGTATCGGTGGTCGGGCTATTGATTTCGTCGACAATACCATTATCATTGGAAATTTTAAAGAATTCCCGCATGGCATTGCCATTGGTACCACCCCAAATCACATGATTAATACCACCTGTTGCAACCGTGTTTTCAATGATCAGACGATCAGAGTCCGTATCAAATCGCACAGTAAGACCGGCCCCTAAGCCAGCCGTATTAATCGCATTAACAATCGAGTCGATCGAATCTGTAGCCACATTAAGTGTCCCTGTAAAAATACCATTATCACCAAAATCAATTGTGTAATTTAAATCATTGACCAGAGGTGGATTTAAAGCAGTAATGAAACCAGGAGAGTCGACAGTCGGTTTGAGAACCGGATCATCATAGACAAAAGTCAAGCCATCAGTGGTCTGGTTAAAGCTATTATTAATACGGGTGGTTAAATTACCATCGAGCTCAAAGACAGTGGAACCGAATTGCGACATGCGTAAATTACCACGATTGAGAACGTCTAGCACCATAAAACTCTTATTGCCGTAACGTTCTAACTCAACGGAGTTACCATCCGGGCTAAAGATACTGCTTTTGTCGCCCTGACCATAGCGCACATAATCCTGCCCTGCAGAAACGACTTTAAGGCCCGCACTATTGACCAGAAAGCCATCCCCACTCCAATGGAACTCACCATCACGACTCAAATAGTATTTGTTGCTATTGGAATCATGTAAGACAAAGAAGCCTTCACCCTGTAGGGCAAAGTGGGTTTTCTCGTTGGAGTTGATAATCGAACCCTGGCCCCATTCAATCTGAGTGGACTGAATCGTCAGGGTTGATGACGGGATCGAGAGATTATCACTGATCGAATTAAAACCGAGCCCATCAGTAAAATTGACACGCGTGTTCTTATAACCGGTACGGGAAGCGCTTTGAAGATTACTATTAATGACGCCTATCCACTGGTTAACAGCCTGTAGAGAGTTTATTCCAATTTTATCGAGTGCCATGCGCTTGCCTTTCGAAACAATAATTCAAATGGGGTCTATGATCTATTTTAAGAGAAATCAACGAGTAATTCTCAGTAATTTATTTCTAATTTAACCATAAAAAAACAAAAAATTCAATTCTTAACACATATTTAACGAATCAAGCTATTGAGATCATCCTGTACGTTATTGCTGATCGTAATAATTTTAGATAGGGCGGTAAAGACTTTCTGCACCAGACCCAACATCGGGATATATTCAGTTAAAGAAGCATTCGAACTCTCCAAAGCCGATTGTACAATGCGCGGACGACTCTGTGTATGACCAGCTGGATTGACATCAAAAGTAGCATAGGGCTTCGCTCCCACAGCGACCATTTCACCTGTTGCATTCATATTTTGCAAGCCTTTAAAATTGGCGTAGAGATTATATAGTTCTAAGCGCCCACCGGCATGTCCCAGAGTCAAATGCCCAAATTGATCATCAGAGTCACCAGAAACATTCAGAATACGGGTCACTCCATCAACTGAAAAACTGATCTCACCTTGCTTATTTAAAGTCATCGCCAGACGATGAGTCGTTGCCAGCCCCGTGGTTACAGGCAAAACCCCCGCCTGTGAGACCAACAGCACCGGTGGCGAATTGGGATCGTTATTACGGCTGAGCAAGCGTAAATCCCCGTTGCTTGGGTCATATTGTAGGGTGTAGCCGCGCGAATCGATCTGCTCTTCACGATCTTGGCCAAAGTGAACTTCTAAGAGTGAGGTCGTTGTGCGATAGTCCAATACCAAGTCAAAAGCATCTGTTTGCTGGGCCTGGCCAATAGCGAGCAATCCACGCCCTTGAACGACGCCTGAACCATCGGAAATAATCCGGTCGTTGACTTTGTCATGGGTATAGGTCGCTGGAGGCCCAGACGGATCGAAGGCAGGCCCGCTATTGTCGGTGGTGACAATATATTGATTAAATGTCTTGGTCGCCAAATCTGCTTGCACGATATCCAGACTATGTCGATTGGGCAATTGCAGATCCAGAATATTGCTATTGTCAATATCGCGCCGGCTTTCTAAGCGAGAGCCCGCAAAACCGTTGAGCCCGGCATCAAGCTGAGGATCACCGGGCAAGCGAAAAAACTGATGCAAGGCGCGGCCATTGAGATCAGAAAAGCGAATACTACTATCTGGCTTTAACAATTTGGCCAAAGAAGTACTGGTCACATCTTGAGCCGTGATATCTACGAAAGCATTTAGAGAAACAATTGAGCGATCAATATCACCTGCACTCGTGATTGCATTGGCACCAGGCGCTGTATTGGGATTGTTTATATTCAGACGAAACAAACTCGCAACCGCCTCTCCATTAGCGCCATCAAAAATCATCGCATTGTTTACAGCCGCTGTATTGGTGATTGTTAACTGATCTGTCGCTGGATTAAAGTTAGCGACTATATTGCCCCCTTGCTTTGCGCCATAGCTGTTAATTTGATCCACAATATTTTGAATGGTTGTGCGTTGCGTATCAAAACCCTGATAAGTAAATAGGCCGTTGTCTCCAAAATCAATCGCAAAGTTACCAAAGCGAAAATTAGGATCTACAATTTTAGGTTCTGGCACATTGCGGATCAGAAAACGATCGCCATTAGTATCAAAAGAAGCGACAATTTCTGCGTTATTGGCAGCCGCATAATTATTTATCTCAGTGATCACATTTTGAATCGTATGCACAGACGGGTCAAAGGGTGTCCCTGTGAAAGCTTGAAAATCAAAAATACCGTTGCCACCGAGATCAATCTGAAAATTAGACAGGGCCGGATTCAAAATATCAAAAGCCACAAACTCAGGCAGATCAGGCGCATCCACAAAGGTACGCTGCTTGGGGTCACGATATAAGAAGGTAATGCCATCGGTGCTGGTATCAAAGTTATTTTGAACGCGAAAAGGGATATCACCAGCAACTTCAAAAACAGTGGAGCCATATTGAGACATTTTTAGGCCCTGGCGATTGGCCATATCAACAATCAAAAGGCTTTTATCACCATAACGCAAAAGCTCTAAGGACTCTCCATCTGGATCAAAAGAATCTGAGCGATCTTTATTCGAGCGGCGTATAAAGTCTTGGCCTGTAGACACAACCCGCAGGCCATTGCTATTGCGCAGATAGCCGTCTCCCCCCCAATGAAACTCACCATCGCGAGTGAGATAATAGCGCCCAGCATCATCGGCAAGCACAAAAAAGCCTTCTCCATCTATTGCAAAATGCGTCTTTTGGGTAGAGCTATTGATCGAGCCCTGCCCCCATTCCAAAGAAGTGGCCTGAACATTCAGGGTCGCCGATGGAATCTCAATTTTGCTACCAAGGCGTGTCACTGAGCCATCACTTAAAACAGGGCGCGTTGATTTATAGGCCGTGCGTGAAGCTCCCTGTAGATTGGAATTGATCATTCCAAGCCAGGAATTAACTGCAAGCAGGCCATTAACGCCGAGTTGTCCAAGGGTGGCCAAGATCAGATGCTCCTTAATTAACTTGTTTAAGCTTGACAGACTCCGATGTAAAGGGTCAAGAGCTCAGCCTATATTTTATGATCAAAACTCGCTTTTGGTTTTTCGGGCTCCAGAGGTTTGGCTGAAGCCGGGCTTGTTGACGTCGTCGTTTCTCGTGAATTTTCTAGCACAGCAGGTCCCTGAGCTGATTTGCTTATTATTGAATCTAAAGTCTTTGCTTTGGGAAGCTCCACAAAGGCCTGGGCATAGACCAAAATGGCATTCACAAATCGGCGCAGGGCATCCGCTTGCTTTAATAACTGAGGCTGCCATTCCCAGTCAGGTGCATTCCAGTTCAGCAAATGCCTTTGCTCAGAGAGACACTTATCGAGGGGCAAGTTTTCTTGCCAACTTGACTCTGGCCCCAGGGCATTTAACAAACGCATCCACTGCTCAAAACTATTCTGGAGAGGATCTGGTCCCGGGGGGCGGCTTTCGCTCAAGCCAGTGCATTTTTTAAGCCAGCTTGATAAGCCCGTCAATGACACGGGTTCAAAAGGCTTTAAGCTATGCAACACAAAGTGATTGTCAGCCCCTAAACTGATCATCACTCCAGTTGCTTCTTGCTGACTATTAATCGCGTTCATCAACCAATTACTGAGCTCCGTTAAATCCTCGGGAGGCGGCGGCAAATGTATCTCGACTTGATTTAAACAAAGAGATTCCTGTTTTTGTTCAAGCAAAAGCTCGTGTTTACCCAGAGGCAAGTCAAGATTGAGATATTGGTGTGGAGAGCTGAGAGCCGGAGGCGATTCCGAACGCAGTATTTCAAGGGACTGTCCGCGATCTTGATGCTGTAAAAGTAATTTCCGGTCAGCTGTCCAATGCGCTTTGATATTGGCAGCCCCTAAACTGATATTAAGCTCTTCAATAAAAGCAGAAGCAAAAGCTGGCAGATTTTCAGAATAAGGCAAGCAAATCTCACAACGCTGTGAGTTTATCAAATAAGGTCCCCACCATAAAAAGCCGATTTGCCCCGCCTGTTGTTCAGGATCCAGGCTCGAGAGCCCTTGAAAGAGCCCTCCCGACCAGGGTAAAGCATCTTCATAATCGTAAGTCAACTCTTGTAATTGTAGGTTCCAACCCGAGCACTCGGATCCGGCACTAATCTCGAGCAACTGTTTTTGGCGTCGACAGCTAAACTTCCAGATCGATAGGTCAAACTCCAGCAATGAAGCCCAATATTCTTGTAGATATTGGCTTAAACGACCAGTAGCAGGTGTCTTGACTCGCCCACCAGGAATCACCAAAGTTTCTTGTACGGTATTTTGTGGATCTAATAATTGCCAAGTCGTGCTTGGGCATTGATAAACGGTTTCTGGCAGCACCTCTGCTGATGCTTCCACGCGAATTTGGGCACATAAAAGCGTGGGTGCTGGCAAGCTTAAAACCAACTCAGAAATAACTTCGTTTTTTTTGGCAAAGGAAGCACCTTCCCAGTCCCAGTGCACAGCGGCCACAGATTGCTGCTCCAGAAAAGAACTCCGGGGTTGCTTATCAATCGCCTGAAGTAAGACTTTGCTCGAGTGAATCAGCATTAAAACGCGGGGTTTTAAACGTAAGTCGGTTGGCGTCTGGCTCACAATAAAACCTCCGTCTAGATATCGCCCTGATTGCAGGCTCCAGCTTGAGTATAGCAAACTCCGAAAAAGCAAGAAAAGGAGAAGGAAAACCGATCTAGATCCTGGCTAAAAGTCGGAGTAATTGACCCCTCCAGACAATCTGTGTATGATGCATCAATAAATTAGCCGGAGAAGCCCCCTATGATATTTGATATTAACACCGTGATGAAACGCTACCAGATGAGCGAAGAAACCGAAGAACGTGCCCTGAGATATCTCAAAGCCTTAAAGCTGGTGATTGGCGCTGATGGTGAAATTGCAGATGAAGAGTGGCTGGCCCTTGAAAAGTTTATGCAAAAGCACAATGTTTCTCAACAATTGGTCAGTTTAGTCTCTGATTTTGATGTGACTCAATCCAGCCTGGAGCAAGTCTTACCTGATTATCAAGCCGATAGTCCGCGTGCCCGCTCTCTGTTGCGTGACGCGATTGAAATTGCCCGAGCAGATGGCACCTATGCCCCTGAAGAAAATGCCGCCGTTTTGCAAGCAGCTCGGTGGTTGGGCGTTGCCAATGAAACTGTCTTTGCCTTAGAAGCACTGGTCGAAATGGAATCCGGCGTCAACAAACTCAAGCAAGCGCTGCTAAGCGATCAGGCCGATAACTAAACGCGCTCTCCAAAAGCCGCAGATCCCACCCGAATCATCGTCGCACCTTCTGCGATCGCCCATTCAAAATCCTGAGACATCCCCATCGAGAGCTCTTTTAAGTAGGGCTCTGGGATTCCTGAGTCTAATCCCGCCTGGCGCAATTGTCCCAATTGCCGAAAACAAGCCCGTACACGATTTTCAACACTGCTGTTTTCGGCAATGGTCATCAAGCCACGAAGCCGCAAATTGGGCAAAGCCATCACCGTCTCAAGTAAAGTCTGACAAGTTTCAGGAGCAATGCCTGACTTGCTCTCTTCAGCCGATGTATTGACCTGAACCAGAACATCCAGTTGCTGATCTAGCGCGGCCAGTTTGGTTTGTAACTTGTGAGCCAGAGCGGCCGAATCTAAAGAATGCAATAAAGAAATAAAAGGCAAGACATCTTTAATTTTATTGCTCTGTAAATGGCCAATAAAATGCCAACAAACCTGGAGTCCCTCAAGGACAAGTGCCTTTTGCTTGAGCTCCTGCACTTTATTTTCAGCAAAACAAAATTGCCCTACCGGCAGAATCGAACGCAAACGCTCAGCAGAAACGGTTTTCGAAACCAGGATCAGCTCAAGCTCTTCAACAGAACGCCCAGCTTGCTCACAAGCGAGCCGAATTCGAGTTTGAAGGCTTTCTAAGCGCTGAGTAAATTCAGTTTCCATTCTCAGCAGAAGCCGCAGAACTTTCGATCACAGTATTGACTGGAGGTGCTTGTTGTATAATCGGCTTGGGTGTCAACATATTGTGCATAATCATTGCCAGTAACAAGGTCACAATCACGGTGACAACCTGGTAAAAAGCAAAGCGACTGCGAAACGTTTTATCTGCTTGTTGATTAGCGCGTGTCAGCACTATCTCTCGTTCGGTTTGCTCTAGTTTTTTTTCTAATTCATCTTGCCGATTTTGATAACGAACCAAAGCCTTTTGTAGTTTGATCACTTCACTCTGGGTGTTTTTCAAAACAAAGTTCAGGCTGACCATTTGTGATTCGATTTGTTTAATATGTGCGCCGGAGGTATTATTGTCTGCTGGCGCTTGTTCTACTTTTTGCGTAGGCTCACTAGTACTCTCAGCCATGATAATTCCCTTTCTTAGCAACGTTTACCCATACTTAATATTAACACGGCCGCCTCAAAACGGATATGACCGCAGCCGTTATTTTTCAAGGCGTACACGGATATACCCAGTGTTGCCAAAGGCATCATCTATTCGGTCAAGGGAACGCGCTATATTTTTTAGCTGCTGATTACTCGCGCTTAGTTCTGAACGTACACGATCAATTTCTCGATCCGTTTGAGAGTTGGCATAGGCCCCGACGATAAATTGTGTTCCAATCCCCAATATAAAACCGATTGCGATTTGTTTCATCTTGAATTCCTCTGCTTGATTATATTTAGACTGACCTGGCTTAGATCAGTGCCTGGCAAAAACTATTCATTTCAGCAACATCTAATGTTAAACTGAAGATAAGTTGATCAAAGTAGGTATAGAGATGTCTGAGCTTGAATTGCCTCCCATTCTCAATATTAAAGATATTGAGTTCACACTCCAACAGCAAGGCGAACAATATGAAGCCCAACATGCGAAGCTAAGCAAACGGCTAGGCTCCCGTAAATTAGGCTCCCAGCTAGTGATCGTTCCCCCAGGAAAAAAAGCCTGGCCCTATCATGCCCATTATGTGAATGAAGAAATGTTTTTCATTTTGGCTGGCGAAGGTTTATTGCGTCTGCATGAAAAAGAATACCTGCTCACTTCTGGCGATTTGATATCTATTCCACCCGGTGAAAAATCAGCCCACCAAATTATCAATGTATCTGAAAGCGAAGATCTGACCTACCTATCCATTTCAACAATGGAAGAGCCCGATATTATTGTCTTCCCAGACAGCAATAAAATCACGATCGTTGCTGGCGCCCCCCCGGGTGGCGACAATAGTCAACAAAGCCTCAATTTTACGACCCACCTGGATCAGAGCGTAGACTATTGGGAAGGTGAAATCTAAATGACTGATGACATCCCAGAGGAATCTGCTGACAAAATTGATATCCACGACTTAGATGTTCTAAGAAAATTGTGGTTTATGGTTCGGGACTCCGCCAATAATCAGGAAATTTTTGCAATCATGGCTCTCTTGATCGATAGCTTGCCTTATGACTGGCTCAATCATGATGATAGCTGGCTGCACATTGCTCAGCAATTGGACTACCACGGCGAAGCCGAGCTAGCGAGTATTTTTAAACTCGCCAACCAGCGCGCCTTTCAACTGAGCCTAAAAGAACTTTAGCCGTCCGGCACTCAGTTCAATACCGATCGCCAACAGCCAAAATCCCCTTCATCATGGCAGTGGTATTCTTATCTTGTTTATTCATCAAGATCACGACGCCACTTTGGGTTTGGGTATCGTAGTACATCACGCTTTCAGCACCTTGCTCGGAACCACTATGGCCCAATAAGCGTCGCTCGGCACCCGGAATTTGCTCATCGTAGGTTAAGCCCAGGCCGTATTCAGTCTGGTCTGTCGGGGTTTGTACTTTGCGCATTTCAGCAATCGTTTCGAGGCCTAAGATCGTTTGATTTTGAGAGCGCCCCTGATTGATCAACATGCGCAAAAAGCGCGCCATATCAGAGGTACTCGAGCGCAGTTGGCCATTGGGATAATCAGGGAAGGTGTAGTGTAAGAAAGGCGTATTGTCCTCATCATAGGGAATCGCCAGCTGAGATAGATCGGCATCTTTAAGCAACCAGCTACTGTGATTCATTGTTAAAGGAGCAAATAAATTCGTTTGGCTAAACTGATAAAAAGGCACCTTTGCAACTGACTCGACCACAAAACCCGCCAGGGCAGTTCCCATATTGCTGTAATTCACTTGTGTGCCGGGTGCTTGAGCGTAAAAATTTTCTTCCGCATTATAATAGGTCTGACCCGGCGTAAAATAATCCCTGACAAAATTGGCCAGCGCAATCGGCGTATCTGCTCCGCGGGTATAGACATCAATGCCGCTATCTTTCAGACTCGACATATGGGTCATCAACATTCGAATCGTAATCACCTGATCCGGGAAATTAGGGTTTCGGACAGAAAATGGCAGATATTGGTTGATATCTACATCCAATTGCACACGCCCTTGATCGTAGAGCTGCAATAAATTAATATAGGTCACCGCTTTAGAGATCGAAGCAATAATAAAAGGCGTATCAGCAGTCACTTTACGCCCAGTGCTCAGATCCGCAATACCAAAGCCAGCTTGCCAGAGGGTACGATCGCCCTTGACCAAAGCCACCGACAGCCCTGGGATATTCTGAGTCTGCATTTCGCCCTCAATCAAGCGGCTTAAGCTATCAATATCAGCCTGAGATAAACCAGAGGCCGGTGTAGTTACCACAGCTGGTTTCGGATCCCCATCGCTATTGGCACCAGGCGCGTCTGGAGAGAGCACAGGAACAGCAGGCCTCTCCACTTGATCTACGGACGACTCTGATTGGTTATCAGCGGAAGAGTGTACAGGCGCCGCAGGGCTCTGAGCAGACTCAGATTGACAAGCGGCTAATAAGCTCAATATCAATAGCGCTCGAGAACAATGATTCAATTTCGGCATGGAAACTCCCTGGTTTTTATCAAAAAAAGACCCGCCTCGATTTCGTTAGAAACTGTGGCGGGCATTTTTGCTTAGATTTTATTGATTTGATCAAATTTGAGTTCAACAGGGGTTGAACGACCAAAGATAGACACTGAGACTTTGACTTTGCCTTGCTCAGGATTAACCTCAATAATTTTACCGTTAAAGTCTTGGAACGGTCCATTATTGATTTTAACTTCGTCATTGAGTTTGTAATCAAATTCAATACGTGCTTTGCGTGAAGAGGCACGTTTGAGAATTTTCTTTACTTCTCTATGACTCAGAGGAACAGGCTTACTACCCGCTCCTACAAAGCTGGTGACGCCTGGAGTATTGCGAACAACTAACCAGGACTCGTCATCCATGATCATTTCGACCAATACATAACCAGGAAAAATCTTTTTTACTTTTTCACTGCGTTTGCCATCTTTGAGTTCGATCACTTTTTCTTCAGGCACTTCAATATTAAAAATACGATTGTCCATACCCATGGATTCCGTACGACGCAAAAGGTTTAGCTTTACTTTACCTTCGTGACCAGAGTAAGTATGAATGACGTACCAGCGCTTGCCTCTGGTGTCATAACCTGTCAGATTTACCATTTCTCAACGCCTCATTTCTGGAGTATAAAACTGAGTAGATAGCCAGAGAACATATCGTATAAGTTCACTAGCCCAATAATGAAGACCACCACAATCAACACAACAATTGATTCGTTGATAGCCTGTCGGGGAGTTGGCCACTGAATTTTTTTAAATTCAGCCCAGGAGTCTTTCACAAATTGCTGAAGATTTTTTAGCGAAGACTGCTCTTCTTTGGCCTTTTTTTTACTGTCTTTTTTTGAGCCAGAGCCTTTGTTTGCGTCTAACTCTTTTTTTGTTGCTTTTGCCATAAGGCTTTTACCCTTCAAAGTTCAGCTGATGCAGCTATCATATC
>JBBKWI010000128.1:0-12906 GCA_037968875.1 Candidatus Sericytochromatia bacterium | reverse complement strand
ATTAATGAACCGGTAATCGAACCGATCAAAGCACCGCTGGCAGCACCAGCGAGTCCACCCCCGACGGTTCCTATTGCTCCTCCGAGGAGAAAAGAACCAGGGACTTCAATAAATTTGTGTGTGCTATAGATGGCGGCATCCACAGCAAAAGAGGCGGCGAGTCCCCCGCCGAGCAGAAGCGCACCGGCTTTGGCGCCGGCTTTGGTCGCTATTTGTAAAATGGGTGTATCTTTAGTTTGAGAGACTGAGCTTTTGAACTGATCTTTGCTGAGAGCATTGCCTTCAAGGGTTTTAACCTTGTTTTCTAAGTCATTCACACGGGCTTGTAATTTTAATTCATTATTACTGGCCTTAAAATTTTGAATACCTGATGATTGAATAGTGGGCATAAGTGCTCCTGTAATTTAGTTCGTGCTTTTCTAAATGATACTATACAAAAGCGTCACCGAGCAATCAAAGTTCAATCAGAGAGATAGGTGCGGAAGTCGCTGTATCTCTCTCGGTTATTCGCTTTAAGTCTTAAATCCACTGATTCAAATGGCTTTATCATTCAGTTGCAAGCGAGTCTACAAGAAAGCACAGCAGCTTAAAAATACAGGCACTTATTTTTGGGACGAGTCTGTGGGAGTGGGTTGAGGTTCCTGCTCAGGATCCTGCTTAGGTTCCTGGGCGATCCAGTCTGGCAAGTGCTGGTCAAAGTATTTGGCCCGTTGCTCAAAGAGTGCGGGTTGGGCTTGCTTCCAGGCCTGATCCAGCGACTGATAAGCAGCGGTGTTGAGCTTTTTTTGCTCGGTGTTATTTTGCTTTATATAGATCAAATTGGCTGCGGTTAACAAATCGGCTTGTTTGCTAAAGCCTTGCTGGCGATAGGCTTGCAAAGCCTGCGGAGCCATAAAGCCACGACTGCGCAAAAAATAACCGCCAAAGCCATCGATTTTGAGTTCGCGTTCGAGGTAGTGACTGGCAAAGCTAGCCGATAGATCCGGGGGCAAGGGCTTGAGTTGCTGCAAATAGAAAGCGTCGGAATAGTCTTGATGCTGGGTCATTTGATCTTGCAGATAGTCGTCGACTTTGCCAAAAACATACTTGTTTTTCAGGCTGGCACTGCGCTGTATTTTATAAATACTGAGCTTGAAACGAGGGTAATCTGCAAATTGGGTGCTGGTTTCTTGCTGCTTGCGCATTTGCTGATGCAGATACGAGGGTTTGGTCCACCACTCACAGGCCTGCAAGCTGCTTAATACCAATAGCCCCAGACTGAGCTGGATGATTTGTTTGACGGCATGAGGATACATAGTGACTCTCTCTTTTGATCAGGTTCTATTGATTTAAACGTCAGCTTTATCAAAAGGTTACCATTCTCCAGCAAAAAATATCAATATTTTTCGCCAGGGGCTCGATTGCCATTGAGATAAGGCCCGCTTGAGATGAGGGCGGGCCTGTAGCCTGGGTGAAAACCAGGCTTGTAGATCGATCGTTTAGATCGCCTTAGCCTACATCAAGGGCGAGGTTCAGGGCGGCTATAAAAGCTTCGGGCTCTTGTAAAGATAAATAGAAATCACTGATTTTCAGATAGACTGGGCCCAGTGCTTTCAGAGCCTGGGGCTCTTTAAAGTGCAGTTGCACCACATTCTTGGTTGAAGCCAGCACGGCCATATCTTGTTTGAGACCGACCCGATGACCCAGCCCCCCCAAAATATGCCACTTGCCAGGAGCGACATCAGCAATCGTTTCGAGATCAATGTATTCATCAAAAAGCTTGCCCATTTTGACATGCAGCTGTTTGCCTTCAATCGAGACAAAAGACGTTTCTTGGCTTGCTCCAAAAGGCATCAATAGCGGGAGCATCCAGGGCTCCATTTGAAATAAGTAGTTCATCATTTCCTCCGGTTTCGTGCAGGCATTATACACGAGTGAGAAGCGCTGCTCTGCGCCAGATCAGAGATTCAATGCTTAGCTTGAGCAAGTCTCTCGGCTTCCAGAAATTGATGCAAGCGATCCGGGTAATCTGTGAGGATACCATCGACGCCAAGAGCCAGCGCCAGGCTAAAATCAGCGGGTGTATTGAGGGTGTAGGCGACGACTTTGAGTCCGGCTGTGTGCAAGCGCTTAACGCTGCGTCGGTTCAGGTAGCGCAGATCGACATGCACATAGCGGGCCTGGATTCTGCCCAACAAATAAATCAGCAGCGGATTGAGGGTTTGGGTCAATAAATAGGCCGTTGCCAGCTGGGGAGCCAATATGCGTACCCGGTTGACGATCATCGGGTTAAAGGACGAGATCAGAACCCGATCTTCTATTTGAAACTCAGCGATCAGGGCCAGCAGTTTTTTTTCGGTTTCCCAATTGAGAAAATGACTGGCCTCGTGTTTGATTTCGATATTGATCAGGGCCAAATCAAAGCGCTCAAAGACCTCTCTTAAGGTCGGCAAGGCTTCACCGGCATAAGCGGCTTGAAACCAGGAGCCCACTTCAAATTGCCGCAATCTTGCCAGGGGCAGATCCCGAATATAGCCGGGATCTCCGGCCAGGCGCTCTAACATCGCATCATGAGAGACGATCAGCTCCCCATCCTGGCTGATCTGGATATCCAGTTCAATCATATCGGCCTGTGCTTCTAAGGCTTTGCTAAAGGCCAGTAGCGTATTTTCGGGGTACTTGCCAGAGAAGCCCCTGTGCGCAATCACAAAGACCTGGTCAAAGGCGTCCAGCAGATGGGGCTGCCCCTGATAACGGGCTTGTCGAAAGGTATTGCGCTCTTTGAGCGTAAAAAAATAGACCAGTGATTTGGCGATCAATTCTTTGATTTTGGGGTGCAATAGGCGTTCCAGCTTGAGCGCCAGCTGAGAGATCAGGCTCATGATTCCTTACCCGTTTGTTTGCTTCGTACAGAATAGCAAGGTTTTTGCCTTTATGAGCGCCAGTGAAAGTGACGGACTACATATCTTTCAAGAAATTTGAGAGACCCTTTAAGAGCGAGTTGGGGTCATCTTGTACCGGGGCATTGAGAGGCTCGTCGTCAGGAGCCGCTGGTGTCATCCCGGCAGCCGATTGAAAGCCTTTGATAAATTCAGGACTGCCTTTGCAGGCCGCTGGAGTGCTCGATAACTGGCCGCAGCCGGCGCCACTGACATCCTTGGCACATTTGCCAAAGGTCGCGCCTATTTGATAACAGTTCACGCCCACTGAGGGATTGATTGCTGCCGTGGCAATAGGTCGGGGCACTTTGGGGATCACGACTTGTAAACGCTTGGCTGCGTCTTTGTAGCCCGGGGAATCGTTCACGATCAGCTGATAGCTCTCTTTGGCCTGGGCATAGCGCCCATTGGCCTGATGATTAAAGCCCAGTTGATAAGTGGCTGTGAGCCATTTGTTTTTTTGTGCGAGATCGCTGGTTTTGCTGCGCAGATCAAGCTGACGTGCGACCATTTGCAAGCGTTTTTGGGCGTCTTTGTAGTCGGGCTTCATCTGGACCACGGCCTGGTAATTGGCTCTGGCCTGGGCGAATTGACTTTTGGCCTGCTGGTCAAAAGCCTGCAGATAAGTGTCCTGCAGTTTTTCTTGAAAGAGAGTTTGCTGGTGTTTTTTATAGGCCTGTTGCGCCTGGGGGTAATGCTCTGCGATTGCTTTGTACTTGGGGTTTTCTTTGTGGACCTGGGCCAGAGCAAAGTAAGCACGGGGGGCGTCTTTTTCGGCCAGGGCTTTGAGACCGAGATCATAGAGTGCTTCGATGCCGGCATTGTCTTTGGCCTGTAGTAAAGCCCCAATCGTTTGATCAAAGCCCTTTTCTTTGGCAGCCTTGATACCCTCTAGCTCTGTGGTCAAACGGGTCTGGCTCTCGGTCAGATTGTCCAAACGCCAGTCTTGTTTTTTGACAAGCGTTTCTAAGCGGGTTTGTTCGGCATTCATGTCTTTGAATTTAAAATAGCCCAGCCCACCAAGAGTCCCGCCACTCACGAGCGCTCCGGCAATAAATGCGATCAAGATCTTTTTCAGCTGTTTGTTTCTCCCGGCTACTCTATTGCCATGCTTCACGTGATCGATCTGCATGTCGTTTGGCATCTCAATACGTTAAGTTAAAAATAGCTCATCGCGCTGGCTGTTGCCAAGCAAATTGCGGAGTGTTTAGACTCAGTGCCCAAAAATCAAACGGATTATTTAAATCAACCCGACGCATCCAGGCTGAATTTGTGGAGGCTTAAATGGCTTCCTATTCGGTAAAATTCTAGCGAGCTTGATTTGCTTACTTTAAAATTGAGAGCTTGAAAAACATTGATATGCTGCTGATTTTGCTTACTCAAGCAGCTACTCAGGCAATTAGTTAATGTTTTTGTTAATTAATGACTAAATTATAGTAAAGGCGTTTGGTGTTTGGAAATTCTTGTGCCATACTTAAATTATCAGAAATCAAATCTATATTGCGTAGATAAAGAGCAGGACACCATGAAAAAATTATCTTTAGTTTTAATTCCAATCACCCTGATGGCAACAGCTTGCCAATCGACTCCAGCACCTAATTTGGCGGCGCGAGCTCCGGTGAGCTTACAAGCAGCCAGCGCGGCTGCTGATCTTAATGCCAGCTACGGTTTTCGCAAACCGACAGGCATTTTAAAAGTAGATCTTTATAGCACCAGTGACAAAGAAGTCGCACAGGGACACATCAAAACCTTTTTCGCCAAATACGTCGATAAAAACGATATTTTTAATTATCAGACTCTGCAAAATGACACCGAAGCCGATAAGTTTGTGATCAATATTTATGGCGGCAATAAAGACTTTGTCTACGGAAAACTACTTCAGGATCTCAAATTCTACCTCAATCAACGGATGCGTTTTGACGGTTTAAATACCTATACAGGTTAATAAACGCTGCTCATCTAGTTTTTTAAAGTCCCTGGTAAAACATATACCGGGGACTTTTTGTATTGCTGTCAGTATTTACTTAGCCTGACCCAATTGCCCCTGTGCCCATTGTTCAGCGTAGGCTTCCATTTCAGTGGCGGCTTCATCAGAGCTGTCTGTTACTAGATCAGCCAGAACATTAATCTTTCTCTTGGCTTTATCGGTTATCACTACCATCAGTGCGTCACGCTCAGGATCGATCAGTACCAACGAAACCAGATTACCATCGCTGCTCTGACCTTCAGAAAAAATATAGCCTTGCATGATTTGTGTCACTGGCTTGACTGTCTGACGACTGGCTGTAAAGGATTCTGTATGGCGCTTGGTCAGCTTATTTACGCGAGTTTTCAGGGGCTCTGTATTGAGCATCTCACTGGCCTGGTCGCTGTTGATAAAGGATTCTAAATAGCTTAAAGAAGTGATCACAGGGGTCGATTCAGAAATAGAGGGGGCAGCACTAGATTTTTGCTCTTGAAACCAATAGGCACAACTGGTTTGGCTGAGCCCCAGACTGACTATGATACTTGTCAGTGCCAGGCGTTGGGTAAATGAACTCATGTCTGAAAACTCCTTGGGTGTGGCTTGTTGCAGTATATCAGACGGTTTTGGCTGAGGGGCTTGCTCAACTCTAAGCTCGACGCGTTGATTTTGATCCGCTTCAAAATGGTATGATTTCAGCAGATATAAACCCTGTTAGCAAGAGAGCCCGATTGATGCCAGACCAACGAGAACCCACCCACCTGATTCGGCAGGCCAGGCCTGAAGATGCGCAGCAAGCCGCGCAAGTTTTACAGCGCTCGATTCGTGAAGTCTGCGGCCCAGATTATGCTCAAGATCCGGAAACTCTGACCCAATGGTGCGCTAACAAAACCGAGCTAAATCTCAGTCAGTGGATCACAAACCCCAGTAATTATTTGATCGTGGTTCAGCAGTGTCGCTCTGAGCAACTTGTGGGGGTGGGCCTCTTGGATCGGGTAACCGCGAAAATCAAGCTGTGTTATCTGAGCCCTGAAGCCCTGCATCAGGGGCTTGGCCAGCGTCTCTTGCAAAGGCTGGAGCAAGAGGCACAGCGTCTCGGCATGAGCCAAATTCAGCTCGAAAGTAGCCTGACAGCCCATGCCTTTTATCTGCGTAATGGCTACCAGTCTGATGGTGAGCCTGACCGCCAATGCCAGGTCAGATGCCTCCCGCTGGTTAAATTTTTGGTGCCAGCAGCATAAGCCGAGTGAAGCGCAAGGAATTAAATCAGAGTGATATACTGAGATGCAGCCCCAGCCAGCGTATCAGAAAGATTAAGTGCCATGAAAATCATCAACCTCTTAGATAAAGCTTTGGATATTCCAGATAAGCTGACCCGCTTTAAGAATGCAGCCCATGCCCAGCTTGAGAAAACCAATTATAAGCAGGCCAAAAGACGATTTTTATTTATTATTGCCGACTCGGGTGGCGGGCATCGGGCCACCGCCAATGCTGTCAAAGCGCAGATCGAAAGTTTAATCCCTGATGCCTGTGTCTATCTGATGCCGGCAGTGGATATTTTAAATACCCCCCAGCGGCTGTTTTCGCGCCTGATCGAAGAAGGCTATAATCAGGCGATTAAGTCCGGGGCCTATTGGATGGAGCCGCTCTTATTTAACTCGGTTTATATGATGGAAATGCCGGTTGTGCACCAATACATTGCTCTGCGCAATGCCCAGATTATCGACAGCTTTCAGCCTGAGGCGATCGTGGCCTTTGTACCCGCGACCCAGGAATTGACGACCCTGGCGCTGAAGCATCTCCAAAAAGATAAAGAGATTCCGTTGTATACGGTGATCACTGATATTGTCAGCATGCGCCACAACTGGATCAATCCGGGGCAGGCCCATTCTTTTGTGCCGACGGAGCAGGCCAAAGCCTTTTTTGCCAGTCAGGGGATCCCGGGCGAAAAAATGACTGTGACTGGTTTGCCTGTACATCCCCGTTTTTATCAGCCCAACGTTAATAAAGCCGAACTGCAGCTGAAATACGAGATTCAGCCCGATCGTTTTACGATTCTGATCATGATGGGGGGCAATGGTTCACAGAGTATTTATCACTATTGCAAGCAAATTGATCGCCTTGGTTTGCCGGTGCAAATCATTGCTTGCTGTGGCAAAAGCCAGGCAATCAAATCCAAAGTGGATATTTATGCCAAAATCTCAGCTGTCCCGATCCATACTTTTGGTTTTACTCAGGAGATTCCTGAATTGATGCAGCTCTCTGATCTGCTGATTACCAAGCCGGGATCCGTTTCGATCGCCGAAAGCATTAGCCAAAATTTACCGATTTTAATTGATGCTTCCAATTATATTATGTGGCAAGAAAAAGGCAATGATAAATATATTTCCGAGAATCAGATTGGCCGGGCTTTTTATAGCAAAGCCGAATTGTCACAACAGCTGATAGAGCTCGTCAATGATCCCGAAGCTTACGCGCAGATCAAAAACAAGATGCTGGCCTTCCCTAAGCTGAATGCCAATGAAATCATCACCCAGCAGATTTTGCTGCCAGCTGTATTGTGAGCAGTTTTGACTGACTATGAATCGTAAACCTCTACTCAAATACCGAATCGATCTGATTTCGATTGCATTGGTAGTGGGGATTGCGACGATCTCTTTGCTGCCGATCTTTGTGCCCTTGCATGGTCTGGTGTTGCTGGCGATTGTGGGGGCGCTGATCGTTGTCAAACCGATCACTTCGCTGGTGCAGCACAATCATGTGCATTATCCGATTTTTAATTCAACCTGGCTCAATACAGGTTTTAATTGGCTTTTGTCTATTTCGACAGGGCATATTGCATCAGAATGGGTGCTGCATCATAATATTGGACACCATGGCAATCCGATTAATTCCCTGGATGATACGTCATCTGTCAGGCATGTCCAGACCCGCGAGTATATGAGCAAGTGGCAGTATATTCTGACAGGTAGCCTGAAGATTTACCCCGACTGCTGTCGCATGGCGTGGGCTTTTTATCAGCAGCAAAAAAAACAATTTTTATGGGCCATGATCGTTGAAACACTGATTTTATTGGCCGTCTATGGGGTCTTGTTTTATGTGGATTTCACGATGACCTTCTGGTTTCTGCTGATCCCCAGTCTAGCCAATCGGGCCCTGGTCTGGCTGGGGGCTTATTGGCATCATTTAGATGTTCCAGCAAATAGCGCTTATGATTCCAGCAATATGTTTACAGGATCCTTTTTCAATTGGATTAGCTTGAATATTGGCTATCATATTGCCCACCATCTCAAACCCAGTTTGCACTGGTCTTTACTGAAGCAGTATAGCGATCAGATCGGTGACAAGATTCCTGAGCAACAGATCTTACAGAAAATCCCTTGAGCGACCTGAACAAGGCGCTTTGACTGGGGCGGGTTCGGCCCATTTTTTATTGAGATAGATACCCAATCTTTGCATTTCCTGGCGATCGGCTGCGGTGCTAAAGCGCTGACTACGCCAGAAAAAATCTCCGCCGAGTAGCAAATTAAAATTACAATTGACATAGCGATGGTGTAAATAGTGGTGCTGTGCCAAAAACTTGAAATAAGGTGTTCGCAAAAATAGGCGCATCAGTGGGGAGCAACTCTTGAGTGACTCTGTGTAAGAGAGATGCAGATAAGGGTGTACAAAATGAGCCAGCCAGCCATAAAAATACAAAGGGACTAGCGCGCCGAGGGTAAACCAGCCACCGCCCAGCCAGCAAAGCAGGGCGTAATGCGGCAAGTGGGGGTAGAGGTACTTGAGCCACTCTTTGGGAGCACCGACCCGTAAGCCATAACTATTGCGGGCTATTTGGGCTTTGCCCATCTCGCTTAAGGTACTGCGCAGGGTTTGCTCTTCGGCTGTTGAAGTAAACTGGGTGACATGATCTTGCTTAAAGGTACGGTAGTGATGCACCACATGGTGTGAATACCAGGAATTTTGGATATACGCGCCTGGCTTACCCAGCTTGAGCCACAGATCTCTTATTTTGCGGCTGCCATGCAAAAAATGATTGTGCGAAGCCGATTCGCTGATGCATAAGACCAGATAACCTAGCGTCAATCCTGTGATGATCTGCTCCAGCGCATTCATGTGCCGAGTACCACCGTTTCTGAATTGGCATAGGCTGTACAGAGATAGACCGCCTGGCCGAGGGTATTGCCTGTGACAGCCCCGGCATGTAAGACCAGTTTGCAGGATCCGCAAATGCCACGTTCACAGCCTTTTTCCAGGTTAAGCCCGTTTTCCAGGCCGATTTCGAGTAGGGTTTTGTGCTGGTCAGCGGCACTTAAGGGGATGGTGGTATTGTAATGCTTAAAATAGACACTTGAGCAGGCCTGATTTGAACGATTGGAAAAGGGAGCCGTCACAAATTTCTCGACTTTGAGTTGGCTCAGATCGTAGTTCTCCTGCTCCAGAATGGCGATCACTTCGTGCATAAAGCCTTCAGGCCCACAGAGATAAATACTGCGCTGCTGAAAATCAGGGAAGTATTGCTTAAAATTGGCCGCACTGAGTCGGGTTTCTGGCTTTGTTTGACTGAAGGCCAGCCTCAGTTGGATTTTCTTAGCCCATGATTTTAATTTTTGAGAAAAAATAAGATCATCTTGAGTTGAAAACTGAGCAAAAAACTGAATATCGGGTGTTTTTAGGGGTCGATTCAAAAGATCGCTAACAATCGAGAATCCGGGCGTGATGCCTGTGCCTGCACAGATCAAGAGTAATTTGGCTTGATCCTGATAGACAAAGCTGCCTTTGGCCTGAGAGATATCGAGGATCTGGCCGGTCTTGAGATGCTGATGCAGCCATTCAGAAACCTTGCCGCCCTTGATTTTTTTGATTGTGATCGTGATGGCTTGATCTGAGATCGCAGAAATTGAATAAGAACGCTGATAGGGCTGACCATCAATCAGCAGCTGCAGATCGATATACTGGCCTGCTATGGCTCCTTGCCAATGTTGATTGGGTAATAAGCTGACTGTGATGACTTCAGGGTTTTCCGAGACCCGTTTTAAAACCAGGGCTTTGAGATCATAAGTCCAGATAAAAGGGTTCAGTTTCTGATTGATCAGATTCATGGTATTGCTGGCCAGATACTCACTGTGATCGCGACCGAGCTGATTGATTAAAAATCGATTGAATAGAGTCAGCATACTAGCCTGAAATATCCGTTGTCAGATCTGAGGGAGGTGCAGTAGCAGCTGCTGTACTTGCTTTGGGGCGGAAAGAATAGATCCAAAACAGGCGCAGGAATTTGTAGATAGCGACCCAGATCGACGGATTACACTTGTAAGCGATCCCAAACTGGCGGCAGACGGCCTGGACTTCGAGGGCGATCGCCGGGTAATGCCGAGACGGCAGATCTGGAAATAAATGATGCTCAATCTGATAATCAATATGCCCCCATAAAATCGATTGCCAGCGATAGCGCCCTTTGAAATTGATGCTTGAGAGGATTTGCGACTCATACCATTTGCCCTTGTTATCAAGGCAGTTTTCGGCTTGTAAAGGCTCTGTGAAATGACTGCTTTGCAAGGTAAAGGTCATCCATAAACTATTGATAATATCCACGATCAAATTAGCAAAGAAAACCCGTAGTAAAGAAAATCCGGTGACTAGTGCTAGTAACGGAAAAACATAATATTCTTTGAAAATCACACGAAACTTGGCGCGGAAGTCTCTTTTACGCAAGGCTTTGGGGTCACCGCCGTCAATGGTGTAATTGAGCTCTGCGTAACCTTCCGTAGAAGGGAAGTGCTTTTCGATAAAACCCCGGTTAAAGCCTAAGTTCTGGGCATTAAATTTATAGGTCATAAAGGGATAGAAATAAAACAAATACAAGGGGAATTGAATCCGATGAAATTTGTGCCAGGGCAGACGATCATTGACGCGCAAAATGCCATGGGTCAGGTCTGGGTCTTTGGCATAGACATTGGTAAAGACATGGTGCATATTATTGTGCTCTCGGCGCCAGCCTTCTTCATCGATCGGGGACTTCCATTTAAAATTGCGCGAATGAAACTCAGGTATACCAGGGAAATAGTCGTACTGTCCGTGCAAAATATTGTGCCCTAATTCAATTGATTCTAAATTGCGATGTAAAAATAAAAATAGCACGCCAACCCCAAAAGAAATGGGATCAAAACCAAACCAGAGCGTGGATCTACCGATCAGTTCAAAGGCACGGCTTTTATAGCGGATGCCCTTGATATAATCAATATCAGCCTGACCCAATTGGGCACGGTAATGCACCTTGATGGCGTCAAATGCCGCTTCTATTTGGGCATAGCGAAGCTGTTCTGCGTCTGTCATAGCTATTTTTAAACAATCCGGGTGAATTTAGTCTTTCGTGTTGCCTTCATTATAGCTTATACCCGAAAAGCTCACTTTTTCATCACGATAGCCGCTCTACTGAGCCGAGCGCTTAGAGTCGATCAGCCAGACCAAACTTCTTTTTCATGACTTTGTCGAGGACGCGATTGGGCAACCAGCGCTTGATCGTCGGCAAATAGCGGCTTTTTTTGCCCAGACGTATGATTGCCGGAGGCTGTGGCAACAAAAGCAGCTTGGAGACTTGCCTGGCAAAGCTGTCGGCCGGGGTGGCCCCTTGTTGCGAGATCTCGGCCCGCTTCAGAATCTGGCTTTCAAGGGCCCGGTACCAGGAATTGGGCTTGAGCACTTCAGCGGCTTGCCGGGCTGCCGTCGCCCCAAATTGCGAGGCAATTGCCCCCGGCTGCACCGTAATCACCTGTATACCAAAGGGTGCTAGCTCCATACGCAGGGCGTCACTGAAAGAATGTAAGGCCGCTTTTGAAGCGCAATAGGCTCCTGAAAAAGGCGTGGTCGCGATCCCTGAAATGCTACCAATATTGACGATCTTACCCTGACCAGCGGCTTTCATGGCCGGCGCCAGGGCCTGGGCTAGCAGCAAAGGCGCGATCAAATTGGTTTCGAACTGGGCCCGCAGGTCCTCCGCATTTAATTCAATCGACGGGCCAATCAGGGCAAAGCCGGCATTATTGACAAGGATATCGATCTGGCCATGCTGCTTGATCAGGGCTTCGGTGAGGGTCTGGATCTGCTCTGGGGAATTGACATCCAGGGCGGCTGTTTGCATCCCCTTCTCGGCCAAAGCACTGATGGAATCCAGGCGACGGGCGGTGGCTATCACCTGGGCGCCTTGCTGATGGAAGGCATGGCAAAGCGCTTCGCCAATGCCTGAAGAGCAACCGGTAATCAAGACGGTGGGACGGTGTTGAGAATGCATAAACTGTTGCTCAGATCCTGTTTGTTTTCCATGCATTGTAGCAAGCCTCTCTCCAGATCTGAATCCTACTTTTGCTGCCAAACCGTCGGCGCTAACAATCAGATATACTGAAACCCATTACCCGTCCTGAAAGAGTCAGCGTAAAAGATGGAGAATCGACCGTTCCAGGCCCCTTTGCTGATTGGCATGGCTTGCCGTTTCCCAGCTGCTGCCAATGTAGCGGCTTATTGGAATTTGCTCAAAAATCAAGAGCAAAGCGTAGCGTTTGCTGATTCGGCCCGCTGGCCGGACATAAGCCCTCCACCGAGTGGCGGCTATTTAGCCAATATCGCTGCTTTTGACCCGGCTTTTTTCGGGCTCAGCCAACAAGAGGCCCAGGGCATGGATCCCCAACAGCGCTGGTTGTTGCAATTGGCCTGGGAAGCGCTGGAAGATGCCGGGCTGGTGCCAGCAGAGTGGGCTGGTCGTAAGGTCGGGGTCTTTATTGGCCTGAGCAGTGCCGACTACGCTCAGACGGTCTTGCAGGCTACAGAACAAGTCAATATGTATACGGTCAGCGGTCTGGCAGCCTCGGTAGCAGCCAATCGCATCTCGTATACCTTCGATTTTAAAGGCCCTTCGCTGGTTGTTGATACAGCCTGTTCTTCGGCTCTGATGGCCCTGCATCTGGCGCAGCAATCGCTGGCCAATGGCGAGTGTGAATTGGCTCTGGTGGGCGCTGCCAATTTACTGGT
>JBBKWI010000127.1:0-5063 GCA_037968875.1 Candidatus Sericytochromatia bacterium | reverse complement strand
CGGGTTGGGATAAAACAGATTTTTGGGCGAAATAAAAGTATTGAACTGCTGTGCTCCATCCTTCGATATGGAGCTGTTATTTTAGAGCCAAGGTTTAACTCAGTCCCTGATTCCGTTATAATTTTACGAGAGGGTGCTTATGATACAAGATAACCAACTGCTCCAAAAATTTTATGCTTTATCGGCAGATAAGCAATCAGAGGTTCTTGATTTTATTGAGTTCTTAGAGTCAAAAAGCCTGAAGCAAAACGAGGGCTACGAATCCCCTGCTGAGAAGAAACGGGTTTTTGGCTGTATGAATGGTTTGGTTGCATATATGTCTGACGATTTTGACGAGCCTCTGGAAGACTTTGCTGAGTACATGCAGTGAAACTATTACTTGATACACACGCCTTCATTTGGTTTATTCAGGGGGATTAGCGCTTACATCATCCAGGCCCTTTTCTTCTTCTTCAGCCCAGACTTCCAGACTCATTTTGTGGTGTTTGGCGGCTCTGAAATCATGAAGAAAGCTTTCTGCGGCCCGGCGGCGATCGTAGCTGGGGCCAGGCAAGAGAAAGCCACGTCGTTCAGCCAGATCGTCCAGGGTCATGGGTTCCAGCGCATACATCTGCTTCATATGACCGGGGAAGAGAGTTTGAATGACCTCAATCGAGGCTTCGGCAATATCTTCCGGGTCGGCAGCATACTCTGAGATCGAGCCAATCAGGGCCAGCTTAATCGCCAAAATCTGATCACTGATACTGGGCGGGATCACGCCGGGGGTGTCGAGCAATTCCAGATTGTGGCTGATACGCACCCATTGCAAGGCGCGGGTCACACCTGGTTTATTGCCGACTTTGGTGGAGCGCTTGTTGATTAGGGCATTGATCAGAGATGATTTGCCGACATTGGGCAGGCCCATTACCATTGTGCGCAATTTGCGCGGCAAGCGGCCCCGTTTTTTCATCTTTATGGCCAGGTCGTTATAAAAAACATCCAGGGCTTGCTTGAGCTCTTTCAGGCCTTCTTTGCGGGGCACATTGATGCCCATACAAGGGTAACCCTTGGCTTCCCAATAGGCGACGGCGCGGGTTAAGGCTTCGGGTGGGGCCAGATCGACTTTGGTAACGACGATCATCCGGGGTTTGCTTTGGGCAATTTCGTCCACAAAAGGGAAGTGCGACGAGACCGGCAGCCGGGCATCGACCAATTCAATCACACAATCGACCAGGCCGATTTTCTCGCGTAATTGACGCTGGGCTTTGGCAATATGGCCTGGGAACCATTGGATATTATTTGCTAGAGGGGTTTCCATTTAGTGTTCCAACTTAATAATTGACATCTCGTTGCGGACCAGCGGATGCATCTGTTGGCCTTTGACATAAGGCTGTACCAATTTATATTCGACATTGGTGTATAAGAAAATCCAGGGGGCGTCTTCAATAATCTGCGATTCGGCCTGTTGATAGAGCTGCTTACGCTGTTCCCAGTCCGTCAGGGTGCGGGCCTTGTCTACCAGGCCATCGACGACGGGGCTGCTATAGCGGGTGGCATTATCCTGGCCGATATTGTCGCTGTGAAAGAGCGTCCAGAGATAATTGTCAGGATCGGGATAATCGGCTGCCCAACCAAAGCGGAAAAGCTTGGCTTCACTGGGGATAATGCTGCCGTCGCTCTGTTTCTTGGGTTTGACCTTTTCGATATAGGTGGCCCATTCCAGAGATTGCACGCTAACATCGACACCTAACTCTCGCAAATCTGCCTGGATCGCAGAGCCCAGCATGGCGTAGATCATACTCTGGTTATGCCAGAAGCTCATCTTGAGCGGCTTGCCCTCTTTGTCGAGAATGCCATCACCATTGCTATCGGTCCAGCCCGCTTCGGCCATCAATGCTTTGGCCTTTTTGAGGTCAAAGGGGTAGGGCACCGGACGATCTTCTTTAAAGCCTGGGAAGCCATGAGGCAAGACACCACGGGCTTCGATCCCGCGGCCGTTGCGCACCACATCGATGATTTTGCGTTTGTTGACGGCGTAGTTAAAGGCCTGACGCACGCGAATATCTTTAAAAGGCTCGGCCTGGGTGTCCATGCCAATATACTGAATCGTCCATTCGCGGTCTTTGATCACGTTGGATTGATTCTGGTCATTGATGCCCTCGATTTCTCGAATGGCGCGATTGCCCATCTTATTCCATTTGGGGTCAGACAAAATACGGTCAAAACTGGCGGCCGGGATCGGTGGCTCTAAATGCTCGAGCTCCCCGTTTTCAAACCAGAGCAGGCGGATGTTTTCATCAGGCACGATGTAATAGCGCAGTTCTTCGATATGCGGCAGGCCTTTTTCGAAGTAATTCTCGTAGCGATTGAGCGTGATTTTTTGATTGGGTTTCCACTCACTTAGCTTATACGGCCCCGTACCCATGGCGTGAAAACTAAACTGGTCTCCATATTTTTCGACTTCTTCACGCGGCACAATATAGTAATAGGCCATCGCCAAGACATGCGGTGCAAAGGGGATCACTGCTCGCAGGGTCATGGCGACCGTATGCTTATCGATTACCTTGATACTGTCCATATGGGCGACCTGGTCTTTTTCACGGGCAGCTCGATAGTCTTCGAGACCTTCTAGAGCAAAGGCATTCAGGGTCCAGGCGCCTTTAGAGGCACTCTTGGGGTCGGCTAAACGTTCGATCGAGTATTTGACATCGCTGGCTTCAAAGGGGCGCCCATTCTGAAAGGTGACATCTTGACGCAGTTTAAAGGTATAGGTCCGGCCATCGGCTGAGACTTCCCAGGATTCTGCCAGATCAGGAACCAGATCAGAGAGAGATTGACCTGGGCCTGTGATTTCAGCCCGGTAGCGCACCAGGCCATTGTAGATATTGTGGGCCACGTCATGAGACTGGGTGTCGCCGATTTGAATCGGATCCAGAGAGGGCACATCGCCTTCAAAAGCAGAACGGTAAACCGAGGCATTAGATTGCGTCGGTTGGCAGGCAGAAAGTGGAGCCAGCAAGCTGATTGCACAGAGGGTGGTCAGACTGGTTTTTAAGAGACTAGACAGTTTCACAGGTGAGGGATCCTTTCGTCAGGGGGTACAGAATCATTATACCTAATTGGCTCTGAGGTGTTGACGGGCGGCTTCTGAATTCGCCTTTTTTGTGGGCTGACTGAAGGAATGCCGTTACTTAGTGGTGCTTTCGGATCTTCTTGTTCGAAGCCTAAGCACCGTTTGGCACTGGATGATAACGGGTCTTGTGCTAGACTGCGTCCCACAAATGGAAGATACGTGAGGCTTTAAATATGAACTTGATGAAAAAAGGTTTGAGTTTGGTATTCGTTGCGACTGTGGCTAGTACTGTGACTGCTTGTGCGCCGGAGGCTGGCTTATCGGTTGCCTTTGACAAGATACAGGGTTTAAGCTCACCATCCCCTTCAAGTGCAGCTACACCAGCCACACCTTTGCAAAACACCTCGACACTTCGAGTAGAGGCTGAGACGGCGGTCAAAACGGCCGGCACCAGCAGTTTGAAATACCCGGTGCAAGAGAGCCGCTCAGGTGGTGAAGAGGTGATGATGTTTTCGGGTGGGGATGCAGGCAGTCAGGCCAGCCTCACTTTACCTGAGCTTAAAGGTAAGTACCAGATCAAGATCCATTGGTTAAGCAGCAGTGATTCGCCTGCCATGGAGATTCAATTGGGTACACTCAACCTCAATTTACCTGACCACACCACCTTTCATACAGGGAGCAAACTCCAAATCCGAGACCTGGGTCTACAGACTCTGGACCTGAATGCCGGGAGTCCTTTGACGATGACCGTCAAAGGGGACGTAACGGGCAAAGGCAATGCCTGGATTGCGATTGATTATTTTGAATTTAGTCCTGTTTCTTAAGTCAAGCATAAGCTCTCTTTTTCGGGGCTAGTCGTGCTAGCCAACCTCTAACTAAGTGCTTTCTAGGCATCGTATTCTACTTGGTAAGAAACACTTAACTAGCAGGCGGAAAATAGCGTAGAGTCTGACGTTTTTCTATAAAGGCTATTTTAATTAGGGCCTGTCTTCAAATGCCTGGGCTCACTTGAAATCCTGATTATTGAGTTGTGGTTTGGGGTGATCAACGCGAGTGCGGGTCTGGACGCCGACAAGACGTTCGCACGGCACATAGCTATGTGGAGCAGATGCGTCCCGGCGGCCTGCAGACCTCCACCGCTTTTGAATCGCGCCAAAAAAAATTTGACGATAGCTCCCAGGTTTCAGTACACATGAAAAATGAACTATATCTTGAATGTCTAAATTGACGGGCGCTTCCAAATGAGGTTTCCTCTATTTCCCTCAATAATTCGTGTGTCTGTTTCGATCCATTCATCGGGGTCAAAAATATTGCTGCCTTTTAAAAAGAGATTGTTTATAACCGTTAGTTCACCTAGCCAGGAATCAAAAAAATCAACGAAGGTTTCAAATCGATTATTGGCCAGATAAAGATTAGTGCCAGATGTACCATAATAAATCACGCTCAATTCAAGACATGCCTTGGGTTTTCCGCTTTCTAAAAATTGACAATTCACAATACGCAAACCTTTCTCATATGAGCGACTTGAAAAATCAGCATCTCCTGATTGAATGATGCAGTTTTCGAAGGTGATTGAAGAGCCGCTTTCAGAATAGCCAAGCATTAAGCTTTCAAAAATACAGTTACGAAAAATCAGTGTGGCATCAGAGGGAAATTCATCACTGAGACTAAAATTTCCGAATTCGATATCAGAAAAGACAAATTGCCCATCAATTATCTTGTAATTGGCAGACGTCTCATCCAGGGGCTGTTCTTTTTCAGCCTCCTCGTCAGTCTCCACAGATTTAGTACTTCTTGCAGTGCGTTCAGTCATCATCATTACTTTATCTTGCTGGGGTGTTGGAGTATGTCGCCAATCCAAATAGATATATCTGCTGCCTAATTTGATTACTTTGACAGAGGGCCCTATCCTCGTAAATGCCCTGTTCAGGTAATTTTCAGGTGAAAGTACTAACAGTTCAGTTCTGTTGTAAAAATAGCGAGACATTTAAACGGGCCGGGCCAGTATAAG
>JBBKWI010000126.1:0-5603 GCA_037968875.1 Candidatus Sericytochromatia bacterium | reverse complement strand
TATGCTGGCCCTCAAAAAAGCCTTCCCCACAGCAGTGAAATTACAATATGCCAATTTTATGCCCGGTGAGTGGCTGCCCTGGGAAGACAAAGGCTATTTGCGGTCCATTTACGACTTTGGGAATGCCAATGGAGTCGGCTTAGGTGCTCCTGACCTCATGCTCCAGAGCAAAGGGCAGCTCAATCATGCCCTGGCGATGATGCACGAAACCCGCTATCAGGTTCCGCTGGGGATTGCGGTACAAGACGGTAATTATATCGGTGAAACGGCCTCTGAGACTGTCAAAGCCAGTCGTGAGAATCTGGTGCCAATTTTGCACGCTTTTGCCCAAGATTTTTTAAAAGTCGATTATCTCTTCTGGGTCAATCAGGAGCCTTATTTCACTGAAGACGTTTTAACGTGCTTTCCGCGCAATTAGGCAGCGATAGCAGCAATCATTGGTAACAGGTTTAAACTAATTTGGCCTCTATCGGCCTCACGAAAAAGCGGTAGTGTACAAAGTAAGCGACAAAAGAGAGAACCATCGCAATCAAAGCCAGTGGCCATTCGGTTTCAATAAAGAGTTCTGGACTCCAGACCAGCAAGCCGGTGGCCATCGACACCAGGCACGAGCTTTCATTGAGTTTTTTGCTTTTGAGGCCAATCACGAGCGGCGCGAAAAAGCCGACCAGACCAATGGCGTAAGAGCTTTCGAGTAGGCCATAGACATCCTGGCCCATAAAGGCGATTGCCAGACTCATGGCCGTGACGGCGACGACCGCATAGCGGCAGAGCACCAGAGTCGAGCTATTGGGGAAATGCTTTTTGAGAAAATTATGAGCGAGCACACTGGAAGGAGCCAATAAAGCACTGGTGATCGTGGATAGAATCGCTGAGAGAATCGTCAGGGTCAAGATCACGACACTGACCGGATCGAGGTAGTTCTTGATCAGCAAAGGCATGACCGAGCCTTCAAAATTGGGGCCCAGGGTTTGCATCGCGGTCAGACCAAAGAAGACCGGCAGACTGCCAATTGTCAAATAGCCGATGCCAGCGATCAAGGCGCCATTTTTGGCGACGTTGGCAGACTTGGCGCTAAACATACGTTGGCCGAGATCTTGGCCTGTAATATTGCCCAGCGAGGCCACGCAGAAAATACCGATCCACTGGGCGGTGTGAGCAAATTTATCTGTCGGAATCAGGATCCAGTATTCTTTGGGAATACCGGCGACCAAAACGTCAAAGCCCAGGACTCCCCAGAAGGCAATTCGGAAGAAGAGGTAAATGAGTCCCAGGATGATAATGAACAATTGAAAGCTATCGGTCAGGCTGACCGACCAGATGCCACCGGTGACGGTCAAAAATAGGGCAACTGCGGCGACCAGCAAAATGAAAACCCCGGCCGGCAGCGGGAAAAAGACGGTCAAAATCTGAGCCAGGGCAATCATTTGTACGGCGATCCAGCCGACATAAGAGGGGATCGTCAGGATCACGGTCACCAATTCCGCTTTGGGGCCAAACTTCAGGCGGTAGAAATCAGAGTAGGTCAGTAATTTGAGATTCCAGAGCGGTTTGGCGAAAAATAAACCGGCCAGGATTAAACAGGTGCCGGCGCCATAAGGTTCTAGCGCTGTGGCCCTCAGACCGTGGTGGGCGATTTCATCGGTGGCGCTGATTAAGGTGCCCGCCCCAAACCAGGTCGAAAAGAGGCAAAAGGTCGTCAGCCAAAGATTAAAACTTCGTCCTCCCACCAGAAAGTCTTCTTCAGATTCCATTTTTCCGTTTGAAAAAATGGCGATCCCCATAATGATTCCGAGGAAGATTAAAATAGCAATTAATAGTGGAAGATGTGTCATAGCTGGCAATCCTACAATGAAAGAGTTAAATTAAACGACTGCCTTTGGCTGACGAACAATGTTGGGGTGAGGGCGCAATTCGATGGGCTTCGATAATCAGGGGGGACTGAAGCAAACTTTGCATCGGCGCTCGATTCAGCGGAGCAGAACATTTACCATAACATAATCTGGGCTTTTCAAGGCGTGATATCGTCTGAAAAATTTTCAGTTAAGCGCCAGCTATGAAAATTGGCCAAAAACGACAAAACGACTGGCATTGATGCCAGTCGACTGTAGGGAGTAATGTTTAATTATTTATTGTTGAGCGAGTTTTTCAGCGGTTTTATCAAAGACGGCGCCACCGATATAGGCGCTGGTGGCTGCACTAACTACGATATTAAAGGCCATTTTGCCTTTGCTTTCGCCCTGAACTAAAGAACTTAAAGCTGATGTACCTGCACCGATCATGGCTGAGAAGACCTGGGCAGAATGTTTGTTGGTAGTAAAGCCAACGGCTAAGCCACTGCCTCCACCGCTGATTGCACCTGAGGTGGCTCCAACGAGTAAGCCAACACCAGCACCTGCCAGGGTACCTGACAGGGTTGTTTTAAGGGCTCCACCAGAAATAGCTTGCAGTGCACCCCCGGCTAATAAGCCTGTTGCTGCACCGCCAACCAGGCCAACCGTTCCACCGACTTTAGCGCCCAATTTAATGCCTTCTTTGACGGCGGTGCCGACCCGTTTGCCAGTAGAGACATTGGCAATGTCTTGCATCATGGCTGATTCTTTTTTGGCTTCGGTAACGGGTTTTTGTTGGGCAGCAGGCTGGGTGGTATATAAAAGGCTGGCTTGGTTACGTGAGGCAGCTTAAAAGTCACCTTGAATCTATTCGAACATTTTCAGAGCTTAATACCATTTTCTTGGCGCTCCAACCTTGTATATCGCAAGGGGCCAAATAAAAAACAGTGACTCAGAATATATCTTCTAAATCACTGTTTTAAACTATTTTCAGCTAGAATTACTTTATTTTAGAGCAATTCATCCGATCTTTTTTGTACGGCTTGCAAGTCGCCTGCTGACCAGATTTGAATATCATGTTTGGCCATGGGGTTGATTCCAGGCCAGGACATTTTGAGCTTCAGACCTTGATCCAACTGAAATTTAAGCGGTTCGCCATCGGCTGCATTGGCTGGAAAAGCTTGATAAGTACCCACCCGATAATAATCATAACCATTGGTTTTGTAACTGGCCAAATACAGGACGCCATCACGCCCTAAACGAATTTGGCCCAATGTAAAATCGTTCGATTTTTCAAAGCGCAGACTATAACGCAAGGTGCTTCTTTGACTTAAACGATAGCTGGAATTAAAGAAAAAGGATTTGACTTCCATTAATAATTCAGGATAAGACTCGGTTTGATTAAAGGGCACATGATAGCCTAAGAAACCATTAAAGGTCTCCATTAAGCGAGCTTGTTGACCTTGTTCATTGCTGTCTGCACGAAAGGTGTTAATGGCTGCTGTTGAACGAAGAGGCTGTACCAAATTGGATTGACAGGCCACTAATTGAAGGGCCATTAAAGAAGCTGAAAGTGATATGAGTTTTTTCATGGTAAATACCTCTTGCTAAACCTATTTGAAATTTGAATGATAAAGAATTTTATCTGGACAATACTTTGATATTGTATACTCTTTTCCCGAAATAACCTAGCCTCGATCTGATTTTAAACCCCTGATTTTTGTAGGAAAATTATGGAATACGGTTAAGTACGAAGTCTCTATTCAGGCCGTAGGAATGAGAGAAGGATAATCGTTCACTGCCGCACAGGCAGCTTAGAAAATAACGGAGCCGATGGCCGATCATGCCCTGAGTGCAGCAGTCTATGCGCTCAAAGTACTTCAGGCCATGGGCCAGGAGATCGATGCTGAGCGCCAGTGGCAACGTGCACAGCTTCAGCAATTACGCACAGAACTTGCTGTACTTGTGTTAAGGCACTTGCCGATCAAAGAAAAAGGGATTAAAGCGTTTGTCAATCACATTCAGGACTCTCTTTTTTTCGTAAGGTTTTCACGAAATCTGTCATCACCTGGTCCTGATGGCTGGTCTCGACTTTGTCAATCCAGAGTTTAATCAGGGTTTGACTCAGCTGAGAGTGTTCCTTCGCACCGCTCGCCAGTTCGCTTTCTATTTCTAGACAGAGATTAATCGCATAGAGGGCTCTTTTTAGATGTGGCCCCTGGCAGATAAACCAGAGCGCTTGCGCCTGGTAAAAAAGTAGCACAGTATAAGCACTCATCGATTCAGCAGGGAAAAAGTCATGCAATTCTTGTTGCGGCGGCATCAGGGTCTGATACGCCTGCTGGATAGATTCTGAAAGCGTATCGCTGTGACTGCTCAATAACAAATAGGCAGCGCTTAAAAATCGCAAGACATGCCAGTCGGGATATTGTTCCAGCTGTTTTAAGCTCCAGACTTCCAACTGCTCAGGGTACCAGCGGGCCAGATATTCGAGGATCGGTATCGCCAGGGACATCTCCGGCTGGCGTTCAAAAAGCTCCTGAATCGCAGCAAAGTATTTTTGGGATTTGCGTTCTAAAGCTAAAATTTGTTGAAAGGCAATTAGGGTACGCCGATCGGCGGCTAGCAAATCTTGTCTTTCAAATGCATCAGACGGAGGATTAGGCTGCCATTCAAAAACCTGTGGCATCGGCAAGCCGTCTTCAAGCTTGCCCAGTGCCTGTGCAAAAGAAGGCAGGTCATAGCCCATAAACAAGGTTTGAAACAAATCCATGAGATCCAGCGAGTGATCATCAATCTCAAAATCTTTGGTATTCCACTCTGCTAAGCAGCTCGGTTCCAGACCCTGTTGTTCCTGTTTGTTGAGAGCCAGGGTACGCGAAAAATCGAACATCACTTTACCTCCTGATGCTTTGAAAATAGCTTAACCAGCTTAGCAAAGAGTTGTGAGAAATGGATCGACCCATTTAAAAGATTTAAGGACGCAATGAGAGTGAATCCGCTGGCCGCCTGCTGAAGAGCCAAAACAGCTGAACCAGCACGGCCCCCAGCAAGTCCAGTGCGACATCATGTGGACTGCCTGTGCGTGAACTCAGGCTAGCCTGATGCCATTCGTCCCAGCAAGCAGTGACTAGCACAGGGGCTAAACTAACAAAGAAAATACGCAGTCGCCAGGGCTGATCGATCGCCCAGGTCCAGAGTGCTCCCAGTAGGCCATAGGCACTGAGATGGGCGCCCTTGCGGATCGCAAAATGCAGCAAGTCGAGCCCTTCGGCACCGATCTTAATGCCTAGCAGATGCAAGGTTTGTTCTAAAACAGAGCCAGTGGAATCAGCTGAAAGTTGAGCCGAAGAGAACCAGACGATTACCCCTGTCCATGCCAGTGGAGCCAGATAGCGTAGGGGCTTAGTCGGCACGGGTGTCATTTAAGACCGGCATTTTCTGGCGAACTTCTTTTAATCTTTCAAAATCTAAATAAGCCGAGACAAAGCCTTCGCCCACAGGCAGGATCGTTAAGACTTCGCCCCAGGGATCAAGGATCATGCTGTGACCAAAATTGGCTGGCTCACCGCCAATGGCGTTGGGGGCCAGCACAAAACACTGATTCTCAATCGCTCTGGCTTTGAGCAAGACCTGCCAGTGATCTTTGCCTGTGCGCTGCAAAAATGCCGAGGGCACCGCCAGTATCGTGGCCTCTTGCTGGCGAGACTGCTGCTGGTAATGGGCCGGGAAGCGCAGATCGAAGCAAATCGAGAGGCCAATACCGCCCCA
>JBBKWI010000125.1:0-35913 GCA_037968875.1 Candidatus Sericytochromatia bacterium | reverse complement strand
AAACAAGCAGATCTCAAGCAAATTTGCTTTGAAGTTAAAGATACGGGATGTGGCATAGCGACAAACGAATTGAAAACAATTTTCCAACCTTTTCAACAAGCTAATAATCAAAGTGCTTCTGAACCGGGTACGGGCCTTGGCCTGGCTATCACAAAAAAAAATGTACGTTTAATGGGTGGAGAAATAGTCGTTGAATCCAAACTGAATCAGGGCAGTTGTTTCTCCTTTACTATTGCTTGTAAAGCGGCTTCAATTGAACCCGTAAGTGAGCAAGTGCAGAACCAAACACCGAATCAGAGCTCGCAGTTAAATCACAAAATCCTCGTTGTTGATGACCATCAAGCCAACCGCGAGTTGCTTTACCAGTTTTTAGAGCCCTATCCTTTCCACCTGTCTGAAGCCAGCAATGGACAAGAAGCCTTAGAATCCATCTCCAGAACACTGCCCGATTTAGTTCTACTAGATTTAGCCATGCCGATCTTAGATGGGGAAGCTACCATCCAGGTCTTAAGACAACAATCAGAAACCCAGAATTTACCCATTTTGGTTCTTAGTGCAATGGCTTTTGAAGAAAACAGAAACTCTGCGCTCGGGGCAGGAGCCAATGCTTTTATCGCAAAGCCCTTTCAGAAAGATATCTTACTGAAGACTATTTTTGAGTTATTAGGGAAAGAATACATTGTAGCCCAGCCACAGGCTCCCAAGACATTGGAGGCTGCAATCATTGCAAGCGAACTGGTCCTACCCGATCTGGAATGGATACAAGCCTTTGAAAGCATCTCACATGACTTAGATCCCTTGTCAATTGAAAGCAAACTGGAAGAAGTCAGCGAGACACACCCTGTTTTTTATCAAAAGGTCACTAATTGGGTCGAGAGTTTTTCATTTTCTGAACTACAAGCCTGGCTAGCAGAGCTAATCTAAGGATTGTATTGGCAAAATCAATCTAAACTGAGAACCCTGATCGAGTTCACTACTCAACTCCAGTCGGCCCTGCATCAAAGTGACCAATTCAGAGGTTAGCGCCAGACCCAGTCCGGTTCCACCATAGTTTTTCGTGGTAGAAATATCCGCTTGCACAAATGGTTTAAACAGTTTTTCTTGCTGCTCCTGAGATATTCCAATACCTGTGTCACTAATCAAGAACACCATTTCTGGCCCATTTATAAATACTTCTAACTTAATTTCACCTTGTTTAGTAAACTTTGCTGCATTCGACAATAAATTAAGAAGACTTTGACTGAGCTTGACACGATCAGCAAATATATCACCTAGATTGGGGGCACAATTAATTTTAAAAACATTATCGTTTTTTTTAGTGAGTGGTAAAGCAGACGTATATAGCTCCCTAACCAGTGGTGTCAAAGCAAATGATTCTCGAGAAAGCTGCATTTTACCAGCTTCGATTTTAGAAAGGTCCAACAGATCGTTAATCATAGCGTAAAGATGCTGACCTGAGTTAGCAATATTTTTAATATTACTGGCAATTTTTTGGCGTGAATAGTTTTCAGTTTCAAGCAAAGAGGTATAGCCCAAAATGACGTTTAAAGGTGTTCGTAGTTCATGGGACATATTAGCTAAAAACATACTTTTGGCTCGGTTAGCCGATTCTGCTTTCTGACGTGCACTATCCAGAACTTCGCGATCGGCTCTAAGTTCGGTAATATCTTCAATATAAAGCGTAAACCAGACAGTACCCGCTACAGAAATTTTTTGAAGCGAAGCTTTGGCAGGAAAAACCATACCGTCATAACGAAAAAAGGAGTGTTCATATTCCTGGGCTTCGGGGGTCAATAGGTCATTTAGGCTGCCTTGAAAAAAACGGCCTATCTCAACCCGATCTAATTGCGATTTGGTGCAAGCAAAAATACGCTCACACGCAGGATTCCAATCCACAATTATATTGGCAGCATCTAGCGTCATGATGCCATCAAGTGAGGCCTTCAAAATACTGTTTTTGCGGGCTTCGTTGATAAAGAGTTGACTGCGGCTCCGTTCACGAAAGCGAGAGTCTCGCCAAACCAAATAAAACAAAAAGCTCAATAATAATAGATTGATAAACGAAGCTAACTCAAGCGTAAAATAGGAGCGTTGTAGACTACGCTCTGCATCATGTTTTACTTGCCGCAATTGACGAATTCT
Organism: Candidatus Sericytochromatia bacterium; assembly: GCA_037968875.1. Classification (GTDB taxonomy): domain Bacteria; phylum Cyanobacteriota; class Sericytochromatia; order UBA7694; family UBA7694; genus JBBKWI01. Next base: position 33,771 of record JBBKWI010000125.1, on the reverse strand, counting down.
GGGGGACTCCAACACAGCAATCTGCTGACGAAAACCATCCATCGATTGCTTATTCTTTAAAATTTGGTGATGGATTTCAGGACCTACAGTTGGATTTTTTTTGTGATGACTAATTCCCAGCTGCATATTTTTTTGTATATAAGCAACCTGTGCAAACAATGGCTGTTTTAAAGGGCTCTGTTTCAAATCTTGATTTAATGCACGCAAAAATAATGGCAATTCTTTTTGGGCGCGATTATAGGGTTCCAGATAAACTTCTTCACCACTCAATAAATAGCCCCGATAGCCGGTCTCAAGATCCTGAACAGCGGACAATACTTTAGACAATAAGATCGTTTCTTGATATGAGGTGCTTAGCACTTGATGATTCCGGTAAATAGTCTTCACACTTTGAATCGCAAAGTATAAATTGGCACCAATCAAGAGCAAACCCAGGAAATAAGCAAAAAACTGAGAAATCGTCAGCCATCGAAACAGAAAAAACTTCTTTTTTAACATGTTCTGACATCATACAAGAATCCAGAGAATTAACCTAGCAGCCTGCCGTAAATGAAAGCCAACAAACTTGTATTCAGACTCAATTTTTGTTAAGATTAGATTAAGTCAATTGATCAATTCTCAAGGAAATTTCATGAAACGTGCTCTCACCTTAGGTTTTAGTATTTTACTCGTCTCTTGTCAAACGCAATCCTTTCGTCCAAGCAGCAATATCCCGGTTCAACAACAAGTGAATCAGCAAAGCCAGCAAAATTTTGAGCAAAATATTCGTAGTAGCAGCCCCCTCAATTTAGCTTTAAATCCTGCTTTGCGAAGTCAGTTAAAGCCTACTACTACCGAACCCACACCGCTCACTGATAGACCAGAGCAAGTCAATACACAACAATTAACACATATATTTGGCACTGAAAATGATCTGACTCCATCATACGTCGATGCCCATAGCATGTATTTTGACTATCTCCACAATGGCAAATCAACAATCGAAATGATCCTTGCCCATGATGGACATTCTCAAGCAGCTCAATGGGTCACTCATTGGCGCGATACTTTGAGCAAAGGGGCTATCTGGCCAGATCACAATAGCACAACATATAACGGCCCCTTTAAAGCTCTTGAGCACGGCTTACCCAGCGTGGATTCAGGCTGGTTTGGCTTGCGCAATGCCCGTGAAAAATCGCAAGAATATTATGAGATGGCTCTCAAGAGCTGGAAGCCAGAACTAGCTCCTGATCACCCCGATCAAGCAGAAGCCTGGGCCTGGCTGGGTCGTACCAGCCACTTTATTCAAGATATGTCTGTGCCTTTTCATACACGTAGTCTGGTCAGACCGGCGCAAGCGTTTTTTCATAATGCTTATGAAGTCTCTTCAGAAAAGCTCTTTGACAATTATCTACCTGTACGCAATCACAATCCATTTGGAGTCTGGGCAAATGGCCCTTACCCTGAGAATGAAGTCTGGGGGATTTACTTCCCTGCAGGCATTCAAGCTGGCGAGTTGATTGTAAAAACTGCCGAGCAATCCCAGCCTTTTTACGACCTGGTAGCGCAACGATCTAACGATGAAAACGGCAACTGGGAGAAAACCCGAGCGGTAATGATCCCGCTCGGTGCCAAAAGCACTGCCGGTTTGGTCATTTCATTTTTAACTGAAGTCGGTGCATTGAAGCCTTAAGCCGATCGCTTTCGAATCTAGGTGCCGAACTCTTTACAAGCGCTAACCAGGGCTGCAAAAGACTCTGCTTCCAGGCTCGCACCACCAACCAATGCGCCATCAATATCAGACTGCTGTATTTGAGCTGAAATGGTACTCGGCTTGACCGATCCGCCATATAGCAAGCGCATTTGTTGGGCCCGATCAACGCCATAAACTTGTGTCAGTTTATGGCGAATCAAAGCCAAAATGCGATTGGCTTCACTTTCGTCACAGGTTTTACCTGTTCCGATGGCCCAGATTGGCTCGTAAGCAATTAAGATTCGTTCAGCCAGTGACGGCGTCATCATGATCCCAGCCAGGCCCAATTCAACTTGATTTAACAGTTTCTCTTCAAACACCTCGGCTTCGCGCTCTTGTAAGCTTTCGCCAATACACAGAATAGGGTTAAGACCCTTTTCGAGGGTCGCTTTGAGTTTGAGATTAACCAGTACATCGTTTTCTTTAAACATTTCGCGACGCTCTGAGTGTCCCAACACTACATAGGTACAGCCCACTGCACGAAGCATATCTGCAGAAATTTCACCCGTATAAGCTCCGCTGGGCTCATGGTACATATTCTGAGCCCCTAATTTGACTTGAGAGCCTTTTAGCGCATCTTGTAATGAACTCAGCGCTGTAAAAGGAGCACAAAGTATCATTTCTACAGCATCTTCACTGTGCAGCGATGCCGGGATTCCAGCCACAAAATCAGCAGCATCCCGCTGTGTTTTGTTCATTTTCCAATTGCCTGCGATCACTGGTTTACGTCTTGCCATATAGGTTACTCCCGTTTTTGAACTCAGTATAGCATTCAAGCCAAGTTTCAAAATTAAAAAATCCAACAAGCTTGTCGTAGGAACTGGCGATAAGAGATAATAGTTGCTAAGTCAACTCAGGAGTCGGTATGAATATTCACAGATTCTCAGCGCAAACTCAGCGTAGCCTTAGACAAATGGACAGCAATCAAGACCAAAGATTGAATGTTCGCGAGTTGCAGTCTTTAAGAAATCAGGACATTGTACCTGGTATTGATCAAGCAGATTTGATGTTGATTCAACAAGAATTAAAGCAATCGAAATCTCCTGAGCAAACCATTATTTCCTTTATTGATCCCATCGCCGCGCTTTATGGACCTGTTGACTCCAAGAAAACGCCTTCACCCATTGCCAATCCAGAGTTTAAAATACCGGTCATTTCTGGGGCCAAAGAGCAGCAATATACTGAGCCATCTGCGATTAAGTTTTCGTTTACCCCGACACAAAAAGGCACTGAAAGCAATGACGGTCTCAATCCTGAAACTATTCAAGCTGGCGAAGTCAAAGCGGTCAGTGATCTGGGGCCTTTACAAGTCACGGGCAGTTCACGCTTTGAGGCAAATACTTATCATGGCAGCAAGCTCAACGCCACGCTCAAAGCCAGTCCAAAGCTTGAGTTCAATGCCAATTTAGATGCGCCGACGACACCCGCAGGTCAAAATGCGCCAGTTAAAATGGGCCTGGGCGCACAAACCCAAATGGGTAAGCTCAAACTCAGTACCCGCAGCAATTTTGATGAGTCGGGCATGACCAAGTCCGCTTTGAATACCGATCTAGAAGTCTTCAAAGGACATCACCTTAAAACAGAATCGAATCTAACGCCTGCTGGCCTGGGAACAGCGAAAATTAATAGCTCGCATCAATTGACCCAGGGAGTCAGTCTGTTAGGCGGTATCGAAATTGAACCCAGTTCAGGACATATGCCGCGCCAAAGTGTCGGTTTGAGTTACGCAGCTGCCAAAGACGCTCCTCTGGCAGGCATCAAAATCCAAACCGAAGCCAAGCGCACAGACGCAGGTTTTGAAGCTGCCAAAATTACAACCAGCAAGCCATTAAGAGATGGCGTTAGCGTCAAGGGCAGCCTGGAGTTTGATGCTAATGGCAATCAAAAACAAGGTCTGGGGCTCAGTTACTCTGCCGCATCCGACTCCCTTTTTAATGGCTTAAGCATCAGCGCTGAAGCCCAGGCCAAATCCGGCAGTGCAGCTGCCGGCTGGCATGAACCCGATCTCAATCTAAAAATGGGTTATAGCATCAAATTTTAGACCGTAAAAATTAATTTTTCTCTGTAAGTAAAGCGGGTAAATTGATCTCTGCCCAAACAGGCCGGTGATCGCTGGTCGGACCATTTTCAAGCACTTTCATATCTTTTATCTCAAAATCAGGACTAAAGAAAATATAATCGATACGTCGATCTGGTTTTACTGAGGGGTAGCTTAAATCCTGATATTGCGGATTATCTGCCCCCAAGGCCGGGTGTGCCAATTTCTCAATTGCCGCCAATTCTAATGAATCTGGTGTGGCATTAAAGTCCCCTAATAAGATCCAGGGCGTTTGCTCAGCTGATAACCAGCCAAGTAATTCCTGAACTTGCGCCTGGCGCACAGGATTGGGATCCGGCAAATGAGAGAAATGTGTGACAAAGATCTTGACTGGACGCTGATTGACAATAGCACTGGCGACCAGGCAAGAGCGTCTCAAGATATCTTTGGCCTGATAGGTGCGGGTTTCCACCTGATCTATTGCCAGACGGCTAAACAAAGCGTTGCCAAAGCCATAATTGGCATCTCCATAGAACCACTGGCCTGGTATCGCCCGCTGATACAACAAAAATAAATCACTATATGCGCCTGACGTATGGCCTTTATTAACTTCTTGTAAGCCCATCAGATCAGGAGATAGGTCTCTTAAATAGCGCAAATGATCCATCGGTTCGAAACGGTAATCATCGGTCCAACCATAGCGAATATTCGAGCTCATTACTTTTAAACCCTGGCCATTGTGCGCATGGGCAGCAGGACCTGGAATCGGACGGATCAGTGTCACGCCACCCATTAAGGCAAACAAGGCACAAGCATATATCCAGATGCGTCGCGTCGCGCTTGTATTTAATACTGACTCAGGACGCATTTGTTCTTGCCAATATAAGATCACGGCAGAGACAGCCAGAGCAATCCAAAACCCATTGGGATTTGATTCTAACAAAAAGATCGCCAGTATCAGTAACAAACCAATCAAGCCCAATTGCAAACTGACCCACGGGAAATGAAGACTTTGTTTTTGATAGCGAGCAAAACGCACCAGAAACAAGCCCCAGAAGATACTCAGCCCCAAACAAGCAAGTCCATGAGCAAGCAAACCCACTGACAGTGAGTAGTCTAGATTCAACAGGGTGTAGAGGCCCAGACCAATCCCCAGCGTGCCGCCAATAATCAAGAGACGCACGGATGCGGTCTCTGAATTCAGTGTTCGCTGAAGCAAAAGCCCGGCGATTAATGCCCCTAAGCTCAATGATAAAAAATAAACGGCTGCCGGAGCCTGGGCAGTATTGGCAGACCAAATATGTAAGTTTTGAATCAGACCAACACTTAAGCCCATTAAAAGTCCAAAAACCAGGCCCAGTGCTGGAAGTGGTTTTTGAGCTGACAAATCTTGCGACGCAGGATCAAGATGACTAGCTTGCGCCGTCTGAGGGATCTTAAGCAGCGACAAACGTTGGGGTAAGAGCATGCCTGCCAACACCAAAACGCCCATCACGGCCCAGGTCACAGTACTTAATGACTGTGGCGGCGTTAGCAATAATGGCAAACCTCCCAATGAGATACGCGTACTTAAGTAAAAAAAGAATGCGATCTGCAAAGTGAACAGGGGCAGCAGCCCCACAGAGAAAGACTTTAGACTGCGCAAACAGCTCATGATTGCGATCCCGCCCAGCCAAACACCGAAAACTGTACCCCAGGCAAAAAAATCACTTTGGCGATTAGTAGCCAGCGCTACATAAGTTGAGAAAAGTGCCAGGGTTAGGTAACGCGCTAATTTTTCAGGAGCCAACTTGTATAGTAATAATCGATAAGCCAATGGCCCCGAAAAAGAAAGCATCGCAATTCCAAATATTTTGGGCACTAACATCGGCGCGCCTTCCCAACCAAAGTAAAAATAGGTTGAAATAACTGAAAGTAAGACGCCGATCAAATCTGACCAGATCCAAATCATAGCAAAGAACAGCGCAGGCAAATGAATCATAAAGCGACAGGTTTCAGTTTCAGTTCAAGCTGAATGAAGCGCATGGTTATTCTTGCTCCAGGCGATAAGTTTGGTCTAAAAAGTCCAGCACCATTTCTTGAATATCTCCCCGGTTGGGCAAGGAACCAATCATGCCATACATGGCCGCAGAACGTTTAGGCACTTTGCCGCCCTTACCTGAACCCGACGCCACTAGTTTAGAAAAGACTTTTTCGGGTAAGACTTTGGATAAACCTTTAACCAATCCCACGGTGACTTTCGAGGAAACATTATTCCAATTGAGACGACGCGCTTTTTTGACAGCGGTCTCCAGGTCTTGAATAAATTGCTTGTACGATTGCACATGGCTATAATTCATCGTGACATGCAGCGAGGCTGGAAACTGCTGACGATCCATATGCCAGCCCATTAGAGACATTTCATCCCCAATCGCATAGACATCTAGTTCATCAGAAGCAATCGCAAAGATGCTCATATCAGGCTGACTCAAAACATGGACATCATCCATCTTCTCGATAGCTTCGATAACCTCACGTGTTGTATCCATCACCGCTTTGGCAATCCGTAGATAGCCCGCTTCACCCAGAAAATTCATCACAGCCCAGGCTGCTGCAATACTGCCGCCAGGACGAGTTCCAACCATTGTGGGTGAAGGATAAATCCCGCCGGGCCATTCGGTATAGACAAAGAATTGATGGCGACGCAATTCGGGGGTTCGGTAGAGCACAACCGAAGCCCCTTTGGCAGCATAACCGTATTTATGTAGATCACAGGACATTGAAGTCACACCAGGAACATTAAAATCAAACTGGCGCAATGGATAACCTAATTTACGCACAAACGGCAACATCATGCCGCCCACGCAGGCATCCACGTGAAACAAAATATCACGCTGTAAGGCAATATCAGCAAGCTCTTCGATGGGATCGATCACCCCCTGGGGATAAGAAGGGGCTGAGCCAACACAGAGAATAGTCTTAGAAGAAATTGCACGTTTATAAGCGACGACATCCGCTCTAAAATCTTCTTTAAGTGGTGTATGTACAGGAGTCAAACCGAAATAATGACAGGCTTTTTCAAAAGCTGGATGGGCCGACAGTGGCAGTACAATCTCCATATCTTTTAGATCTGGATTTCGTGAAAGGGCATATTCACGGGCTGTTTTAACGGCCATCAAAATACTTTCTGTCCCGCCCGTGGTCATATTGCCAACGACTTGATCATCCCCATGTAAGAGTTCAGTCACCATCGCCAGCGTTTCGGTTTCAAATTTTCGCAGAGAAGGAAAGGCCCCTGGATTGAGTCCGTTTTCAGACATAAACATCGCATGGGCTTCTTTCAACAATTCTAAAACTTCATCTCCAGCAGAATAAACCAGTGAAAAAATGCGGCCATCCTGCCACTTCATATCTTTTTCTTTGATTGTGCGCATCTGAGACAAAATTTCATCTCTCTGACGGCCTTGTTCTGGAAAATATGACATAGGGGCTCCTTTTCAATCATCAACTGTTCTGCACATTATCGCATATCTTTTCTATGGCTCGGCAGCTCTGGCTGATTTGGCTAATTGAAAATAAAGGGAGCTCATCATTGATCTGAAAATACAAAACAGGCCTGATCAGGCCTGTTTTAAATGAAGTGGAGGGGGGGAGATATTAGGTGCGAGAAGCACTGAAATTAGCTTGTTCACGAGGTTCGCGGGCTGGTCGCTCATTAGAGTCACGGCGATCTCGGCGTCCACGGCCTGGTGTGAAACGTGATTTTTGTACGTTTATTCTGGAGCTTTTAAACCACGAGCGGTCCATTATCCGAATCGCATTTTTAGCCTCCGCCATCGTCATTTCAACAAAACCATGTCCTCGGCCTTCACCGGTCTCATGGTCTTCTACGATCCATGATTTCACCACTTTTCCGAAGCGTGAAAACAGACGTCTTAGCTCATGATCTGTGGTATCCGTGGGCAAGTTAGAGACAAAAATTCGCATTAATTAGTATTACCTTTCTGATAGTCAAATGATTCGGTTGAAAGCTCAGGCATAAAGAATACTTCACCAAAATATTCCGCTTGAATCGTCGTGCCGATTAATAAAAAACAATAAATTGTGATCGGTGGGGATAAAGCTCAAAACAAGTTGAAATTAATCATCACTTAACTATCATAACCTAAAATCGACCAAAAAGAAACCTTTTTGGTCTAATACAGCAGTTCCAATAAACTCCGAAACCCAGTATTAATCAGGTCTAGGTAAATTTTTACAAAGTAATCTCGTCAAATAGAAAAATATCAGAAAGTTAAGGCTTTGCGGCAACAATGTAAGCACAATGTTATCCAAAAGTAATATCTATTCAAATAGATTTATCATTTAGAATCAGACTTATTTAAAAAATCGCGCATAATTTGCCGACTATCCGAGTGCTCTAAACAAGCAATCAAGGAATCTTCCTGAGCGGCATATCCGACAGCATGCCCTTGTGTCAGTGTGGTTTCAACAATTTGCTTGGCTTGACGTATGGCATAAGTGGGTGAGAGCGCAATTTGTTCAGCAAGATCTTGCGCAGTGCGCAATAAATATTCCGGTGCTGCCAATTGTAAAGCGAGCCCATATTCCAGACATTCTTCAGCGCTGAGCGTACGACCCGTATAAATCAGCTCACGGGCACGACTGGGCCCAATCGCTTGTATCAGACGCTGAACATTGCCAAAAGGAGGAATTAAGCCATTCCGTACAGCCAATTGCCCCATTTTAGCTTGCTGTGAGACCACTCGAAAATCGCAAGCTAGAGCCAGAGAAAAGCCAGCTCCCAGCGCATATCCATTCACTGCAGCAATCGTCGGAACAGGGAAGTTTTCCAGGCTAGCCAGTAAATCTTGCCCCTGCACAACATAGGCCTGTGGATGTTTTAAACTCAAAAGCTGGCGCATATTGGCACCGGCACAAAAAGCCCGCTGGCCAGAGCCCGTCAATATTAAGACTTTGATTTCAGGATCCGTACGCAATGCTTGAATTTGTTGTGCGATAGCTTCAGCCATTTCAATACTCAACAAATTCAGTTGTTTCGGATCCTGGAATGTCAAAGTAGTAATTGGGCCAGGCTCAATCAGAACCTGTGGCAAAGCATTCAATTCACTAGTCATCACTCTCGCCTAATGAGTAATTCTGAAACATATAACCGGTTCCCCGTGCTGTCAAGATCATTTCAGGCTCAGAGACATCGACCTCTAATTTACTACGCAAACGACTGACATGCACATCAACAACCCGTGTATCAGAGTATTGATTTGAGCGATAACCCCAGACTTGTTGTAGAATTTCATTGCGAGTAAAGGGCTTGCCTGGATGCAATACCAACAGCTCCAATAATGAAAACTCCATTTCAGTCAGCTTAACCTTTTCAGATTGCTTATATACCTGACGTTTAACCAGATCAATTGAGATATGCTCAAGTTCAATCGACGCCGGTTTGGAGGAACTCGACATCGTACGTCTTAAAACCGCTTTGATTCGCGCTTCTAACTCACGCGGACTAAAAGGCTTAGTCAGATAATCATCAGCACCCATTTCCAAAGCATTGATGCGATCAGGAATTTCACCTTTGGCCGTCAACATAATGATCGGAACTTCATCTTGCTTACGAATCTCTCTACAGACCTGCAAACCGTCCATACGCGGCATCATAATATCCAAGACAATTAAATCTGGTCGCTGATTAGCAAAAACCTCTAAGGCCTCTTCACCATCGGCAGCTGTAATCACATCAAAGCCGGCCATATTAAGACGAGCTTCAACAATTTGACGAATGCTGGCTTCATCATCCACCACCAGTATTTTGCCTTTTTTCACGGTGTATTCTCCTGCGTACGATTTTTCTGATTAAGATAATCTTGTTTGAGTGCTTCTAATGCGATAACCATCAATTCTCGTTGTACTCTATTAACGGGCTGAGTTAACTCAGGCCACTGGCTCAGAGCCCCTTGTGGCTGTTGGTTCAGGCGAGGAATCAAAGAAATTCCAACACCTTGTAATTCAGGTCCGAGCAAACGCATCTGTCGCTGTACCTGTTGTGACTGTTGCCAAATCAACTGATTTTGTGACCAGATTTCCAGCTTAAGTTTAAGCCTGATACTGAGACTACGCTGATCCAAACGGGTTTGTGAGCGGTAAAACGGACGCGTTTCTGCCAGGCTAAAATCTTGCAAGCGAATAATTTGTCTTTCGCCAGGCCATAACGGCAGTCTCCAGATAGAATGAGCCTGGGACTCAGCTTCTATGATTGGGTAGATATTTGCAGGCAAATGCGAGGCCATATACACATGACGAAAAGATTCAGCCTGCACGGGCTGCATTAAAATGCAGCAACAAAACAGGCTGAGCCAAGATTTCAAATTGTTTACAGGAAGCAACATTTCTTTGTAATCATTAACACTCACTCTGCATATTATAGCCTTTGATGGCAAAGACGTCTAGACGCGATCGCGTAGCACACCGGTTTTGAAGCTATTGAATAACAAAATCCGTGAAGTAAATTTGTTGCACAGCCAAGTTTTCTGGCATGTGTTGGTTAAAGCTAGCCATTAAATCAGCCTTCAACTCTTCCCGTGCCATTGCCGTCCCAATACTTTGTACAGAGCGAGAAGCCAGCGTAGTAAGTACCAGATCTTTCAGAATCGGCTCATGACTCTTCAAGGCTTCACGTGTGTGCTCGAGCCAGGATTCTTGTTTACTTGCGCTTTGACCAACATAGCCGCTGTCACGTGTCTGAAAATCAAGACTTAATGCCACACGCAAATAGCGATGCTCATCGATATTACCTAGATTCATCACAAAGGGCCCCAAATTATAGATCGGACCTGTTGACTGAGCTTGTACAGTTTCTGTACTCGGGGTGTGGCCCGTATTGCCACCCGCAAAATAAGTCAAATAAATCAAAGTCGCACTGGACGCGAGCGCAATAATCAATGACAGCACAGTTATCGTAACCAAAAAAGGTGAGCGTTTTTTTCGAACTGTTGATGAAGATTGATTCTCCTCTTGTGAAGGTCCTGGTGGGGGGGTCGGTCGACCTTTTAGGCGAGCTACCATACTTATCTCCTTTGATTCAATTTTTGATTCAGGCTATCTTCCAGATTGCCTTCGGGACGGTTGGGAACTAAAGGTTCATTTTTTGAAGCTTGTGCATTTAAGATCACAATATCTACACGGCGGTTTTTTGCTCGCCCTTGTTCGGTTGAATTGGGAGCAATCGGGCGAAACTCTCCATAACCGGCAACAGAAAAATCAGCTGGAGGCATCTGAGATTGTGAAAGAAAAAAGCGCAGAACCTGATTGGCACGTGCCGCTGATAAATCCCAATTGGAAGCATAACGCCCGCCATTAACAGGCACATTATCCGTGTGTCCTTCAATTCGAACTGGCTGCTTCAAACCGGCAACTTCTTGCACCACTTTTTTTAGTTCCGGAAGGACACCTGCTCGCAATTCAGCCGAGCCTGAAGCAAATAAGCGCGTATCTTGTAACTGAATCACAATTCCGCGCGCTTCTTGACGGAGATTAAAGGCCGCCGCCAAATTTTGATTTCCTTCCGCCATTTTCTCGAGTCGTTTCAGCATCTTTTTTTGCTCTTTGGTTAAAGGCGAAACATTGATTTCTGTGACCACTGGTGCCACAACACTGCTTTTTTCAGGGCTCCCGTTGAGGATCGTTGAGCCCGAAGAGTCCATCACACCAAATGCCGACTCCATCGATTCTGAAACGACTTTAAGTTTATCTTGGTCCACACTTGAAATGGCGAACAAAACGACAAAGAGCGCAAAAAGCAAAGTCATAAAATCAGCAAACGAAACCATCCAGCGTTCGTGATTAACGTGCGCAGCGGCTTTACGTCGGCGTGACATTTATTCGGCTTTACCAGAAGATTTTGCCGCGTCGTAGAGCTGACGCTCTTCAGCAGATAAGAACGCTTTCAGCCGCTCTTCGAGGATACGTGGATTATCACCTGCTTGAATCGATAAAATACCCTCGAGAATAAGCTCACGCAATAATATTTCTTCATCACTCCGCAAACGCAATTTAGAAGCCATTGGAAACAAAATAAAATTAGCCAGCACCAAACCATAAATAGTCGCGACAAAGGCGACAGCAATCCCAGGCCCAATTTTCTCGATACCCATATGCAAATGGTCCATAACACCGATCAAACCTAAAACAGCCCCAATAATCCCCACAGTGGGTGCATAGCCCCCACCCGCCTCATACATTTTGGCAACACGGTCATGTCGAGCGGCTTGTTGATCCAATTGGATCGACAAAATGGATTTAACGACTTCCGGATCGGTGCCATCAGCCACCAATTGCAAACCCTGTTTCAGAAAAGAATCCTGAGCTTCGGAGACTTCGCGCTCTAATGACAACAGTCCTTCGCGACGCGCTTTTTCAGCAAAACGTACAAGTTGCGGAATCAGCTCCTGTGGCTCAAGCTCAGGACGATTAAATGTTTTTTTGAGATGCTTGGGGAAGTTCAAAGTATCTAAAGAGCGAGAACCATAAATCATGGCCCCTATGGTTCCACCAATAACAATAATAAAAGCCGTATGTTGCAGCAAAAATAGAGGGTTGCCCCCCTCAAGGATACGACCTCCAATAATAGCTAAAAAGGCAATGGCGAGCCCGATGGGCGCAGTTAAATCCATGTTTTTAATACCGTCAACCTATTCTAACATGCCCTTAAAATTCCAGTGCTCGATCAGGCAAGCTAAGTTGAATCGGGCCTTGTTGTATTTCCCGTTTAAAGGCAACCACCCGAGATACGATTTCTTCTGCCGATTCAGAAACTGGCAGCTTATCTCCATTAAGTAAAGTTAAAACCGTATCTGGAGTGGTTTCAATGAACTTAATCATGTCCACATTTACAATCAATTCAATACCATTAAGGCGAGTCAAATGTATCATCGTCTCAGAGAGAGAATTTCTTGCAACATCTCATCGGCAGTAGTAATGGTTCGTGAATTGGCCTGGAAAGCACGTTGCGTTACAATCATATCCGTAAACTGCTCAGCCAGGTCAACATTCGATCCCTCGAGCGCCCCACCCACAACAGAGCCATTGCCGCCGGCTTGTGCAACGCCAATCCGAGCATTGCCCGAATTATTGGTTTGTTGAAAAATGTTACCACCACTCCCTGTAGAGAGATTACCGCGTGACAGCCCTGATGTATTGGCAAAGCTCGCGATCGCAATCTGGCCAAGATCTAAAATTTTGCCATTGGTAAAGACACCGCGAATCGTACCGTCAGGAGCAAAAGTGAAATTACTGAGTTCACCCGCACTATAGCCATCTTGGTCTGCAACCGTTAAGGTCAATGGCCCAGAAAACTGTGTCAGCCCATTCGTATCATTTACAGTCCCGACATCAACAGTCAAGGCCTGTGGGTCATTAATATTGGGACTTAGATTGGAATTAAACTGAAAGATCGAACTCGAAGTAATTGCATCCGTATTCAAAAAGTTGAGTGTAAAACGACCATTGAAATTTTGCAATAAACCTTTATCAGAGAAAGAGACCGACCGCAAAGGTGTATTCGCTGAACTTCCATTCTCAATACTAAGCACAGCAACATCAGATTCATCTGTAGAAGCTGCCCATGACCAAATGCCGCTGTCGCGCGTTCCTCTGACAATATTATTGGCGTCCCGAACCACATCGTAGTCGGAAACAAACTCCAGACCCACAGAATGTTGCCCACCAAGCGCATCAAAGACATCGGTACTGGTCCCTGCTAAGACCGTTGCATTTTTGGCTTGATTAAGACCTGTAAAGAGCCCCGAAGTATTGACGCCACCCCCAGGTGTCGGTGAAGCAGCAGTCAGTCCATCCGCAACAGTTTGGCCAGTCAAAATGATGTCGCGTGCCGTAGAGCGTAATGAAATACGCCCATTACCATCCGTAAATGCGGTCACGCCAGTCAGGTCAGTTTTGGCATTAATTAAGCCTGAAATGGCCTGAGCATTTTGTTCAGCTGTATTGCTTGCGGGCGTCGCGCCTAAGGCACCAACATCCACACCATTCACGATCACATCTCCAGAGGTCAAGCTCACGGAGCCAGTCTGTGACTGGCCATTGGTATTGCTAGCCAGGGTCTGAATTGTCGTGGTCCCAGCCGTAAACATAGCCGTGTTATTTAAGCTAATATTGGCTAAAGCAGAGCCCCCCAAGACAATTTGCTGATCGACGCCTGGTCGTAAGGCAGTCAAAGCAATTTCAACTTCAGCTCCCCCCCCGGCTGAAGTGGTACGTGCCGTGGCCAGGACACCGGTTTCTTCGCGGTGAAAATTGATCAAATCAACAATTTTTTGAGTGACCGACTGGGTGGTATCACCAGCAACCAGTGGGATTTCGCCCAATATCGAGACATTATTAATCGTTAACTCACCGGCGTCTAAACGGGTGTTATTGGTCGCACCCAATTGTAAATTGCCCGGTCCAGCACCATATCCGTTAACAGCGACTCCTGCGGCAACGCCATTTTGAATGGCATGGGCATAGGCTTGTGACGGGGTGAGCTGCGAAGGGCGGAATAAATTCCCTGCTATATCTACTCGTGTTGAAGCCTGAGGAGGATATGTGCGATTGGATTGGATATTAATATCATCCACGGCTCCACTGGTGTTAATTACCCCTTTGGAGTCAGCTTGAAAGCCCTGTACTCTCAGACCTGTGTTGTTGACCAGACGGCCATCGCCGTCTAATGATAAATTGCCATCTCGTGAATAAAGTCGGTTACCGGTTTGATCTTCCATGACCAGGAACCCGTTACCTTGCAAAGCAATATCGGTGCTTTTACCGGTGGTTTGAATCGCTCCCTGAGTATGAATGGTATCAATTGAAGCCACTTTGGTACCCAGGCCAATCTGCTGAGCATTAACCCCCCCTTTATTACCGCTGGGGGCTTGAGCTCCACTGAGGGTTTGAGCAAATTGCTCCTCAAAAGTAGTGCGACTGGATTTATAGGCTGTAGTATTGACATTAGCGATATTATTGCCAATCACTTCCATCCGTAATTGATTGGCCTGAAGACCGGTGACAGCGGTATTAAATGCGCGATACATAATTAATTCTCCTGTGCTTCACGAATTCGAGTTATATCCTGAGACTTCACAGCCTGGCCATTGACCATCAGCAAAATCTCTCCATTTTCAGTGCGAGTTTCTTCCACGACACCAGTAATCTCATGTGCTTCGCCACTGCCATCGGTATTTACCAGCGCAGTGATTTCTTTACCAATTAAGGCGGCCCCCTGGCTTAAACGTTGAAATCCAGCCAGATTTTCCATAGCAAGCCCTAAATTTGTGGTTTGCTCAAGGGTTGAAAACTGCGCCAATTGCGCAATAAACTCCCGGTCCTCCTGAACATTCATGGGATCCTGATGGCGCAATTGCGTCATCAATAAATTCAGAAAGTCTTGCTTACCCAAATTCTGATTGGGGGTCGCATTGGGATCTCTTAAAGGCAGTTGCGTGAACTGCAGTGGATCGATTACTTGCATATATTCTCCTCTAAGCCAGGGTATTGATCAGAGCCGTGGAAGCGGTCTGTGTATCGGTATCGGTGTCATGCGAATCCGGGTCTTCTAAACTAAATAGGGGCTGGGTTTGCTGAGCAGAGTGTTCAGATGAACCCCGGTTAGATTCTTGATGGGTCTGCGATTGATCTTGTAGATCGACTTGAACATTTTGCAAATCAAAACCTTGTTGCATAAATTGTTCTTTTAATTGCTGCAGATGGGCTTCTATTAACTGCTTGGTCAGTGGAGACTCAGCCAGGATCTGTAAATTAAAGTGCTGGGCCTCTTGTTGCAATTGAATCGTAATTTTTCCCAAATGGGCAGGTTTTAATTGCATTTCAATTTCTCGTCGGGCGCTGCTATGCATCAGCCGAATCCGTTCTCCGAGCTGTTGCATTAACTCATAGCGATCAGCAAGGGCGGATGCAGCTGTCGACTGATGAAGCGTTTGCGGCAGTTCAACTGTCGCCTGACCGCTGGAGCTATAACCCAGCAACGGTTGCGCTTGCAAAACCAAATTACTTTCGCCAAAACCAGCGGAAGCGTTATTTGCTTTCTGTCCTGGTGATTGAAGCTCAGCAAGGGCTTGAGCCAAAACCGGGCTCAGACTTATTTGATTTTGATTATTCTGCTGAAGCGTTATAGGAACCGCCTTTAATTCTGGACGGCTATCGAACAAAGTAGGGCTCATTTCTAAAGGATTCAATTGAGCTGTTTGAAAGTATGGTACTTGAGTCGATGAAGTCACACCGTTTGATTTGCTTGCTTTGGATTGAAAAGCATTGTCAAAAGCAAAGGCTCGAATCACGACATTCTCTTCAGTAGAAACGGCAGCGTCTTGCTGAAAAACTACAGTCTGGCTCAGCGTTTCGGGATTCACAATGGCTACGGTCTCAGAATCGGGATTAAGACTGGCAAATGCCCAAAGTTGATCTGCTTCAATTTGTTCCTGATCTTCGTTTGAAACAATCAAGGTTTCGTCCTGAAAATTAGAAGCATTTAACTCTAAATTTGCATCCGTTTCGGACTGGGACTGGGATTGAATCCGATACCAATCTTCCCAGGTTAATACGGGAGCCACAACTATCGTGGCATCTTCACTTGGCAATTCAGAGATTTCTATCAAAGCCGTGTCTGCTGTCAAAGCCGTATCTGGATTTGGTACAGAGACTGTAAGCAGATCTTCAATTTGCTGATCTTGATTGACAGTTCTTATTTCCGAAAAGTTCTCAGCAATCTGCAAAGCAGTCTGCTCTTCATTTTCTGTTTGTACTGGGGCTTCCAGATTTAAACTCGGTGAGGAATCTGTCGCAGACCTTAGCTCAGAGTCCTTTTCAAGATTGGTCAAAGCAGCTTCAGTATCAAGGTTTTCTGGAGTACGCTTAGTTTCCGCAGAATCTGATTTAGCTTGCGCTTGAGAGCTTTCTCTTGCAGATTGATGAGTTTTATTTTGATTTTGCCATTGTTGCAAAAACGCAGATTTAAAGCCGCCCTGTTCGGGAGCTTTACTTGCGGGTACTGCTGATTGTTCTGCTACAGGAGCAGCGAATATCTCACTAATTTGCATATCTGCCTCCCAATACTCATCGGCAGTATCAGACAGAACTTAAATCATTGGACTAAGATTTTTGTGAAAAACCTGATGACAAGGGCAATATCTGCTCCCCACAACGAATCTGGGCTTGTTTTAACAACCAGCGAGAGGCTTTTTCTAAGCGAATTTGATTGAGAAAAAGCTGTGTCTGGCCATCACGCTGCAACGCATTCCAAACCAATTCAGAGTTCATATTCAAGGGGGCACCCACTGCCTCAAGAGTTTGCGTAATCTCAGCTTCCTTGAGCCCATCAGGGTTTCGTTCTGCCAGGGAGTTAAGCAGTAATTGAAATGATAGATCTTGTTTGATTTTTTGGGCCAAATAACTATGAACTTGCCAATTTTTTTGACCTGCTTTTAAAAATGCGCTGGCTATCGGCAGGTGGTCTTGCATTTCTACCAATTGAGTCGCATCACTCTCTTGCCACCAGGCCGCTAATCCTGCTTCGATCCAATACTCTGGAACTTTGCCTTGACAGCTTTTGAGAATTTGTTTCATTAAGCGCTGCTGTATATTTTGACGCCAGCGGGTTTGATTCTGATCTCGTATTTCCTGATGCAAATGGGACAGCAAAGTATCAAAATCAGAACCTAGACCTGCAGCTTGAGCTAAATATTGATGGGGAGGAACCGTCAGATTCTGTACACTCTCGACATAGATATGATACTCAGCGGATTGTCCACGCCAGGGCAAATAGGGATGATCTTGTGGCAAGGTTTCCGTATAAATTCGGCTGTCCCCAGCCTGAGCACCAATCAGCGTCGCAGCCAGTGGAGAAGCCCACGGCTCCTGGTGCAGGAGCATAAAGAAACCTGCTTTTGGGCTTAAGGGTATCAAGTCATTTTGGCAGATTCCGATCCAATCAATGCGAACCAGGTCTCCCCAATCAGCTGCAGTTTGACTAGGTTTTGTCTCCCCAAAGCGGATTTGCAAAGCCTGTATGCGCTCCATCAAATCCTGCTCCTGGGGTAAAGCTAACTCAGGTGCTTCAATCTGAAGGTCCATGTTTTCTGGCACGATCATTTCAGGCAAGAGATCGACAGTACATAGGATCTCTAAAATACCCGAATTTTCTCTCACCGTCTTGATCTGAGGCTCCCTAGCAACTTGCCATTGGTATTTCTGAATGAGTTTGGCAGAGGCGGCCTGGAGTTGGGCTTTGCGCTGATCCGCTGCCTGCGCTAAATCAGTCAGTGGGAGCTGGATAGTGAGCTGAATTTGATTAGGGACTTGTTTGAGACTGTATTTCATGTTGTGGTACCAGACCACCAGTTAGATACACTGGTGTACATGGAGCCTGCATTACTAATGCCCAGATTTACACCAGTTGCCAGCAAGGGACCAATGACTGGAGCTACCGTAGAACCCAAGACACTTCCGACAACGGTGACTCCACTTTTACAGAGTTCTGTGCCAGTGGCTTTGCCGTTCCACCAATCATAACCAGTCTTTGCTGCCATGCCAGTATCCACCAATGCGGATCCAAAGCTGAGAAACGGTACTGACTTACCCACAAGACCACCGACTTGAGAACCCGAACTCATATAGGACAGAAGACTGCGCTGGGTGGTCGCCATTAAGCTATCGTCAGTGCTAAATTTGGCCAGGGCGGACAGCATTTCTTTACCGCTGTCCACGTCGTGGCTTTGACAAAAACTGGAAACTTTTTCACTGAGATCCAGACTGCTTTGTCCGCCAAGAGAAATATAACTGTTCTTAGCCAGGCTCTCGATTTTGCCCGAAAACTCAGGAGTGCCATAGCTCTGACAGGCTTCGTTCAAACACTGGGCTGTTTTGGCCAATTGCAAGACCTGTTGGCCAGTTGCTAAGACATCCTTTAAGCTGGACATGGACTCTGTAGAAATACCCGTTAATTTCTCAAACAATTGGGCTTCAACCGTTGAAATTTTGTTTTCGCCCAATTCAAATTTTTCGGTCAGGGAATCCAAGACTTCGCCCAGCTCTTCAGTCTTCGGGATATCTCCTGAGAGATCATGAAGCTTAGCACCAGTTTCAACGCCAAGCTTAGTGCCGCTGACCAGTTTTTTTGCAAACTGGCTATCACTAACCGATTGCAAGCACTTTTTTGAATTATTGATGAGAGTCTGTGTTGGGGTCTGATCAATCTGGCCATGCACCTGGCGTAATTGCTGCGGACTAGACAATTGGCTTTGTTGTTGGGTTTGCTGTCGACTGCTGCTGACCTGTTGTTGCAAGCGCCCGGATTGCCCCGTCTGTTTAGGGGCTTCGACCTGGGTCTGACGCTGAGTCGGTTTAATCTGAGTCCCTTGATTGAGAAGCTGTGGAGTCGATACTGATCGTTGAACGCCCATTGAACTCATATAGACAATCCTGCCAAATCTTGAATTAGAATTAACACTATTAACACTAGCAAATCCCAAGGCACTTGTCTATCACTTTTTGCAAGATTAAAATTCAGCTTGAGCAGCTTTTACCCATGCTTTAATTTCCCGAGTAAAACGGGTTGCATGAAAGCGTAGAGCATTCTGATAGAGCAAGATCGGTTCAAAAGCCAGGTGCTCAAATTGACCAATAGCGACTTGCAAACTCGCTACCGTTTGCTCCGAAAAAAGCAAACCAGTTTTCTGATCTAGCACCGATTCACGGGCGCCCCCTCTGGCAAAAGCAATCACCGGACAACCATGAGATTGGGCCTCTACAGGAACAATCCCAAAATCTTCAAATGACGGAAATATTAAAGCGCGGGCTTCTAAATAAAGCGATTTTAACTCGCTATCACTTACTGGGCCTAAAAATTGGATATTGGCGCATGCTCGCCGCTTTAAAGCATTTAATTCTGGGCCAGTTCCGGCCATTTTTAAGGGCAGGCCATTGGCATTAAAAGTATCGACAACCAGGTCCATGCGTTTGTGCGAGACAAAACGTCCAACAGTCAAAAAGTAATCCTGAGGATCTCGCTGCGGAGCCTGTTCTGGAATGGATACAGGCGGATAGATCACCTCTGACCCACGACGATAATACTTCTGAATTCGACGAGCGATAAATTGTGAATTGCAGGCCAGTGAGTCAATGCGTTGGGTATTGACTTGATCCCACAAGCGCAAATAATGCAAGATCGAATGCATCAACATACGCTTAGGCCCGCGAATCTGCTCTTGCTCCTGATAATCATGTAATAAGTCCCAGGCATAACGCAAAGGCGTATGTATATATGACAAATGCAGCGTGTCTGGCCCGGTCAAGACGCCTTTTGCACAGGCATGGCTACTCGAAATCACTAAATCAAAAGCGCGCAAATCAAGCATTTCAAAGGCTAAAGGCATCAAGGGAAGCAGTAAACGGTGACGCCGGGCCGCACCCGGAATTTTTTGCATAAAAGTCGTTCGAATATCCATGGTCTGAAATTCTATCGGCAAATGGTCTGGATTATAGACCGAAGTATAAATAGGCGCTTCTGGGTAAATGCGATGTAATGCCAATAAGACTTGTTCAGCCCCGCCCCAATCACTTAACCAATCATGAACCAGCGCTACACGCATTCTCGATAAGTCTCCAATGTTTCTGCCCCCAACTGCTGCCAGCTGCTCTGCGGCGGTTTTGCCAAGTCCAATAGTCGTTGACGGTAGCTATCAGGCCTTTGAAGCGGTTTGATAGCAGTATTGAGATTAACTTCTAAAACGAGTGTATCTATCGCAGTTTGCCAGGCTCGAATTGCTGGATCTGACAAAGCTGGACTCAACAAAGGATAATCTGGACCCAAAATCTCACGAAAGACGGGAATGTCTGCTGCTAAAACGGGTGTTTGGCAAGCCAGAGATTCCATCACAGGTAAACCAAAGCCTTCTTCCAGAGAAGGCATCAGTAAAGCCGTCGCTGCCGTATATAATCCGGCTAAGTCAAATTCTGAAATAGCTTGCAAAGCCAGATGGCGGGGGTCTGTAGATTGGGGCAAGCCCAGGCTGACCCACTGCCATTCAGTCGATGACTGTGCTAATAACTGCTTTATCAGAACTGTATTTTTGTGAGCTTTGGCATTGGATACAGTCAGTAAAAAGGGGAGTCTAATGCCGCGAGCGGCAAACCATTCCGTCGATAAAAGCAAAGGTCTAAAATGAGTTTCAACCCCCTGATAAATACTCTTGGCAGGCCTGCCACTCCATTCTTGAATCCGCTCGGCTGAGGTCTTTGAAACCGTTAAAATGCCTGCGGCTGAAAGCAGCTGTTGGCGCAAAAGCCGATAATACAAGGCATAGCTCGCTTTTACGGGCGGACGTAAATGGATCAAGTCATGGATTGTCATCAGCCAGGGACAGGGGCTTGGGTAAGGCTTCCAATAAGCCGGAATATGTAAGAGATCGGGCTGCAAAAAACGCAGTATTTGCGGCATACGCCAGAACTCTGTAGCAGAAAACAACGGGAGATTCAGGTCCCACCAGAGGATCTCAGCCATTTGATCTGGATTCGCAGATGGCGGCATGTAATCAGAACGATTATAGAACACCACCAATTGATCAGATGAACGCAAAGGCAAATGCTGAATCAACTGGGCACAATAGCGCGCGATCCCATGAGGAGAACGGCTTAACCAACGACCATCAATGGCAATTTTCAATGTTTTAACTCGGCGTCTTGATTAATGCCAAGACATTTTCAGGCGGACGCCCCAGGGCAGCAGCGGTCTCCGTCACCAGAATCGGACGTTCCAGTAAAATCGGGTTTTGATGAATCAGCTCTAACCACTCCTGAGTTTCTCGAGCGTCTGACTTACTTAAGCCCAGTTCTTTAAAGCGCGCTTCTGTGGGGCGCATGATCTCTAAAGGGCTTTTGCCGGACTTGGTGATGATTTCTTGTAATTCGGCCAGGCTTGGCGCGTCTTTGAGATACTCTCTGATCTCAGGCTCTATCCGGTGAGATTGCAAAAGTTGTAGGGTTTCTCGGGACTTGGAACACCGGGGATTGTGGTACAGCCGATAAGTCATAGAAATGCTCCATTTTTGTTTCAAGATACCACGTTCACAAAGTATCGCGTCAAGCAAGTCAGAGCGAAGTGCCACTCGACGTAAGGCCGGCCAAAAAAACCAGTTTTTTGGGGCAAGTTTTAAGTTTGTGTTAAGTATAATAATAATTAAGGTCAAGTAGAGAGAAAGTGAGCAACTGCAATGGGTGATTTACGCGTCTATAATCAATTAGTAAAACCCGCTGCTGCCCCTGTTCGCCCCAATCCGCAAAAACCGCTGATTCACTACCTGGACCCCAAACCCACAGTCCCACTGCGTACCGATAGCATCGAACAGCTCAAAGTCCCCAAAATATCACCGGCCAACCTCCCGGCCGAGGGCCTGCGCTTTGTCTTTATGTCAGACAATCACAGCCGTCCAGATCTACTGAATCAATTGATAGACTGGGCCAATATCGAAGACCCTGATCTGGTCTTAGACGGTGGCGACACCATCAATGATGGCACCGAGTCTGAGCTCAATCGCGCCAACCAGTTGCGTCAGCGTTTTGAGTCTCCGCTGTATCAGGTCACTGGTAATCATGATGC
Organism: Candidatus Sericytochromatia bacterium; assembly: GCA_037968875.1. Taxonomy (GTDB): domain Bacteria; phylum Cyanobacteriota; class Sericytochromatia; order UBA7694; family UBA7694; genus JBBKWI01. The sequence continues at coordinate 11,340 of JBBKWI010000125.1, read as the reverse complement.
CCATTTGCGTGGTCCCTTTAAAACGGCACCGACTGAATTGCCTGACTTTCAAAGCATGACACTTAAAGGCGTGCACTTTATCTTACTCGACAACGAAGACGAAACATTAACTGATGAACAATTTCAAAAACTAGAAGCTGACCTCAAGGCTCACGCAGCTCAACCGACCTTTGTAGCTATGCATGTTCCACCTAAACTAAGCAAAACGCCCCTGAGTGTCAAAGTCGCCAAGGTGCTGCCGCTGAACTTCGCCTCCCCGGTGATGCGCAAGCCCGAACAGGTAGCACGCTTTCACCAATTGATGAAAGATCACGGTGTCAAAGCAGTTTTGGCCGGGCACACCCATTACCCTGATGAATTGACCGAAGACGGCGTACGCTATGTAACAGTATCCACTTCCGGGGGCCTGAGCCCCAAGCCCGGCGTGCCCAAACAATTTCTGGATATTCGCGTCAATCAGGGCGAAGTCGATATTCAACGGGTGAATTTAGAAATGGGCAAAGGTGTCGTCGGCTATGTCGGGGAAGCCTTTGACTTTTATAAAGATCTGAATCGCTTTAACCATGAAAGCCAGGGCTGGGAAGGTTTCGAGCCTACAGCAAATGTGGGCTACACCGCTGGATTTAGACAGGTCAGCACCGAGCGGGGTTCATCTGTCGCAGCAACAGTCGGCGTACAAGCCGAACGCCCAATGGGCCCCAAGCAAACCCTCTATGCTGGCCTGGGCGTCTCTGCTGGCAGTGGCAAAGACAGTGACTATGGCTTACAAACCGAGCTGGGCTATCGTTATGCCGTGGCCGGTGACTATGGCAAAGGCGTATATGTCGCGGGGGCAGCCACCAGCAATTCAGGATACTTGCACGGCCAGGCCAGCTTCGGCGTCGGTGCTAAAGCTGCCGTCGGCGTGCAATACAAAAACTGGCGAGCTGAACTGGGCCAGGAATGGAATACCCAGTACCAGGCTCAGACCCTGACCGTCGGCTTTCGCTTTTAAACCCGCTCAATGATGCAGGCAATCGCCTGGCCTCCACCAATGCAGAGCGTAATCAATGCCAGTTGCTTATTTTGGCGTTCTAATTCATCCAATGCTGTATTTAATAGCACCGCACCCGTTGCACCCAATGGATGCCCCAGAGCGATCGCACCACCATTGACATTCACCCGTGCCGGATCGATTTCCAGTGCCTGCATGGTCTGCAATGGCACAACAGCAAAGGCCTCATTTATTTCCCAGAGATCAATATCTGCAACGGTCAGTTGCGCCTGAGCCAAAGCTTTACGAGAGGCTTCTGCCGGGCCGGTGAGCATGATCAAGGGCTCAGAACCATGAGTCGCCATCGCTCTGATTCGTGCTCGGGGTGTCAGCTGATTAAGTTGCATGGCTGCTTCTGAAGCCAGCAAAACCAAAGCGGCTCCATCGACTATGCCGCTTGCATTGCCAGCTGTGTGCAAATGTTTGATCTCACCCGCTTTGGGATAAGCCTGCAAGACAATCTGGTCGATGGTTTCGCCATTGAGGCCGACGGCCATCGCGCCCAGCTTTTCAAAAGCACCGCCCAAACTGGCCAGCGCAGCTAAGGTCGTTTCAGGACGTGGGTATTCGTCATGATCAAGCAAGACATTGCCTTTGTGGTCTTTGACAGCAAATAGACTGCGTTTGAAATAGCCCTTTTCAATCGCATGGGCAGCTTTGTGCTGTGAGCCCAGAGCAAAACGGTCCAGATCTTCACGACCAAAACCATGTAATGAGGCAATTAAATCGGCCGAGATCCCTTGCGGAACCTGAGGTGTTTGCATACGCAAGCTGATATTATTTCCATCAATGCCCCCGCCATCAGATCCTAGCGGTTGGCGAGACATACTCTCCACGCCACCAGCAATCACCATTTGCTGCATGCCAGACATCACACCCATCGCGCCAAAATGTACCGCTTGTAGCCCAGAGCCACAAAAGCGATTGAGTGTCACACCGGTGACTTCTTGCGGCCATCCAGCAGCTAAGACTGCATTTCGGGCCAAATTGGCACCTTGCTCACCAACCTGGGAGACGACACCGGCGATCACATCATCAATCTTGGACTTGTCAAAGTTGACGCGACGCGCCAGTTCTTGCAAGGTCTGCGCAAGCAGTTCTTGCGGATGAACGCCAGAAAGAGCGCCTTTGTCTTTTTTGCCCCGACCACGGGGGGTGCGTATGGCATCGATAATATAGGCTGTGCTCATGAATAAGCTCCAATACTTTTTCTTATATTGTAAGGGATGCTATAGATCATTAACTAAACAATCAGATCAGAGCAAACTATTTAGACCGACGCATACCACCGGGCTCGATTAAAATATGGCGTTCTTTATAAAGCTTGCCCACGGCCTGCTTAAAGTTCTTTTTGCTGACTTGAAAAGCCTCGCGGATTTCATCCGGAGAACTCTTATCGCTGATATCCAAAAAACCTCCAGCCGAGTCAATTTCGACCAGAATTCTGGCGCCCAGATCATCCATTTGGCGCGCCTGATAACCTGGTTTATTGATACTTAAATCGAGCTTATTGTCCTCACGCACGCTTTTGACATAGCCTTTTATCTTTTGGCCTGGCTCCAAAGTCTGAAAGACCTCGTTGTGATAAAGCATACCCAAATGCGTTTTGTTCACAATCGTTTTAAAACCCAGGTCTGTATCTGCGGCAATTTGCAAATCGACTTGCTGACCGGCTCTATATTCAGCCTCCGGCAAATCTTCAATTCGTTCCAACATACTGGAACCCAAAATTTTGCCATAATCATCCAGAAAAATTTTGACCAGATACCATTCATCCAGAATCATTTCTTCAGCCTGATGGAAATGAGGAACCAATAAATCTTTGGTCAGGCCCCAGTCCATAAAAGCACCCGCTCGATGCATGCCCACCACTTTGAGATAGGCCAGTTGGCCCACTTCCACAATCGGTGGCTTCACCGTCGCCGTCAAACGTCCTTCTGAATCATGAAAGATAAAAACATCAAGCTCTTGATCCTCTTCTAAAATCTCGTCAGGCTGGTGACGCGCAGGCATCAAAATATCGCCATGCTCACCGCCATCAAAAAAGTAGCCCACGCTGCGCTCTTTGGCAACGCGCAGTCGATTCATTTGTCCTATTTTTAGCATAATCATTCTCCTGTATTAGTCTAACATTAAGCCCCGACAACAAGGGGTTGAAGTCGGGGCTTATTAAATGGAAAAGCAACGAACCTAATGGACTGCTTTTTCGGGCTCCAGCACTATCTTTTTACCGTTTCCCGTTTTAAAATTGGGATAAGAGCGCCAGTTTTCTTCTGGCAAAGAGCCCAGGCAAATCACCATCAGATTAAAGAGTACAAAGCCACCCAGGCCTAAAAAAGCACCATCGGTAAAGCCATAGGAATGCAGACCGACACCGAGCATATTGACGCCAAACCAGGACCAGGAAGTAATGATATTACCACCAATTGCCAATAAAGCAATTCCGCGTCTTTTGGCCAGACCACCCCAGCGGGCATGCAAGATCACTGCATTCCAAATCACGATCATCAGCGCGCCATTTTCTTTGGGATCCCAGCCCCAGAAACGGCCCCAGCTCTGATCCGCCCAGATGCCACCCAGTACGGTACCGACAAAGCTAAACAAGGTCGCAAAAGCAACGATGCCATAGATCATGGCGGAGATTTTGGTATAGAGATCACGGTCGAGTTTTTTACTGAGCACACCCATCAAGATCAAGACCAGGCCCATAAATCCTGCCAGGAAACTGGCTGAATAACCCATCGTAACGGTCGTGACATGGGTCGCCAACCAAAAATTGGTATCGAGCACAGCGCGCATCATTTCCATCGTATCGCCATCACCGGCTATATTTTGGGCGACCAAAAGTGCAGAGAAACCCGTAATCGAAGACATCACGGTACCGAAGCCATTTTTGAGATACCATTCGATACCCAGCCCCATGATCACACAGATCCAGCCCACAAAAATAGCCGAAGAATATAAATTGGTGACCGGGGGACGGCCCTGTAAATACATGCGTACAATCAAAGCAACCGTAAACAAGGCCAGAGTAAAGACCACCACCACCAAGGAAGACTTTCGCATCGGCTCAGCCCAGAACATCCAGGAAAAAACACTCAGTAAAAAAGCAATTACAAACAGAATCATCGCCAAATAAAAGGGCTGAACAGCGTTAAAGCGTTGCTCCATTTGGGAGCGCGGAAAGAGCTCCGGGTGCGCCGTTTTAAGATTGCCCAGGTATTCCTGAACAACCGTATTAAAAAAGACTGGGTCATCGTTTTGGTAAGCCTTCAGGCTCTTATACCAGGCATTTGCAGCGGGGGTTAACTGAATATCAGACTTCTCGGAGCCCAGGGGCTTCCAATCATTGCTGCCAGACAAAGGTGGAAGAACCAGAGGCGCTTCAAAATTCATGATCTGACGATAGGTCTCTAATTGACTATAGAGCTCCATCATTTTTGTTTCTACCAGATCCCGCGAGGGCGCTGGTTTTTGGGAGATTGTCATGACTTGCTTGAGCAGATCCTGGTATTTTGGGGCCAGCTCATTCAAGCTATAGCGAAAACCATCACGGGGTTCGAGTCCCATAAGCGTTAAGACATCATCATGTTCAATCCGAAAAACTTTGTGTTCACGGCCAATCGGCTTGGCAGAAGTCACGTCTAACAACCATTGAATAGCTGGTTGAGGCTTATTATCGGCATCTCGGTAGACTTGTTTATCAGAAATCAATTTGAGGTTATTGCGCGCAAAAGAATCAATCGGCTTGATCCGACCCTGATGTAAAACAGGGATCTGACTAAAGCTATTGAAATCAAATGCTTGGTTTGGATAAGGATTACTAAATAAAGAGCGGCCCAATACCAGTAAACAAACAACAGCAAAAAACAGAGGTAAAAATGGGAGTAGTTTTTTCATGCTGCGAGCCTCTTTTTACGGCGTTTCAAGGAGCGAGAAAGCGAGAAACCAAATTGTAAGATGAGTCCCAACGTGACCAGGATGCAAGAAATATAAGGGATCAGCCAACCTGGGTTATTGACCACTTGCAAAACGGTTCCTGATTCATCTGGCTTATAAGAAGCCTGAAAAAAGGTTTCGCCACGATAACGCAAGGGGTGATTCATCCAGATTTTGACTTCGCGATCGACCTGATGTTCAGGATCGACCAATTGCACCGTACTCGAGAAGTTCTTGGGGATCTCAGTGCCCGGGTAACGATCAAAGCGGAAATCTTTTAAAGCCATTGTAAAAGGCTTATAATTGCGGGTAAAGCGCAAAGACATTTGATAATTTTTGCCATCAACGGCAACCGAGTGACTGGCCTTAAGCCAGACAGAAGTCGTAAAGTGTCCAAGCGCTTCGCTGCTGCCTTTTTTGTAAAGGGTCACCAGAGCGCTGGGCATATCTATCCGGCCATCGCTAACCGCCGTACCGCTCACTTCTGGCATTTCCTGAGCAGAAAAGCCGTCGCTGCCGTCAGGCAACTTGCTCATTTGCGAGTTTTTAAAAAAACGATCGACCTGAATATCCACCGGTAAATTAGGATCTTGAATGATCGCCTTGCTACGCAAGCGTGATTCAGGAACAACAGTTACCAGATCGCTATCGGGGTCGCTACTTTCAACAAAAGCCAGCTCCGGATGACGAATATCTTCACTATAGTTAGACGTTCCGCCTTCATCAATAGCCATATTGCTTTCTTCGGCAAACAAAGCGGTAACACCTTCACCGACAAGCAATAAAATCAAGCCGCCATGAATCACAAATAATCCAATTTTTTGTTTAGACAGGGTAAAACGCTGAATATGAGCCACCAATAAATTTGCGAGTACCATTGCTCCCAGGGTAAAACCACCAGGAAAAGGGAAGGCACCGGGAACCGCCCGATCACGCGGGAAGAACAATTGAAAGTCGACCCAAACCAGCGTAGAACGAAAATACTCCTTCACAACGGTCCAGACACCCTGATCAATTTGAGCCAGAGTTCCAAAAAATATCAAGAGCATACTCAGCACCAGTAAGGTGACCGTCAACTGTAATGAACCAAAAAAGTCCAGAATCAACCGCGGGTGTAAGCCTTTATTTTGTTTGCCACCCCCAGCAGTGCTTTTGCCCTGAACAGATGATGGATTACGTGTATCAACTTTGGCCACGAACGGCCTCCTTACCCAATTGAAAGCGGATCGAATCGACAAAGCTTTCAAAATCTTTTTCTTGTGTTTGGATCAGTTTGCTGGGGCCAATCATTTTAATAAACCAGGTACGCTCGTCTTGTTCGATCAGAGCAACCAACATGCCATTGCCTTCCAGGGCCGTATAAAGGGCCATTAAATAGCCCGAATAGCCGTCAACTTTTATATCTTTGACCGTATTTTTAAGACCCGCCTGATCCGTCGGAGCCAATTCTAACTGTTCTCGCCAGCGATTGGTATTGCTTAAAAGTCCTCCGCCATCACCGGCCAGACTGACCACAGAAACATCAGCTGCTTGTTGACCTGATTTAATTTCAAAGGATGCAGTCCGCATCGAACTGGGTGGTTTTTCTTGCCAGCTTGCCGGTGCAGAATAGGTGATTTTGACATCACCCGGCGGTTGAACCACAGCCGGATTATTAGCAGCAGGTGGTAAATTGTTGGCCATATTGGTATCCATGCCTGCATGGGGTGGTGTATTGGGGGGCGTATTAGCTAAAGCCGGGGCCCCAGCGTTAGCTGGAGTCTCAGCAGCGCTAAAGGGATTTGTATCTGCTAACTGGACCGATTGGGCAAATTCGTTAAATGCAGCCCCTTGTGCTTTGACGACTTCACGAGTTCCTGCCAGTTTAAAAAACCAGGATTTGCCGCCCTTTTCTAAGAGCGCCACACGCATGGCTTTGTCTTCTTTATCAGCAGGTGCATACAAGTCAAACATGACGGCATCAGAGCCATCAATTTTTAAGCTGATAATAGCCTTATCAATTTCTTGTTGATTTTCAATAGGCGGCAAAGACACCTGCCCTCGCCAGCGGTTGAGATTACCTTTTAAATCTCCAGCTTTGCCTGGCAAAGTAACAACAGAAACATCCCCCTGCCCTGCTGTAGAGAAGCTGGCTTTACGCATGCCTGAAGCAGCTTGTGCTGTCCAGCCTTCGGGTAAAGTAAACTTAAAATCACTGACAGCAGGTGCTGCTATTTGGGGGGTTGGAGCGGCGACTTTCGCCACCCGATACTGCTTAATTTCAGCAGGCTTACAGGCAGTTAACGAACTCATGCTAAGCAATAATATGCTTATAGATAGTCTAATTTTTGATTGTTTTTTCATTTCAGGACCATTATCTCAGGCTGTACCGAGACTGCCATTGATACAGATCAACAATCACAGACAGCGAATATACTGTTTATCATACCAGTCTCAGAGCCAATCAGGTTGGATTCCAAAATCGAAAGCAAATAGAATCACCAATAGCATATCCAGCAAAGCTTCAACACATAGATAAATTGGCATCGCTGGCTTTTAAAACGAGTAAACTCCTAAGAGAAGTGTTGTGAAAGTGAAGGACCTAACAATGAAACGAAACCGAGCATTACCCCTGACAATTACGCTGGGTACCTTATTGATCATATTCACCCTGGCACTCACAACCCTTTGGAATATTGTCTTGATTTACAATTCACTGAAACTCAAAGAACTGGCTGGCACTGCAGAAGTGCGCCAACAGTGGGTTATTTTGGGCGTTGGTACTTTTTTGTTTGTAGTGATTATTACGGGAATCACCCTTTTTATTGTCTTTATGTCTCGTCAGATTATTATCAATCAAATGCAAAAAAACTTTATTGATTCGGTTACTCATGAATTGAAAACGCCATTGACCTCGCTACATTTGTATGTTGAAACTTTAGAGCGCCATCAATTGGTTCACGAGAAAGGCCAGCGCTTCTTAAAAAATATGCTGCAAGATATCGAATATCTGGACACTTTGGTCAGCCATGTTTTAGAAGCCGCTCGAACGGATTTTCGCCCACAAGATAAACCCCTGGTCTTTGTTGAACTAGACACCGTGATCGCTGAAAGTCTGGAATTGATCCAACGGCGTTACCAACTTGAGTCCGCACAATTTGTATTCACCCCCAGCGGCTTACAAATCAGAACAGATCCTTATGCCTTGCGTTTAATTTTGGTTAATTTATTCGATAACGCCGTTAAATACGCACAAGAAACACCACATGTCAGCATCAGTATCATTGCAGATACTGATAACTTTATCATTAAAATTTGTGATCAGGGACTGGGTATCTTGCCCCATGAACAACGCCGTATTTTCCAACGTTTTTACCGGGGTACCCCTCGCGATAGCATCAAAGGAACAGGACTGGGATTATTTATTGTAAGAGAAACTTTAAAACCGCTCAAAGGTCAGATTCGCGTCAAAAGTGAAGGAAAAAACCAGGGAGCCTGTTTCAGCCTGATTTGGCCGATCAGCTTTATTCAGCCCAGACAAAATAAGCAAATTGATTAATATTTTTAGCTGAAAGCTTGGACATAGGGAAGTTCTGATGCTAAACTCATACAAAATATGTTTGCCACCCCAATCACGGCCTCAAGGAAGAGACTATGCAAGCCGCTCGAATTCTGGTTTTGGGCTCCCGAAAAGCAGCCATAGATGCTGCCATTCAAATGAACTTACCGATTGTCTGTGTACATAATAAACCCTTAAAAGATTCCCCAGAAATAGAGGCTTATGTGCGTGTAGAAAGTGATTTTTACCAACAAGCACAATTTTCAGAAGCCAGTTGTCAGGTTCTACTTAAGCAACTCAAGCCCCTGGGGCCCTTTCAAGCCATCATCCCGCTGGGTGAACCGCAAGTCTGGCCCGCCGCTAAATTGGCCCAATTACTTAATATTCCTCACCCCTATCAACCCGAACATGTCGCCGAATTTATCGATAAAGCGCTGATGAAGCAGCGCATCCAAGCTGCTGGCTTGCCCTGCACAGATTTTTACACCGCTGAGGAACTACAACCAGATCGCTTACAGAGCTTCCCTTTGCCCATGGTGATCAAAAAAAGAGTCGGTTCAGGCAGTCGGGGACTACAGATTATCGAGTCAGAAAACCAGCGCCCAGCAAAGCTTGAGCCAGAAGATATGTTAGAAGCCTTTGTTAGCGGCCGCGAGTTTTCAATCGAGAGCTTTGTCAGTAATGGTCAGGTTCAACTCATGAATACGACACAATATACGGATCCCAAATGGGAGAACCTGGTTCCTGGAGATTTTTCTGAACCAGAACTTAACGCCATAGCAAAGTTTAATCAAAAAGTCATTCTTGCAATGGGAGTCACTCAAGGACTAACGCACTTAGAAGTCTTTGAAACAGCAAAGGGACTTGTTTTTGGTGAAATTGCACTGCGCCCCCCAGGTGGGCATATTATGGATCTGATGTCACTGGCCTATCAGTTTGATGCCTGGCAAAGCTATTTTCGAGTTTTACTTGATCTAGAGCTTGATTTACCGAAACAGAAACAAGCCTTTGCAGCCGTTCGTATGCTGCATCCGGGTGCGGGTGTAATTGCAGAAATTTCAGGTAAAGAGGCTGCTGCCGAAATCGAAGGAGCCGTAAAAGTACAGCTTAAAGCCAAACCCGGTCAAAATGTCAAAAACAGACTTGGGGTCGGCCAGGAGTTGGGGCACTTGATTGCTATCGGACCCAATGCGGAGTCCACTCGGGAACGGATCTCACAAATGAAAGCAGCCATTGAGATTAAGCTGAAAGATTCCTCAACCGAGTAATTCAACTGCTGAACGCAGTTTCCCGGGTTCCGTTTGAGCATAAATTAAAGTCGTGTCCAGACGAGAGTGGCCCAATAATTTGGAAATTTGCTCTAAAGGAGCTCCTCGATCCAGTAGTTGTGTGGCAAAAGTATGGCGCAATTTATGGGGACTATAGTCGCCTAAACCCGCATCCTTCAGCATGCTTTTAACAATTTGACGTAGTGCACCATAAGAAATTCGTTTGCCACGGTGATTACGGCCTAATGAGATAAAAAAGGCTTCTGAATGCACAAAGTTCATTGCTGATCTGAGTTCAAACCAATTCAGCAAGACTTCTTCGAGCTTTAGACTCATTGGAATTAAGCGTTCTTTATCGCCTTTGCCACGCACCAGCAATTGCTTCGTATCCCAGAGAATATTCTCTAGATTGAGTTGCTGAACCTCGCCAATTCGCATCCCCGTATAATAAAGTAATTTCATCATCGTCAAATTGCGAATGTCTTCAGGATTATCAGCAGGCAAGACTTCAAAAAGATTTTGAACTTCTTTATCTGATAAATATTTAGGCAATCGCTTGGGCAAACCAGGTGCTGATAGATTACCCGAAGGATCTTCTTGAATATGCCCCTGCCTTTCGGCGTAATCAAAAAAGCGTTTTAATGCGATCAGTCGACGTCGCACTGTACTCGCTTTTAAATGGTCCAGGCTAGCCATATACCTAAAAAGTTCGCGTTCACGCGCTTCAACCAATGGTTTCTGAACATATTCTTCAATCAGGTTCAAATCAGAAGCATAGGCAGTTAAGGTATGCGGGCTTAATCGGCGTTGCTTCAGCACGTCCAGGAAGTCCTGAATTTGAAACAAATGTAGATCACTCATGGGAAATTCCTCGTCAGGCGGGTTCAATGGCTTACCAATAGCTCAAAACTATAGCGCTTTATTTTGTAATCATAGCAAACACGCCAATGCTTTACCATGACAGGCGGCACAAGATTCTCTGATGCTTTTACATTTTGAATGCAGTCGGCCAAAGCTTGAGCTTAGCATAGATTCTAGAAGCACTGTGATTGCGAGCCTATCGCCTGGACACATATTCAGTATAAAATAGATAAATGCACGCGCGTATAGATAGAAATAAAAAAACATAATGACTTACGAAACAACTGCCTTAAAATTTGAGCTTTCAGGCCAAGATGTGATCTTGTCTTGGAATCCAGACTTAAGCGATGCAACTTTAACCCAAGAGTCAATACTGCAAGCTTTAAGCAATGCGGGCTACGGGCAATGCAAAATAGACTTAAAGGCTATTGATTTTTTTGTTGCCAGTCAGCAACGATTGGGCCGACAGGCTCGTCAATTGAAAGTCGCCCAGCAGATTCCCTCAGAAATTGTGGTTTTGGTAGCAAGCAATAGCTTGCAAGCCTGGTTAACCATTACAGAACCCCAAGGGCAACTCTGCCCTACTCCTGGTGAAGTTGAAGCCGCAATCGCCAAAGAAGGCATTGTCTTCGGGATTAAAGCTGAAGCCTTAGCTGTTTATCAGCAACAAGGTTATCTTGAAAAAACATTAATAGCTGAAG
>JBBKWI010000124.1:0-42870 GCA_037968875.1 Candidatus Sericytochromatia bacterium | reverse complement strand
AGAAATGAGCCTGGTGTTGCTCGTGCTGAGGCATAAGGCACCAATGGGTAGAGGCCATAATAACGCATATACGTGCCAAGCTCAGCACCTGCAAATTGGGCGTCAGCTTGTGCTGGGCTACTTTTTTGTTGGGCACCGATCTGACTGGGTTGCAATTCAGGATAATCAACAAAAATGGCTTGAATGCCTTCTGTGCCTGCTGGCTTATCTTTGGCTTTAAAAGTCACTCTTGACATCGTTAGCCCGGTCGCCCAGCCCCATTCAAAATCATAGGGGATCGTCAAGTCATAAAAGAGAGGGGATTCAAAGCCAAGGGTCATGTACTGGTGATGAAAGCGAAATCGACCGGGTTCAGCAGGTGTGCTGCCTTCAGGGACGTTAAGTTGAGGGAGTTCAAGCAATTCATAGAGCGCTACGGTTCTTAAAAATAGGCGACTAAAACCGTGGTTGGGGCTTTCACCACGTAGCTCAAGTAAATAATATTGGCGATCACCAGGTGTATCTATACCCAGGGCCATACCTGCATGTGTAACGGGACCGATACGAAAATCTTCACCGTGCTCCATTCCCCGTAATGGGGGTTCTGCAAGAAGAGGGAGGCTGTAAAATAGAGCAAGAAGAACGGCTAATAAAAGCTTATTCACCGGTTTACTTTGCGTACCAGGACTTCATATCCCTGATTGGTGACTTCTTCTGCCAGAGACAAAGCATTCTCCTGGCTATCAAACATACCGACTTGTATGCTAAAGCGGCCGTTGTTTTCGGTGATTATTGCTGAATAGCCTTTTTCACTTAGCTTATTTAAAGTACCCTGGGCTTCGTCTTTGTTGCCATAAGAACCGACCTGAACACGAAATGCGGATTTTTGAACCGCTGTGGGTGTTGCCGTTGGACGTGCAGTGGCTGTGGGTCGAGGGGTGGGTGTCGGACGCGGTGTCGGACGCGGTGTTGGCTCAGGACTTATTATCTCAGGTGCTTCTGTAGGCTCAGGCGTTTCGGGTGTACTGACTGGAGCCTGACTGACCTGTGTAATTAATTCAGTACTGGCTTCAGGACTGGGCGGCTCATTTAAGCTTTTGTTGTCGCCAATATAATACGGACTCCCACTCTCTAAGCTGATTTCAGGGCTCTGGGTGACCATCAGTTTAGGGGTGTCTGTTGTATTGAATGTTCGGGTATTGATTTTTTGCGTTAGCATATAAAAAAACCAAAATGAACCTGTGAAAGCCAGAATTGACAAAATAATAACGATCGGCCAGAAAGGATCTGACTTTTTTTTCTTTTTGCCTTTTTTGCCTGAAGCGGGTTGTTTGCTCATCACCTAGTTACCTGTTGTATTGCGCTATAGCCGTGACTATTGAAATCCTACCATACTTTTTGGGGCGGGTGTCTGTTTTCAAAATCACTTAATCAGTGCATTTGAGCGAAAGCTTCTAAGTTTTGGAAATTAATGACGTGCTTTATCTGAGTTCAAGGCATGGTGGTACAATTGAGGCAGTTAAGCAGTAGAAAGGGCAAGCAGCAAGTGGCCAAGGATTATAAGTTTTTATTACAGGATCTTAAGCGAGCCGAAAAACGGGCACAGGAAAAGATCAACCCGGACCAGAAACTCAGCCTTTGTATGATAGTGAAGAACGAAGAAAAGTATCTTGAAGATGCTTTGAAAAGTGCCGTGGATGTGGTCGACGAAATTATTATTGTGGATACGGGCTCTACAGATGCGACGGTTGAAATCGCACGGCGCTATGGTGCAAAAGTCTATTTTAAAGACTGGGCTGGCGACTTTTCTGCTGCTCGTAACGAATCCCTTAAACACGCTACGGGTGATTGGGTTTTTGTTCTGGATGCCGATGAACGCATTCCAGACGAATATAAAAATAATTTGAGAGCACTCTTAGTCCCGACGGATCAGCCAATTTCTTATTTGATTTTTATTCGTAATTATATGGATCAGATGCATGAAAGCGCCATGCTCGGGCACTACATTGTACGCTTATTCAAAAAAACGCCTGAAACCCGTTTTGTGGGCATGGTGCATGAGCAACTCTATCCAAACTGGGGCCAAATTACAATTCCCGAAAATAGTTTTTATCTGGACCATTTTGGCTACACGGATGCCAAGGCAAAACTTGAAAAATCGGAAAATAGAAATCTGCCTCTAATTAAAAAAGGATTGGAAGCAACAAAAGATAATAACCCTGACTTGCATAGCTTTTATGCATACTATATGGGGGCTTCAATTCCGAACAGCACCCGCGAAAATATCGATGAAAAAAAAGATTGGCTCAAAAAAGCCGTGTCCTTCGCTGCTGATGTGAATGATACCCCTCATGTTCCTCTTGCTTATACGGAATATTTGAACTCTTGTTATTATGCTGGTGATTTTGAAGACGGCGTACAAATGGCCGAAGAAGCCCAAGAAGTCTTACCCGCTATTAAAAACTATCCGGATTTCTTGGATATTTATGCTTCTTTGCTGATCGAAAACAAACGTCCGCAAGAGGCTTTGCCGCTGCTGCATCGTTCTTTAGATCTCAAAGAAAACAAGCCCGATGATTTGATCTTTTTTGCTGCACAATCAGGTCGTTCTGGATCCTGGGGGACTTATTATACCCTGGGCGGGGCTTATGCCTTAACAGCAGAGCCTGAAAAGGCAAAAGAGTACTTTGCTCAGGCCCTTGAGATTTACCCTGATGAAAACAAAGATAAGTTACTTGGGCAGATCGAAAAAATGACAGGCAGTACAGACATTGCCTTTAATCATTTCAAATCGAGAGTAGAAGCTGAAGAGCCTCGGGCTTATGATATGAAGCTCTTGTCAAATATTTATCTCAAAAAAGAGCAGCCCTTTGAAGCTATTTTGCTACAGACTAATTTACATGGAGAAGAGAAAGCGCTAGATAGTGCGCTGGTGTTAGGTAGTCTCTATTTGAAAAGTCAGCGTTTTGAACTGGCTCAAAAAGTGTATCAGGGAATTCTGAGCCTGATGCCGGAATCTATTCCGGCTCAATTGGGTTTGTCTATTGCTGAGTTGAGATTGAGTGATTCTCAGCCCGACATCGAAAAAGTAGAGACTTGTTTTTCAAGCTGCCAGACAGTGCAAGACTGGATGGCGCTGGGAGATTTTTGCTTGCAATTTGGTTTGTTAGAGCAAGCAGAAAAATCTTTTGAGCAAGTGACTAGCTTAGATTCAGAGCATTATGATGCGCGACTCTATTCGGCTTTGATTTATCAAGAAAAAAACCAAATTGACCAGGCAGTAGCCAGCTTAAAGTCATTGATCGAGTCTTTCCCTGAGCAGGCTGCCGCTTATACGCAATTGGCCAACCTGGGCATGGTTTTTGGGCGTTTTTCTGATGCGGAGCCTTTGTTTCGACACTTAATCGAAATCGAAGAAGCTGACTGGTATACCCATTATGGTTTGGGCGTCGCTCTTTCAGGCCAAGAAAGATTTGAAGAAGCCGAAGCGGCTTTATTGTCGGCTCGCCAACAGGCCCCCGGTCGGACAGAGCCAGATAATCTATTGGCCTTGATTGCACAAGCGAAGGAGCAGGCCCCTCAGCCTTGAACGATCGTAGGCCTCGCCTGTTGATTGGGCCTTTATATAACCCAGCAGTCTTAGGCAATTATGCTTCTGATCCAGATATTAAGCTATTTATGCCGCGTGGTCCATTTACGGCGCGTTATCAATATGACCTGGTTTATGAGCCTGATCAAATTCAGCATTTCAATCAACTATTTGATAGCTTACCGGTGCACTGGGAGCCAGATTTGGTGATCTGGTGGGACATTGTCTATCAGCCCATTTTGCCTGGCATCGCTGAATCCCGTTATCCAACGGCTTTGATTCCTGGGGATTGGAATCTGGCTTTTAACACGGTTTTGAATTGCGCACAGCGTTTTGACCTGGTTTTCGCTGACGCCCGTTTAGGTGCTATTCTTGATCAAGCAGGGCTTAAAGGCCTGCTTGATTGGCCTAATTTTGCCTATGATCAGCAAAATATATATCGAGAGCAGCACCAGCGAATTTATGATATTGGATTCATCGGTAATTTGAATGCCAGTATTCATCCAGAACGTAGTCGTTATTTAAACCAAATTTTATCTTTGCAAGATCGTTATCAGGTCTATATCCAGCAAGGGGTTTGGGGGGCTGATTATCGTCGAATACTAAACCAAAGTAA
Organism: Candidatus Sericytochromatia bacterium; assembly: GCA_037968875.1. GTDB lineage: Bacteria > Cyanobacteriota > Sericytochromatia > UBA7694 > UBA7694 > JBBKWI01. The sequence continues at coordinate 38,686 of JBBKWI010000124.1, read as the reverse complement.
GATCGTTTTCAATTATACGATTTGCCAGGTCTTGAATATGCGAGCGTATGAAGCGCCTGCCTGTGGTGCGCTGCTCTTTATCGAAGAAGCCAATCTGGAAGCGCGCAGCGTTTATATGGATGGCGAGTCTTGCATTTTTTATAATCAGCACAATCTGATTGAGCGACTGACTTACTATTTGGAGCATGATGCTGAACGAGAGCGCATCGCTGAAGCCGGATATCAGATTGCTTTAAATCATAGCTACGAAAAGTCCTTTAGACGACTATTAACTAGCATCCCTGAGGCTTCTGTACTGGCTCAAGCGGCGAAACAGCGCTTATTAACTAGAAAACATTCATCTGATCTTACTTTATTGTATGAACTTAATCAAATGGTTTCAAGCAGTGCCTTTGGGCTTGAACAGGCTATTCCTTATCTTCACAATTTGAGTCAAAACTTGCAAGTCGCTGGTTTTATTGAAGAACAGCATATTTGGCGTTTACAAGCGACACTGTCTTTATTATTTCCAGTGATCGATGAGCAGCAGAAATTAACTTATGTCTTTCAGGTGCCTCTCGCTAAATTTCGTGAGATCTACACCCATCTGATTAAGCTCAGGCCCTATCAGCCTATTTTTTATTATCATATGGCTCTGGTGTTGGAGTATCTGGGAGAAGAGCAACAGGCGCTTTGGAATTATGCTCAAACAATCGAGCTGATAGCAGCAGGGCAGACGCAGGATTTTCTGGATTACATTGCATTTATAGTGCCGTTTAATAAGTCCGGTAGAGGGATCGATTCAGTTGTTTTTAGCTGGGAAAAAATAGCTTATACAGCGATTGAGAAAAATAGTTCTCCGTTAAATGACTATGGCTCAATTCTTGTGGGCTATATTTGGCGTCGAATGGGATTTTTGCTTAAAAAACAACAAAAATATCAAAAGTCAGCCCTGGCATTTGAAAATGCGTATATTCATTTAAATCTGGTTGAGCCGATCTTTGATTTAGCTGAGCTTTACCAGCATCAAGGCTTACAGGAACCTTTATTAGAAACAATCGCGCGCTTGCTTGAACATGAGCCCTTTGCTGTTCGTTTACTGCCAGACATAATGAGCTATGGGCTTTATCAGCAAGCTGCAACACAGATTGTTAATTGGGTCAAACCCTATCTGGATATCTTTCCTCAGCTAAAGCCTATCTATTTTTTGGCTTTTTATGTAGCTTGTGTCAAAGGAGAGCTTGAGCGTCCCGGGCAATGGTTGCCCTTGTTAGATTTTAATTTTAGTATTGGCTTCTATAAAAGCTTGTTTCAGGTTTTGCATTATGATGTTGGGAGACAAAACTTCACTGAGCTCCATGGACTCAAACAGCTGACATACTTTGATTGGAAGCTTCCGCTTGAGCCAGCCTTTGCCTTACCTTCAGACTGCGGTCTGGCCTGGAGTGCTAGCGAATCAGGGATTCAGATAGGTCTAGACACTTGCTGGCAACGTGTTTATGATCAAACAACGGATTGGCAGATGCGGCAAATTGGACCTGACTTGCTTCCCTATGCTTTCCCTGAGTATGCGCCTGTTGGGTTGGAGCCGTCTTTGCTTGAGCTATTAAGCGAAAAGAAGAGCTACTTACTCTTGCTAACAAAAGAGAGCAAGTGCTTAGGGCAAGTGTTGGCTGCTTTAGAGCAGGCTTTTAAAATCGATCCTGACCTGCAATTATTTCTTTGGAATCCGGATCGCGAATTTGTACTCCAGACTTATATGCCGCAACTTGAAAATACGAGTGCTCCAATCACCTGGCTGGATGAAAACTTTAGCCCTGCTGAACAAGCTGATTTACTGCGTCAGACACAATTGATTGTTGAGCCGCGGGGGCAGGGATATTATTATGCGCATTGGGCCTGGTGGCTAGGGAGGCCAGTCGTCTGGACCGAGCCGATGGGCTTTTTCCCTTATCCCAAGCTCTCTGATTTGTATCTCAAGGTCCCCTGTGAGGATCTCTTTAAGCCGGTGGAACCACAAGATATTGCTGCCCTGCAAATGGCTTTAGAAGCTAAAAATAAAGACTTAGATCAGTGTCGTTTAAATATCTTGTGGCAAATCAAAGTGCGCAGCACTTTAGCTCATTAAAGCGTCGTCTCTTGATCGCGTTGATGATAGGTGAGTTCAATAACGACCCACTCGCCATGAGCTTGAAAACCCAATTTCTGATAGAGTCGTGCGGCGGCCTGATTGTTTTTTTCGTAAAATAAACAGGGAACCTTATCGTCTGCTTGCAATGAGGCCATTAAGGCTTGCATACAGATCATGCCATACCCCTTGCCACGATAAATTGCGGGCGTGTAGACGCCGCCTACCAGGCCTGATTTTTGACTTTCGCAATGGGTGAGTGCTGCCGAAATCACCTTGCCTGTTTTTTGTAGATAAAACAAACGATTGTTCTCAATGGTGTGTAATAAACTGGCTTTTGAGCGAGCCTGCATTGTTTCAGAACGTTCATAAAATTGAAACAAGCGATCCACGTCTTTGGCCTGAGCGCGTTTTAAACGGGTGGCAGGGAGATCTGGCTTTTGGGCTTGCTGGTTAAAATAGAGAAAATTTTGAAATTCATAACGACACATGACTTGAAGCGGGGCGTCTTCTGGCAATATCTGGCCCATAGTCTGCAAGAGGGAATAATGACTATGGAGTTCGCCTGCGATTAGCGGAATACGCTGATCGCATAAAAAGCGGGCCCAGGCTTCAACATTCTGATTATTGGGGTTGTGATAATTAAAGCCCAGATCTGGATCATAAGCAGCAAAACGCTGATCAGGACCTTCAAAAAATTGGCTTCCCTGACGCGGCTCTTGCATCAGGCTACGTGCAATGACATGGTGAAAGGGCTCATCAAAGTATGAGCTTGGGATTTGTTGTGCTGTAATTTCTTTAAACATAATATTAAAAAGCACAAGAAGCGCAAATTTAAATTTGCGCTTCTTGCTTTAAAGCTTAGATTATCGGATCAGACCGTTCAGGTCATCTACGATGGTGTTACCTACGTTAACCACTTTGGTGTTAGAAGTAAATGACTTCTGAGCGATGGTTAAGTCGGGCAGCGCCTCAGTAATAGAGGTGTTAGATGCTTCTAAGGCAGATGGGATAATGGTATTTTCCGAACCTACAATAGAAGTACCAATGCCTTCAATACCTTTTTTGGTATCAATTTGCTTACCTCTATCTTGGTTGGCGTAACCAACGATGATATCACCAGCTGCTTCTGAGTATTGGAACTGTGAAGAACCTCTGCTCTTAGACAGACCGTTATCGTTTGCAAACTTAGATAAAGCCAGGTGAATACCTGTTGCGAAAGGAGGAGCTGAAGTTTCATCCTGACCACGAGAGGTATTGATCAACTGACCAGTACCGTCAAACTGGAATCTATCACCAGATTGAGGAACGAAACGTGTGCTTCGGCCGATCAGGCTTTTCAGGTTGACGCGGTGGAACAAATTGCCCCGGCTGTCTTTCACGTTTTCGAGAACGCCTGCGCCCGTATTTTGTAAGCTGGCAAACAGATTGGAGTTGTTACCTGTTGTATCCAGTTCAACTTTCTCTGCCAAACGGGTAACAGTGGTTGAAATCGCACGTTGAACGTGGCTCAGAACAATCGCCGCTTGATCCAATTGGTTTTGGTTGATAATCACGCTGGCGCCGACACCGGTTCTGTCAGCCAAATCGTTGATGGCCTGAGCCATCAATTTAGCATTGTCGAGAGAGGTGTTTGCGAAGGTGTTATTGGTATTGGTTAAGCGCAGGGTGACTGGGAAGTCGCCTGTTGTGTTACCTACAGATGTCGGGCCAGAAATGGTTCCCAGAACCAATTCGCCTACATAAGCGGTGGTGATTGTGGCCGGGCCGCCTGTGGTAGCAAAAGCACCTGCGGTAATAAAGGTCTGTGGAATAATCCGATCCTGTAAGCCATCAATACGATCTAAATCCAGGAAGGAGAAAATCGTGTTTAAGGCATAGTTACCAGCGGCAGCACCAGACGCATTGTTAACGCCCAGTGTACCTGCCAGGACGGATGTGCCAGTACCAGTACCACCAGCAACAGTCAGTCGAGATTTGTTAATGTCATAGACGGCAACATCAAACATATTACTGAAGTTTACGGTGATCCCGTTACGGCCATTCTGTCTGGCTTCAATGATGGGATCGGTTGATGTGTCAAAGTCGATAGTTTGGTCAAAATCGACCAATTTATCGCGCTGTGTAACATCGCGTAAATCATCCATTAGACCCATAACAAATAAGCCGTCAGTGGTAACTAAGTTACCGCTGTCATCAAAGTGAAACTCACCATTACGGGTGTAGGTGATGCGGCCAGCAGCATCTACGGTTGTGAAGAAGGCGTTGCCTTGAATAGCAACGTCACCCTGGTTCTTTGTTTGTACAATAGAACCTTGTGAAAAGTCAGTGGTGGTGGCGCCGACGGTAATACCGCCTGTACCAATTTGTACCGGGTTCAAACCACCCGAACCACCTGTAGAGCCTGTACCAGCTCTTAAGACATTGACCAGTGTATCGGCGAAAGAAAGGCGGACGCCTTTAAAGCCGAAAATGTTTGCGCCGGTGAGGTTACCAGAGATAACTTCGATTGCGCGGTTTAAAGCAATAAGGGTCGATTTAGCGGAAACTCGTACGTCACCCATTGAAAACTAATCCTCCAAAAATTTAACGTTGACTCTATTTTAATTAATAATGCGGATTACATCCGCCAAAGGAACTGAGGTGCCGTTGATGGTAACTAATCCGTTTGTTGAGAGCAGATCAACTTCATCAATGACGCCGGTAGCATTTGCATTGGTATTCGGATCGAAGTACTCAACGGTTTTGCCTAGCATCTGAATTTGCTTCAGTTTTGTGACTTCCTGAAGCTGCTGGCTATCGACAGCTGAACCTTGGTCACTATCAATGCGAATAATATTATCCAGCGGAATCACGGAGCCATTAATAATCAGGCCTGGTGGCGTGACCGTATAATCAGCACCAGTCACGATGCCTGTTTGCGGTGTGCCAGTAAAGTCATTGGGATCAATGTACTCTGCTGGTTTTCCCATCGCACGCAACGACGTAGCAACTTGCTCGTAGTGCGCCATTTGGTTGGCTAAACGAACGCTGGCCAGCGCAGCTGTAAACTGAGCGTTTTGTGAAACGATCTCAGTCGGGCTAACCGGCTCTTCAGGATCCTGATTCTGGATCTGAGCGACCAAGAGTTTAGCGAACTCTTCGGTCAATTGAGCAGGGTCTTGGTCGACAACGTTAGTTGATTTCCCTTTTCCCTGCGACTGGGGCAATAATGATTTGATTGCAAAATCCATAGGACTTAAAACAACCCTTTCTCGAGATTGAGGTGTTCATTCCTTAGTATAGGGTATAGGCTTTCAGTTTGTAAAATTAAAAACTTGTTAAATACATGCTTTCTCGTTTAATTTTTGTTAAATAAATGTTAAATAGAACGAGCTGTGCGTAGATTCGTTCGGACAAGACATGCTATATTCAAAATTGGGAGTCCTTTGGGATCCCTTTGGTTTTAATTTACTTAGTTCATATATAGGAGTGCCTACCCCAGTGGCGCAAAAGTTTCAATACCGTTTAGAAAAAGTACTGGACTTTCGTGCCCGTAAGGTGGAGACGCTTCAGGCCGAATTGGCGTTGGCTATTCGTGATCGTGATACAGAAGTTGCGATGTTGAATGCTTTGAGTGAAAAAAGGCAAAAAGCGCAAAAGAGCCTGGAAGGCTATTTAGCGCGAGGTGATGTTGCTGAAGTGCAGCAAACCAATTCATTTTTGGAAAACATGGCCAATAAAATTGAGTCACAAACCAAAATGGTAGCTAAGATGAATGAAAGCGTAGAACTGATTCGTAAAAAACTCGTGGTTGCTTCTAAAGAGAAAAAAATCATGGATAAGCACAAAGAAAAAAAACTCGAGGAGTGGAAAGTCGAACAAGGCAAAATTGAAGCCAAGAAATTGGATGAAATGGCCGGTACTATTTTCCGCAAAAATTTGGCGATGAAGTTGTTAACGCAAGAAGAAGAAGACCGACGCCTGGAAATGCAAGAAAAAAATGCATTGATGGCCGCCCTCAAGATGAAAAAGAAAAAAGTTTGATTAAAAGGTGTAAACAAAAATGCTGAATTTTCAGTTTAACCCTGAACCTCTGCCGAGTGAATCATCATATCCTATAAAGAAACACCCCATTCACCCCCCTAAGAAAGCTCAGGCCTCTCAATCAGCCGCTCGCTTTTATGCCGCGCTTAAAGCCGTAGCTGAATCCTCGCGTTCGGCCCACTCTGCTGTAACTCCCACGGAAAGTAATCGTAATTTGGCGCTTCCTCCGTTGTATCTTGGTGATCGCCTGAACAATTTTGTTGCTTCTTCTGCTTTGTCTGATAAAACACTTCCTGTGTTTGTATCTGAAGTGGAAAGCTTTTTTGACTATGTGATTTCTGATACGTTGATTAGCCCAGTTAGTGCAGTCGCTCAAAGCGATGCCTCACCTGCTTCCGATCCTGCTTTAGGTTTGGTTTACTGGGCCGGTGAAGATGCTTTGGGGCCTGCTTCGGATTTCTTTCCTGGCTTTTTTCCTTTGCCTGGTACTGAATCAGGTTCATCAAAATTAGATTCATTGATTACCCCTCATAGCCCGGTAGAACAAGCTTCGGCTACACTTTCTTTTGCTGTTTTGCGTTTCTCTAGTTTTGAAATCAAACAAATTGATGTCAACTCGCCGCTCACTCGCCGAGTGAACTTGCCCCAAAATCAACGGCCAATTCAGGCCTCGGCATTTACATTGCTGGGTGCTTTTGCTCTGACTAAAGATCTCGAAGGCTTGTCTGAATTGTTACGTTCAACAGCTGTTGAACCGACTCTGGCAGCTCACAACCAGGGCCTTGGTCTCCTCAGTCAATTGTGGGGGCATTTACTGCAAGGATCGACAAAGTCAGAAAAACCAAAAAACTCAGTGGCTGACAATGTTTTACTACAAGATTTTGCTGCTTTAGTTCCAGAAGTGCCGGTATTGAATGTCCCAGCCCCTGTGCTGTCCGCTAATCCAGAAGTGCCGGTCTTGAATGCCCCTGCTCCTGTGCTGTCCGCTAATCCAGAAGTGCCGGTTTTGAATGCCCCTGCTCCTGTGGTGTCCGCTAATCCAGAAGCACCGGTCTTGAATGCCCCTGCTCCTGTGGTGTCCGCTAATCCAGAAGTGCCGGTCTTGAATGCCCCTGCTCCTGTGCTGTCCGCTAATCCAGAAGCGCCTATAGTAGCTGTTCCGACTCTGGTGTCGCCATTATTTGCGCAGCAGCTAATGACTTTTGCTCCTCGATTTGACGTAGAATCTAAAAAGAATTCAGGCTTGCCAATCTTTAAATTGGAGTCTCCTCGTTTTGGCTTTGCGCGTTCAAGAAATCCGCTAAACAGCCTGGTCGGCCGCTTTGCTGAACCAGCAAAAGACCTTGCTGTGTTAGTCAATACACCTGTCTTAAATATTGAGGCGCTTCCCGCTTTAGATGCCTTTTTCTCGGGTTTGTTCCAAAGCTTTGTCTTTGCGGGTTTAACTCCTGAGCACCCTCAAGAATCTGGGCTTGAAGCAAAAGTAGCAGAGCTAGAGTCTGGTGGAGAGCCGGTGTTTGCTCAAACGCTAACTAAAGAATCTGAACTATCAAGCTTCGTGGTCCCTGATGCGAATTCTGTCTCTTTTGCGCCAATTAGCACTGTGCCCAGATCTGATTCGGAGCCTGCTAAAACTGAATTAGGTGAGTTGGGTTTAAATACGCAGACTGTGGTTGCTCCAGTATTGTCTTCTGAAAGCTTTTCTCAAGAAGGATTTTCCGATTCTAATCGACAAAGCGCTGATGAGTCTGACTTTGTCGCACCTCTTTCAATTGTAGATAGCCCTAAAGTTACGCCGTTTGTTGCTTTAACTGAGTCTGATGCATTGGAACCAGCGCAGACAGTTGAACCTCTGGCTTTATTATCTTTAAGCTTGGGCGTGCTTCAAATCCAAACGGGTGTGGAAAAATTCGAACGCAAGTTTGTTCCTCCGCTACTCTTAAATCGTCTCGGTTTGGGTAAGATACAAACACTTCCCCGCCAGGCTGAGTTTGCTGTTGTCCCTGACTATGCCGCCCTGTCTTTGGATGCGCAATTGCTTTATTCAAGCCTGACTCAGGCGAAGCCATTGCGGGCCACAGCTAAGGCAGCTAAGCCGCCTGTTGAGCCTGTTCCTAAAACGCAGGCTCAGTCGACGCCTCCAGGCGCTTTTGCTTCTCTGTTAGCTCCAGCGCTTAAGCCTTCAGTTCAACAATATTCTGTGCGAGCAGATGCTAGTGCAGGTTTGTCTTTTGCTTCCACTAACGAAAATGGTTTGAATGCCCCCTTAGTTAAAACGCAGAGTTTAACGCAAATGGTTCGTCAGATACAGAATCTGGCTGCTTTAGAAGGGGTTGAATCCGTTCGTATACTGGCACCCCAGTCTCAGACTCAGTCTACAGCGCCCAGAGAAAGGACTCCAGCTCAAGATACCGTTGCTCCAAGGGATTATGTGCCCAAAGAGCGCTCTGCCCCTGCGACGATGTCCACTGTGACCCAGGCGCCCATTTCAGCGTCTCAGGTGATTCAGGCGATTAATCACAATGTACCTGTGCATATTGCTGACTTCCCTGCTTTTATTAATCAAATGATTCAGAGTCATCCGCCTTCGGCACGTGTGATCCAGTCTTTACAAGTCAGTTTGATGCCCGATCAATTGGGGCAAGTTACGGCACAGTTTAGCTTAACTGCCGATAACAAAATGGTGATCACGCTTTATACACAAGCTTTGGCTACGATGGAGACCCTGGAGACCTATCTGGGTGAGATTCAAAAAATTGTGGGCAAGACTCAGTTGTCACTGGGGAATATCTCAGTTAAACAGGCTATCCCACCATCGCGTCAGAGTCAGGGTTCTGGCGGTTCCGGTTTTGATGAGGGCAATGGCGATTCTTCTGCTCGTCACTCTCGGCGTTCCTCTCAGCGTCGCCGAGGTGGAGGGGATGAAGAGATTGCAATTGACGTAAGCGTTTAAGGAATGTAAAGAAAGCTTGTAGATTGTAGTTCATGTTTGCTAAGCTTAAATTGAGTGAGGACAATTGTACGTGCAATCAGAACAACCGAATCCTAAAGAAGATCTAAAGCAGGCAACTGCATTAAAGTATGATCTTCAAGGTGAACGGTCACCCGAAATCGTCGCGACTGGCAGTGGCGAGCTTGCAGAAGAGATTGTTCGTGTTGCCCAGGAGAGTGAAGTGCCGGTTTATCGTGATCCTTCTTTGGCCAAAGCCCTTGGTCAGTTGGAATTGGGAAGCTCGGTTCCTGAAGAACTGTACAAGGCAGTAGCAGAAGTTCTGGTCTTTGTTTATAGCCTGGACCAGGCTCACAAAAAAGAGATCGAAATGGTATTGGAGGATTTCTAGTCACCTATGTTAAGAGGAATTTATACGGCGGCCACCGCCATGAGTTTATCGATGCAAAAAATGAACGTGTTTGCTCAGAACTTGAGTAACTCGTCAACCACAGGTTATAAGAAAAAAACCTATTCTGTGCATAGTTTCAAAGATATGATGGTTAATTTACCAGATGTCAACAATGCAAAGAGAAAACAAGAGTTAGTGCCGATTGCGACAGGGTCGTATATTGATCAAGCGGGTGTGCGTCAAAAGCAAGGCCGTTTGCGTCAAACGGGGAATACATTGGATCTGGCTGTCAAAGGCGAGGGCAAATATTTTCAATTAGAATTGAACCCTGAAATTGCAGGTACTAAAAAGAGCTATACAACGACGCGCGATGGTCAGTTTATGCTCAATAAAGACAATTATATTGTAAATCAAAATGGTGACATGTTATTGGACACCAACGGCGATCGCATTCGCTTGATGAATAATAATCCAAATACCAAGGCGCCCGTTGATCCCAATAAACAAGAATCCTCTATACCCATGAATGCCCTGCGCATTGATGCAACCGGACGTATTTTTGACACCCGTCAAGCGACTGCAGCTAACCCCAATCCGGCGGCACTGGCTCAGATCCGCCTGGTTGATTTTAACGCAGGTCCCCCGGTACAGGGAGATAATCGCGGACAAATGATGGAAATTCTAAAGAAGTATGGTTTAGAATTACCTAAGGATGATACTTTATTGGCCAATTCCAATTTGCCTGTTGATTTGCAAGCCAACCCTGGAACGGAGAATATGTCGATTCTCCAGGGGTATATAGAAGAGTCCAATGTTGATATCACTTCTGAAATGATTGCTATGATGATGACGTCGAAAGACTACGATATGTCACAGAAAATTATTTCAACTGAAGATAAAGTGTTGGATAAGACCATCAATGAGATGGGCCGTTTACAGTAAAAGTTCCCCGTTAAAAATAGATAATATTACAAACCAGAAGGAGTATATGCCATGCACGCACTTTGGACAGCTGCATCAGGTATGGAAGCGCTCAAGACAAAAATTGACGTGATCGCTAACAACCTTTCCAATACACAGACCGACGGCTTTAAGCGTTCGGACGCTGAATTTACAGATCTTTTGTATCAATACTGGCGTAAACCAGGCGCTACTGATAACCCATCCGGCATAAGCTTTGGCTTAGGCTCACGTGTTGCTGCTACCAATATCCAGCACACCCAGGGCTCATTGCAAACGAGTAGCAATAACCTGGACTGGGCGATTGATGGGACCGGTTTCTTTTCGGTCTTAGATCCTGGTACCGGTGAGCGCTTGTTTACCCGTAAAGGTGCTTTTAAGCTCAATAATAACGGTGAGATTGTAACCGCTGACGGATTTAAATTAGATCCTGCGATTACCATTCCACCAGGAACCACCGATTATCACATTGCTCGTGATGGTACTGTTTGGGCCGCTCAGCCTGGAAGTGGCCTCTTAAGTGAATTGGGTCGAGTCACCTTAACGCGTTTCCCTAACCCTGCCGGCTTAGAAGCTCGCGGTGGCAGTATGTATAGTGCGACCAGTGCTTCTGGTAACGCTGAAGATGGTCAGGCCACGCAAAATGGTTTTGGTCAAATTCATGGTCGTATGTTGGAAACATCAAACGTTCAAATCGTGACAGAGATGGTTGATCTGATCACCACTCAGAAAGCATTTGACACCAATTCTAAAGTGATTAACGTAGCCGATAAGATGATGGATACGGCTAATAACCTCTCCAGATAAGATGAGGAGTCGTTAAATGACTAAGCTAAAGCGGTGGTGGGTTTTCCTTCTGGTTTGTCTAATGTGTGGGTTGTCCACGACTGCTTTTGCTGATCCGGTTCGGGTAAATCGAACCGACTTGTTGATTAAATTGATACGCCAGGCTGTGCAGGACCAGTACAAAATTGCGTCCAATAATGTACTTATTTTGTGGGATGACCAGGGCTTAGAAGAAAAGCTAAGCAAAATGGGCCCAGGTCTGATGGTTGAGGTCAATGATCAAGATTTAACTAATTTGATCAATCGTTCCTCAATTTTGCTCAGGGTGATGCAGGGCGATCAATACAAAGGCCGGATGCCTATCCGCCTGAAAGTTGATGCCTGGGTGGATGCTTATCAAACCACTCGGCCTTTGGCTCCAGATGAACCTTTGTCTGTAAATGTGATTGAAGCTCAGCGGGTTCGATTATCGGACTTGCCTGCGCAGGTTGTGAGAGCGCCTTTTCGCCTTGAGGATTATCAGGCGCGGCAGGCGATCGCAGCCAAAACGATGTTGAGTTTGCCTTTGTTGAAAGAACGGCCACTGGTTGAGTCCGGTGGGCAGGTACGAGTGGTTCTAATCAATGGAACCTTGCGTCTGGTTGCCCGAGGCGAGTCTTTGGAAGCAGGGACCCGAAATCAGCTGATTCGTGTCAAGATATTGAATTTTGGAACAGAAAAAATTATTCGAGCCCGTGTCACTGATGCGGGTGAAGTGACCTTTAAGATAGATGCATAAGGAGTTGGAGATGAGAAAGATGCGTAAAGCGGGAGTGCTTTTGTCTTCTTTGGCCCTGGTTGGAAGCTTACAATCAGTTGCGCTGGCAGATTCCGTTTGGAACGATACCAGTACGGCCACATTGTTTACGGAGCGCCGCCCCACATTTGTGATTGGTGGCTTGATCACAGTCAATGTAAACGAGCAAATTGATGCCCTGCAACGAGCCACTTTGATTGCTCAAAAGCAAGTGCGAAATGACCACCGTTGGCAGTTTCCTCAGGGTTTTAAGACCGGAGCCCCTCAGTTAAATGGCCAGTTTCGGGCAGAGAACCAGCTCCAGTCAAATAACTTGGGTAGCACCACGCGTAATGGTAACGTCAGCTTTATGATTACTGCCCGAATTGAAGATATTTTGCCGAATGGCAATTTGATTATTACTGCGCACAAAAATATGCGTGTCAATGACGAAGACAACGAAATGGTCCTAACCGGGATCGTCCGCCAAAATGATGTCACTGCAGATAATACGGTGATGTCAAACAAAATCGCAGATATGCGTATTGATGTGCTGGGTACAGGGCCGGTTTCGGCCAAAGCAACCGGTGGTATCATGACTCGTATCTTTAACTTCCTGTTGTAAGGGGCTTACCATGAAATTGAAAAAAACACTTCTGATCGCGATGACGGCTGCGCTCACACTCCCGCTGGCCACTCAAGCGCAACAGGCTCCGATGGCTTCTATGCCCTCCGGGCCGGTGATTAATGACATTACGCCGCCAACGGCAGTGCGCGTCAAAGACGTCGTTACTTTTCGTGGCGCTCGTTATAACCAATTGCAAGGCTTAGGTCTGATTTCAGGCTTGCAGGGTACCGGCGACTCCTCAAATGCCGTTCCGTTTACCAGTCGGGCGCTTGTTAATATGCTGGAGCGCTTTGGTATGCCTCAAATTGATCCCAAGTCACTGCGGGTTAAAAACATGGCTTCAGTCATGGTGACGACTAATATCCCTCCTTTTATGAAGCCAGGGCAGCGCATTGACGTGACTTTGTCTTCAATGGGTGACGCTAAGAGTTTACAAAATGGGGTATTGATTCAAACGCCGTTGCGGGGTGCTGATGGTCGGATTTATGCCGTTGCTCAGGGCTCTATCTCACTCGGTGGCTTTGGTGTCGAAACCGGCCAGGGTGCATCGGCTCAAAAAAATGCGGTGACTGTCGGTCGGATTCCCAACGGTGCTATTGTTGAAAAAGAAATTCCAGTCACCTTAATGGACGAAAATGGTTATATTGAAGCCTATTTGTTAAACCCCGATTTTACTACCGCGACCGAAATGGCTGACAAAATCAATAAAAGCTTGTTAGGTAATGCCAAAGCTGTGGATGCCTCCACAGTACGGGTGTTTGTGACTTCAACCTATCGCAATAATTTGGCGGAATTAATCGCACGGATTGAAAATCTGACCTTGTCGCCCAAAAACAATGCCGCCAAAGTGATTTTGGATGAGCGTACTGGCACGATTATTATCGGTCAAAACGTGAGTATTGGCCCGGTATCCGTTGCCCATGGTGGCTTGGAAATCAAAATTGATGCTCAGACGACCGTTTCACAACCGAATCCCTTTTCACAAGGGCAAACAGAAGTTGTCACTAATACGGTGATTACCTACGACGAGAAAAAGGGCGATACGCTGGTTTTGGTCAAAGGTTCAACAGTAGGTAATTTGGTGCGTTCTTTGAATTCGCTGGGAGTTCCGCCTCGAGATCTGATCACTATTTTGCAAATGATAAAAGCTGCAGGTGCCCTGAATGCGCATCTGGATATGGAGTAAGCCATGATTAGCGAAGTCCCTCTGGTCGGAAACATGAATACAGGTTTTGGTCAAAACTCGATCATTGCCCCGACCGCCAAAACGCCCAACCTTGAAGAAGCCTCAGAAAAGTTTGTTTCGATGCTCTACTCGTATATGTTTCAACAAATGCGTGAGAGTGGCGCTGATGAAGAAGAGGGCCTGTTTTCAGGTCCCCATGTAAATATGTTGATGGGTTTCCTGGATCAGGAAATTGGTGAGAAACTGGCAGCTTCTGAAGGCAAGGGTCTGGCCGATGCTCTTATGCGTCAAATGGACAAAACCGGTGGACGTGAAGCGCCAATGGGTGAACTTGCCGATGCGTCAGCTAATCCATTGAGTGCTGCTGATGGCGCTAACTCAGATTCATTGACTGTATTGACTCAAGCGGGCAATACGATCCAAGAAATGACTCAAAAACAACCTGATGTTGTGGATAATTCACAACAAATCATGGATCAGATCTATAAGATCAACCAACGCTAATGATACAATAGGCTAAAAGACCGGATGAATAGGAAATAATGGGAGCACAGGCCAAGAGTACGCCTCAAGCACCGCCAACCAGTAGCAATGAAGCTGTCAAACGCTATACGCCACTGGTTCGCTCAATTGCACGGCGCTTATCGATGAAGCTGCCTAAGCATTACGACTATAATGATTTAGTTAGTGATGGTATGGTGGGTTTGTTGTTAGCGATCGAACGTTTTGACCCCTCACGGGGTGTGAAATTTGAAACCTTTGCGACCTATTATGTAAAAGGCGCTATTTTAGACAATTTGCCAAAATTGCCTAAAGTCCCTAAAAAAGAAGAGCAGGTGGTCTATCAGAACACCGAAGACGTGGAAACGGATTCAGCTAACCTCTTTAATAAAGTTACCAATTTGGCCTATTCTTATATATTGTCACTGGATGCTCCCAGTGGCGGTTCAGATGGAGATGAGGGTTTTAATCTGCTTTCCCAATTGGGGTCAGCAGATGGCGTTCAGCGTGATATTGAGTTTGAGCAATTGCAAAAAACTTTAACCTGGGTAATTGAGCAATTACCTCACCAGGAGCGCACGACCTTAAAACTTTATTATTTTCAAAAACTGCCGTTTAATGAAATTGGCCGCCGCCTCGGACTTTCTGAGTCCTGGGTTAGCCGAATTCACAAGCGTGCGCTTGAACAGCTTCGTGTGAAGCTGGGCAAGAAAAAGTCAATAGACGATTTTTTATCGATGTAATTAGGAGGAACAGATGGTTTTATTTAGCCCGTTGATGACCTTCACTGAGAAGATGTTGGACGTCACCACCCTACGTCACCGGACGATTGCTAATAATATATCTAATATCAACACACCCGGATACAAACGCTCGGAAGTCTCTTTTGTTGATGCTTTAGAGCGTATCAAGGCAAGTGCAGATGATAGTGCTCCTGGTATGACCGAAGAAATGAGTACTGGCAATATCAATGACCAATTGATGCAAAACCTGACGCTGGACAGTCTTTATAACGAAGGTGCCCATTATCAGACTGACAATGGTGTCGGTTATTCACTTTCCAATACCAAATTCAGTCAACTATTTGAAAACCATCCGGCAGGAGGCCCCGAAAGCCTTGACCCGCGTGATACAGGCCCCAAATCCATGAGCCGCTCTGATTTTATTGCGGGTGTACAGCCTGAAGTAATCACAGTGGAAGACACGCAGCGCCAGGATGGTAATAATTTGAACCCTGAAATTGAAATGGGTCAAATGATTAAAAATACCTCTTTTTATAATGTTCTGGTTTCGTCTATCTCAGGTGAGTTTAGAACCCTAAAAACGATTATTTCTAACCGATAAAGGAGTGTGAGCTAAGATGAGTTTGTTTGATGTTATTAACACCAGCGCGAGCGGAATGGTAGCCAACCGGTATTGGTTAGATACCATTGCCGGTAATATTGCCAACGCCAACAGTACCCGAACTGCAGAGGGTGGCCCTTATCGCCGCCGTGTGCCTGTCTTCCAGGAAGTGGTCAAAGATGCCATGACTGAAATGATGGAAGATGATTGGGATCCGGCTAAAATGGCCAATAGCATTACCGGATCGGTGATGGATGGCGTGATGGATAGTGAAAAAGCCAAGCCCAAAGGCAAAGGCGTCACGATGCTAAAAGTCACTGAAGATCCAACACCACTTAAAGTAACCTATATGCCAGGTCATCCCGATGCCGACGCAGAAGGCTTCGTGACCCTGCCCAATGTGGATATCGTAAAAGAAATGGTGGATATGATTTCTGCCTCTCGCGCCTATGATGCCAATGTGCAAATTACCAATGCGGCTAAGACAATGATTAATAAAGCCCTTGAAATTGGTAAATAGGCGAAGGTAAGATAAAGAATGTCACTAAGCAAGAGGTAGAATATTCATGGCTGTTTCAGCATTACAATCGTTTTTTCCGGGTGATTTGCGGGTAACACAGACGCAAATGCCGATGACCTTTGAAATACCAAAGGATGAACTGACCGCTAAACGCTCTTCTTTTGTCGAAGTACTGAATAGTGCGATTGATGAAACCAACAATGCCGAGCGCGAAAGCGAAACACTGATGGCCGACCTGCTTCAAGGTAAAGATGTGGATATCCACTCTATCCAGATTGCAGGCGCTAAGTTAGACACGATGGTGACCATGGCTTCGACCGTGATGACCAAGTTGACGACTGCATATCAAACGTTGATGAATATGCAAGTTTAGTCACGCCGATTGAGTTTGAGAATGAGAAGGGAGAAATCATTCAATGGCCGTTGATGATCAAGCAGTTGGAGGCGGATTCCTAGGCAATATGGCGCCAAATATGCGCATTGCCGTTATAGGAGGTGCCATCTTATTGGTAGGTATCTTGGCTTTCTTTATTTTTAGAGGGGGCGGAACCGAAGATGATGATGGTTTCCGTACGGTTTACCGTAGCCTGCCTCTGGCCGAAGCCGGAAATGCCAAAGACTATTTAGAAGAAGAATTTAGAATTCCCGTTAAACTGGGTGAAAACGGGACCGCAGTACGCGTTCCCACCGATCGTGTAGATGAAGCTCTCGTTAAATTGGCCCAAAAAGGAATGCCAGGCAGTGGCATTGTGGGTTACGAAATTTTTGATAAAATGGGCTTCATTTCTACAGATTTCGAAAAACGCGTGGCCTTACAACGGGCACGTGATGGACATCTGTCCCGCTTAGTAAAACGATTTGAAGGCATCGAAGATGCCCGTGTCAATATCGTTATCCCTGAGCCCACACTTTTCTCAGAGCAACAATTGCCCACTACGGCTTCAGTTTTACTGGAGTTTTCTGGCGGCGGCGGTTTTAAGCCTGAGTATGTTTCATCAATTGCCCATATGATTGCTTCCGCAACCCCTGGTCTTAAACCCGGCAATGTCACCATTGTTGATAATACAGGTCAGATTTTGCAAGAAGGCCAGGAAGGTCTCTACGGAGCTGACTCAGGCAAGCAATACAATAAACAATTGCAAGAACAAATCCGGATGCAGCGTTTGATGGAACAGCAGATGGAAAACAAAGTCATCTTAATGCTTGAAAAAGTACTTGGCCCCGGTAAAGTCAAAGCGACCGCAACCATTCGCGCTAACTTTGACAAAGCCCAGCAGCGTCGTCGGGTTCACCAACCAGTGACCGTGGATGTTAATGGCCAACAGATTCAGACTAAAGTCGCTGAGCGGACTTCAACTGAAACGACCAAGTCGAGTGAGACCACTGCTGGTGGAATTGGTGTCGGTACATCCGGTATTCAACAACAAGACGGTACAGCTGCACCTCCAGTAGGCGCTCCTGACACCAGCGAAAGCGAGCGTACTTCTGCGCAAGTCAGCTATAACTACAATAATATTGAAGAGCTGATTTCACGGGAGTCGGGTGTGATTGAGCGCGTCTCAATTGCCGTTCAGTACGAGCCTCCGGTTTTGGCTGAAGGTGAAGAAGTTGCTGAAGGTGGTCCCCAGCCTTTGAGCCAGGCTGATGTTGAAAAAATGGTTCAGGCAGCCGTTAACTTTGACGCTACCCGCAATGACCTGGTCGACGTCAAGCCAGTTAAGTTTGATAATTCCAAATACGACAAACTCGTATCTGAAATGGAAAAAGCCCGCGAGGGAACTCCCTGGTGGATTTATGCTCTGGTCGCTTTGGGCGGTCTGGTTATCGGTGCCGGTCTCGGTGGCGCATTACTGGGCAAGAAAAAAGCAGCAGCAGGTGCCGAGCAATTCGGTGCCGGTGTTCCTCAGTATCAAGCGATTCCAGGTGGGATTCCGGGTGCCCCTGGCGCTCCAGGCATGGAAGGCCAACCGGGCCAAATTCCAGGTGCTCCAGGAGCTCCAGGCTTACCAGCAGGTGCTCCAGGCTTACCGGTTCAACAGCAGGCTCAAGAAGTCTCTCGCGCGCCGATTATGCCACCAACTCCTGATAACCCCTTTGGTTTCTTGCAGGGCGTAACGCCGCAAACCGTGGCGCAATTGCTCTCAACAGAGCGCTTGCCAACCCTGGTTGCAGTCTTAGCTCAACTCGACCCCGGTCAAGCTGAAGACGTTATCAACCTACTCAATCCGGAAATTCAGAACGAAGTCCGGACCCGCTTAGCGCAGAACCCAGTTCTGCCTCCAATGACCCAGAAAATGGTCTCTCAGTCTCTCAAGAAGCGTCTGGCAGCCATGTCCTCGGGTATCTCTTAAGAAATCCCTTCTCAGCAAGCCCTCGAAGCCTAGTTTCGGGGGCTCTTGCTGAAGGGTTTTGCTTACTGCGCTTGATTTGAGAGCTCAGTAAGCAAAACCTGTCTCGCTTCTTCAGGAAGCAAGTCTTTGCCCCGTTTGGTATAGTTAAAAAAAGTTGAGTGTGAGTTAACCCATGAGTACTAGTCCATCTGATGAAGTCGGCAAATCGATATTTGCAGATATCGCTCTGGCGTGTCTGTGTATCCTGGTTGTCGTAATCTTGATGATCCCCCTGCCTTCGGGCTTGATCGATTTTTTCCTGACGATCAATTTGGCCGTATCTGTCTTGATCTTACTAACCGCACTCAATATTGTTGACCCGCTAGAGTTTGCGGTCTTTCCGCAGCTACTATTGGTCACGACTTTGTTTCGACTCTCTCTCAACGTGGCGACCTCCCGTTCGATTCTCTTAAATGCTGAAGCCGGAAATGTAATTGAGACCTTTGCGAACTTCGTAATCGGTGGCAACTATGTCGTCGGTGTCGTTATCTTCCTGATCTTGATGATTATTCAGTTTATCGTTATCACAGAGGGTGCCAAGCGAGTTGCTGAGGTTGCTGCCCGTTTTACCCTTGACGCGATGCCGGGTAAACAAATGAGTATCGATGCCGATTTTAATGCCGGTTTGATTGATGCCGAGCAAGCCAAAAAACGCCGGCGGGACTTAGAGAAGGGCTCCAACTTTTTCGGTACCATGGATGGCGCCAATAAGTTCGTTCGTGGGGACGCAATTGCGGGTATCATCATCACCATCATTAATATTTTGGGTGGTTTTGCGATTGGCATGTTGCAAAAAGACATGGAATTGGCTGAAGCTGCTGCCCGTTATATGACCCTCTCAATCGGAGATGGTCTGGTCGCCGCGATTCCTGCTTTCTTGATCTCGATTTCATCTGGCTTTGTGACCACTCGCGCGATTTCAGATAGTAACTTAGCGTTTGACTTGAAGCACCAGTTACTAGCTTCTTATAAATCGATGGCCCTGGCTTCGATCTTCTTGATTGTGTTCGGGTTTATTCCCGGCATGCCGAGGCACTTTTTCTTCCCTCTGGCAATCGGTTTCTTGGTGACGGCCTTTGTGGTTTACCGCAAGACGGTCAAGAAATCTCAGATGGTTGTCGAAGAAGAAGAAGATGCGATGATCCCCGAGCAAGAAGTCAAAAAACCGGAAAACGTCTTGCAGGTTATGGAAGTGCATCCGCTGGCGCTGGAAATGGGTCTCGACTTGATTCCATTGGTCGATCCTTCTCAGGGTGGCGATTTGCTTGACCGTGTCGTCCCAATGCGTGTTCAGATCGCGATGGAGCTGGGCTTTGTTATGCCAGGTATCCAGTTTAAAGATAATCTGAATTTACGACCCAATGAATACTCGATCAAAGTCAAAGGCATCGAAGTTGCTCAGGGCGAGATCTTGATGGGTTATATGCTGGCGATCCAACAGCCCGATACAGATGTTTCTCAGGAGCTGGTCGGCTTCCCCACCAAGGACCCCGCTTTCGGGACGCCTGCAGTCTGGGTGGCTGGCTACGAAGCTCAACGTGCAGCACAATTGGGCTATATGGTTACGGATCCTACCAATGTCTTAATTACTCACGTGGCCGAGGTCGTCAAGTCCTTTGCTCACGAGATTCTGAGCCGTCAAGAAGTTCAGGTTATGGTCAACAAAGTCAAAGAGAAGCACCCGGTTGTGGTCAAAGAATTGATTCCCGAAATGCTTTCTCTGGGTGGCGTTCAGAAAGTTTTACAAAACCTGATTCGCGAGCGGATTTCAATTCGCGATTTGGCCACGATTCTGGAGCGCTTAACAGACTTTGCCAAAATCAATCAGGATCCCGATACGCTCTCGGAGCTGGCGCGTCAGTCCTTGTCTCGTCAAATCTGTAGCAGTCTTTCTAATGATCAGAATGTGATTCCGGTGATTACCCTTGATCCCAAAGTCGAGCAGGCGATTCAGGAAAGTATTCAGCAGACCGCCCAGGGTGCTGTATTGGCCCTGAACCCGCAGGTCTCTCAACAAATTGTGGCCAAACTGGCTAACGAGGTACAGTCGGCGACCAATGCCGGTCATAACCCGGTGGTTCTCTGTAACCCACAAATCCGTCCTCATGTTAAGAAGCTGACGGAACGCAACTTCCCGGCTTTGACAGTGCTCTCTTATAACGAGATTGCGCCCAAGATTAAAATTCAATCGATTGGTGCGGTGACGATTAGCTTCGGTGGCTAAATCTAACGGCTAGTTCCAATTGATATCGCAAAGCCTCTGGTTTTCACCAGAGGCTTTGTTGTGTTTGGTTGTGATGTGTCAGTGCGAACTTGATCTTGTTCTGGCTTGCGGTATACTGTCAGTATCGGATTTCAGGAGCAAAAAATGGAGCCAAACCCAACACATGGTAAGCCCGAGTGGTGGTCATATCTGATTTTGATCATCGCTGCTGCGATCGCTATTTTTCCTGTTTTTTGGATTTTTGCGACCTCTTTTAAGCCTGCCGCTGAAGTCTTGAGTCCAGAATTAACGATATTACCCCAAACCTTTACGACTGAAAACTACTCAGCGGTTCTAAAAGGTGGTCAGTTTTGGCAGTGGATGTTTAATTCGGTCTTTGTAGCGTTGGCCACAACAGTCCTGGGCCTTATGTTGGCTTCTACAACGGCTTATGCCATATCACGCTTTGGCTTTAGGGGTAAAAAACCAGTGCTATTTGCTTTTCTGGTAGCCCAAATGTTTCCTGGAGCGATCTTAATCGTTCCGCTCTACAATATTATGAAAGACTTAGGCCTGTTGAATACCTTTGCAGGCTTGATCATCGCTTATTCGACTCTGTCTCTGCCCTTTGCGGTCTGGATGCTCAAAGGATTTTTTGATGCGATCCCAGTCTCTTTAGAGGAAGCCGCTATGATTGATGGCATGTCTGCTTTTGGTACCTTTTTTCGGATTATTCTCCCCTTGTCTTTGCCAGGACTTGCGGTCACAGGCTTCTTCTCTTTTATTACGGCCTGGAATGAATTTATGTTTGCTCTGACTTTTATGACCGGTGAAAGTCATTACACTTTGCCTGTCGGTCTTCGAACTTATGTCTTTGAGTTTAATACCCAGTGGCATTTGATGGCTGCAGGTGCGATTATTGTCACGATTCCGGTGCTTGTTGTTTTCCTGGTGGCCCAGCGATTTTTGATCTCAGGCTTAACTGCTGGTGGAGTAAAGGGCTGATGTGTCTGGCGTTCCAACTGAATTAAGCGTCTATCACGACTGGCTGGCCAGGGGGAAGGCAGCGCAGACTGCCTTGCCGGCACTAGAGGCCTATTGGCGGGCCTTTCAATACTATCTTGAACCTCAACCCATGGCTGCTGCCATGGAGCGCTTACAGGCCTGGCCGGAGCTGCTACAAGCCTGGCAAGTTTTTGCCGCTCTCTGGTATCCCGAAAGCTTTCAGCAAGTGCTTGATTCAGAGCCGACAATTGAATTGAATCATTTGGTCTCTGGTTTCCCTCCTGCTCTGATTCCCTGGCAGCAATTTTTATTTCCAGTTCTTGCTCCTCGCCTTTCGGTTTGCATGATCGTGCGCAATGAAGCTTTGGTCTTAAAACAAGCTCTGGATTCGGTCTCTGAGCTGGCCGATGAAATCATCCTGGTTGATACAGGCTCAGAAGATCAGAGTCCGCAAATTGCGCAGGCTTATCCCAAATTGCGTTGGTTTTCACTGCCCTGGCAAGATGATTTTTCGTTAGCACGTAATTTCTCTTTGCAGCAGGCCCAGGGAGATTGGATCCTGGTGCTGGATGCAGATGAAGTATTGGACGCTAAATCTCAAGCTTATTTACGGCGCTTATTGGCTTATGCGCCGTTGGGTTGGCAGAGTGCTGCGGTGCAAATTCGACATCAATTGGCGACAGAGACCGCTTTGAGCTGGGCACCGCGTATTTTCAGAGCGCAACCCGCTCAGATTCGCTATACGGGTGCCTTACATGAATTGCCAGTCAAACAAAGCTCCCCGCATTTTTTATTGACGCTTTTTTTGCCTGTTTGTTTTCAGCACAGCGGCAGTCAAAGGGAGGCCCAGCTGAGTCATCAGAAAAGCCGCCGGGTAGAGATTCTCAAAAAAATGGTCTCTGATCCACAGCGGGTAAACCCTTATGCACGTTATCATTATGCCTATGTTTTGTTTCATGGCATCGATAGTGCTCAAAACGTGCCCCAGGCCGAACAGCTTTTTGGACAAGCGCTACAAGAGACTCTGCAATATCATGGTCGACTCGCACCCGCTCCAGATTGGCTGCCAGCTCCTTTGCCTGGTGTCTTGATAGCTCTGGCCCAGGTTTATATTGCTCAGCAGCGCTGGCAAGAGCTATTGCGTCTATATGCCCGTTTTCGGCCCCTTTGTCCCTATGCTAGCTTTTCACAATTGGCAGCCCAGGCAGCCCAGGCCAGTGGGCAATGGGCGCTAGCCCGTCAGCTTCTATTGCATAGCTACGCACCGGCACTTTATCAATTACAGGCTAGCTCGGACTGGCAGACAACCGTGCTCGAGAACTTATTGGAGCTAGCCTTACAAGAACGGGACGTTTTTGGGGCGCTCTTTGCTGTGCGACGTTTGTTGGAGCTTGCACCTGACGGAAGCGTCATCGGCAAGGATATGGATCTTTGGGCGCTTCATGCAGATTTGCATCAGCTCTTAACGGTTCCGATCGGAGCCTGGTTGGATCGCCTTTATTTTGAGTTGGAGCATGCCCAAACTCCGGTCTTGCGTTTGCTTTTTTCTTGGTGGATACTCTGTGAAACATGGAGTTATGATGCCTTGATGGCTGGCTTGCAAGCAGCTCAGGATCTCAATGCCCAGGCGATCGTCATGGGGCTGCTTAAGCTGGGCCGGGCTTGCTATGGCCGGCAGTTTGGGCTTAACTTTGAAGCTGTTTTTTCAGACGAAAGCTTAACTCAGCTTGACTTTGATGCTCTTCATAGTTTGCCAGGTGGATCACATTGGCAATACCTCTTAACACCGCCTTTACAGCGGCCTCGCGTGAGCCTCTGTATGATTGTGCGCAATGGCGAAAATCGTATTTTAGAAGCTTTGCAGTCGGTTGCCGGTCTGGTCGACGAATACATTATTGCAGACACGGGTTCAGAAGATCAGACCCTGGCCCAGATTCAGGAATGGGCTCAGACGCATCCGGTGCGATTTTTAGAGCTGCAGTGGCAAGATGACTTTGCCTGGGCGCGCAATCAAACCCTGGCTGCTGCCAGCGGGGATTGGGTGCTTGTGCTTGATGCAGATGAGGTTTTGAGTCCGGAGTCTCTACCTATTTTGAAGCGTCTGTTGGCTTATCGCCCTCAGGGCTTGCAAGTACTGACTTGTATTTGTGAAAGCTATTTTGATGATGCTCGCCGTAATCAACGTGTACGCGTGGCCCGTCTGTTTGCAAATCATGCCTTCATTCGTTTTAGGGGCCGCCTGCATGAACAGTTGTGTCATGCCCGTTGGAATGAAAGCTTGCCTGTGCAAAATCTGGCGGGAGTCACTCTCAAGCATTGGGGCTATTTAGACGCCGAAATGCACAAGCATCGTAAGCAAGATCGCTCCAGGCTGTTGATTGATACTTTGCAGGTAGAGGGTCTACCCAATCCGTATTATCTGTATCATTATGGCTATGCTTTGCTGCATAACTCTCAGCTTGCTGACCCGGAGCGTGGCCTGGCCTATTTATTGCAAAGTATTGAACTCAGCGAACACTATGTTCTTGCGCCAGTCAGAGGTTGGTTTCGGGCTCCCGTGGCTCGGGTGCGGCTGATTTTGTTTCGCTATTGGTTTCAGCAGGGAGCAGATGCTGAACTGTTGCATTATTATCTGCCCTGGCAGGATCAGGTCCAGGATGCGGAGTTTCATTATCTCTTGGGTGCCACAGCTCTCAAATTAGATGCGCTTGAACTGGCGAAAACTGCTTTTATGAGATGTTTGACTGCGGAGCCAGCGGCCCGTTTTGCTTTGCCATTTGGGGATCGTTTGCCCTGGCAGGGTTTGATTCAGGTGGCCCTTAAACAGGGCGATTGGGCTTTAGGTGTCTCTGTTTTTCAACACTGGATAGCACAGGATATCAAGGCCCAAAGGGAATATCTCCGCTGGTGGCAAGCCATGCTTCAAGCTCATATTTAGATCTGTTTTTCAGGCCAGAAGTGGGCTAAGCGAAGCTGAGATTGCTTGATAATGCTTGTGTGCCGCTTGTTCCTGAAATTGCCGGTATTGATCCATCAAGACTCTTAATGCATTTTCGCTCAATGAAAAGGATTCGTAAATTTCCATCACACTATCAAGTAGGGCATGTTGCACCCATTTGAGAGCATCCTCTGAAATTGAATTGACAGCTAAAAAACCTGCCAAACCACTGGAGATATCGTTGAGACGGTATTTTATGTTTTGGGTGCCCAGGATCAATTCCTGGGTGAGGGTATAAAGTACCAGACTTTGGGTGGCTCCCTGGGGAGCCAAACTATCATAAACAGCCTGTAAGAGTGTTTGGGTGACGCTCGTGACGCGAAAGCCTTTCTTCATGCTGTGGCGCATAGTAACCTGGACAATATCGCGTAAGGCAGGCTCTAAGGGGCCGTTCATGTCAGTTTCTATCTCAGCTAAATAAGCTGTGATGGCTGCTTGCATTTGCAACATGAAATTTTCAGGATTGGCAATGCCCTGCTCCATTTCGGTATAGAGCCGTTTGGCTGGCTCATGCAACTTAAACTTGGCGATTTGTTGGCGTGGTGAGCTACTTACGGGTAAGTTTTGGCGGCTGGTGCGTGCCAATTGCCAGCGCTGTAGCCAGCCCGTTTGATCCCAGAGTGCGAGCAGATGAGGATTACCTATTCCTGCACGTAAGACTTGCACATAACCACTTAAACGATCCCGAAATTCGTCACGGTTGATTTGCCCTGGGGGGCGTGGGGTGCGGTATTTCTGGTGAAAAGCGAGCTCTTCGAGTAAGATATGGCGGGCATAGAGATAACGCTGTAATTTGGTGTCTTGTAATAACAGCTCTTGCTCTTGAATCAGCGGCGTAGATAAACTCTCAGCTAATTCCTGAATCTGTGCTTGCAGTGATTCAGGAGCTTGTGACAGGGGTAATTGTGCAAAACGACTGGCTAAAAGATAGACGCCATAGACCGCTTGCACCTGGGGAGCGGCATGGTTAAAGAGCTCCAAAAAAGAAGCGCTTGAGAGATCTTTGAGAAAAGGCACCAGACGAACATAAGCTTGGGTGCCCGGCTCCAATTCTAAAATGCGTTGCATCTCATAATGGCGTCGGGCCAGTTCGTAGGGCAAGCTCACGGCTTAATACAAATCGAAGAAATTACCTAAATTTGCACGACAAGCTGAGAGCATTACGGCGCTTAGGGAAATCAAAAGAGCGGGCCAGATTTTTTGTAGGCGTTTCATCACTTTTTCTCCTGCTTTTGAACTTATTCTAGCACGACTAGGCTAAGCTAAAAAAGCTTAAACTGTCAGGACTTGATCGGATTGGGTCAACTCAGATAATTTACTGTTCTGATCTGCAGAAATCAAGGCATCAATCACTTCAGCCAGATCGCCATTCAGAATCTCATTGAGCTTATGCAAAGTCAGCTTGATACGATGGTCTGTGACACGCGACTCAGGGAAATTATAGGTGCGCACCCGTTCAGAGCGATCGCCGCTGCCAACCTGAGACTTGCGAGCGTCAGCGCGTTCTTGATGTTGCTCCTGATTGGCTTTGTCCCATAATTTGGTTCTGAGCATTTGCATCGCTTTTTCTTTGTTTTGATACTGCGAACGCTCATCCTGACAGGCACAGACAATCCCTGTTGGTAGATGTGTAATCCGTACGGCGGTTTCGACTTTGTTGACGTTTTGTCCGCCTGCGCCACCGGAACGGAAAGTGTCGATATTAAGATCGACGGTATTGATTTCAATTTCGACGTCTTCGGCTTCAGGCATCACCACAACTGTGGCTGCTGAGGTATGAATTCGCCCGCTGGACTCTGTATCGGGAACACGTTGCACACGATGTACACCAGACTCAAACTTGAGAAAGCTATAAACGGCGTCGCCTTCGATCGAGATCACAGCTTCTTTGATTCCGTTGAGGCCTGTGTCATTGCTGCTGAGCAAACGGGTACTCCAGCGTTTGCCTTCGGCATAACGCATATACATACGCATCAGGTCTGCGGCAAACAGGGCTGCTTCATCGCCACCGGTGCCTGCGCGAATTTCAAGTAGGATATTTTTTTCGTCATTGGGATCCTGGGGCAAGAGTGAAACTTTGATTGCCGCTTCAAGTTGCTCATATTGAGGTGTTAATTCATCAAGCTCCATTTGGATCAATTGCTGCATTTCAGGATCGTTTTCATCCTTGAGCATACTGCGGGTGCTGTCGATCTGCTTCTTGAGCTCCTGCCACTCATGATAACGATTTACTTTTTGCTCTAAATCAGAATGCGCCTTGGCATATTTGCGAAAGCGTTCCTGATCTTTAATCACATCAGGATTTGACAGCAATTCTGTCAGCTCCTGATGCTTGTAAACAATGGCTTCTAATTGCTCTATCACGACTTAAGCGACTCACTCATTTCTTGAATAAGGGTTAAAGCTTCAGAGACAGAGACTTTCATTTCTGCTACCCGTTGGCTTTCCTGACGAATCTCGTCGACCAATTGGGTTAAGGTCGCCAGATTAAAATCATCGGTGCCATCATTGCCATTGCCACCCAGGCCTAGCATAGAATGCTGACTCTCTTCGGCTGCAGCTTCAGGCTCGCTGTCTAGTTCAGAATACTTGGCGATCTCGTATTCCTCTGAGTCTTCAGCGATTTCATCGCTTTGTTCGGCGTTCTCGAAACTGTCTTCTTCGTTGAGATCTTCTTCAGTTTCATCGTCGAGCTCAAGAATTTCTTCTTCGTTGAGATCTTCTTCAGCTTCATCGTCGAGCTCAAGAATTTCTTCTTCAATGATCTCATCTTCGTTGATGGCTTCAGACACGGCGAGATCATCTACTTCTGGTTGATGGGAGTCAGAGAGATCGCTATTTTCAGCCTGGTCGATATAAGAGGCATCGACAGGATCGCCTGAGTCGTCAATTTCACTGGCGAACTCAACGCCTTCTTCGTAGGTCTCTGCTTTTTGTTGCTCTTCGTCATACAGGGCGGGCTCGTCATGCTCTTGAAGATGCTCATCTAGTATAGACAGGGCGTCGTCAAAGGCTTGGCTGCTGGGGAACCCATTATCTTCATCATCATCATTCCAGGATTGTGTGCTATCTGAATCGCTCATTGCCACTACTTCTTTCCTTTTGATCACTACCACAGTTTCAATGCCTATTTTAACACAGCAGATTATCTGTGGTGCTTTTTGTGGTTCAAGTGAATCGCTCAGCTCGGTCAATCGCTGGAACTCAATGCTGTGATTGTGTACAATTCAACAAGAGGACGCAGAAAAATCTGATGTACGACGCCAATACGATACGTAAACAATTAGAAGAACTCTGGGCTAGCTTTATTGTTGAGCAAACGGGCTCACGTCGGGAACGTGCGACCAAATACAAAACCAAAAAAATCATTATGCAGGCCCACGGTGTGCGTGCCTATTATCAGATTGATTATCCCCTGGCTTTTTTGGCTTTGTCACATGATGCAACGGACTTAAAGGATTTGGCGCCTTTTGCTTTGATTATGCAAGCACCGACTTTAATTGGTAGCTTGGGCGCTGCAGCTGAGGTGCTGGGATTGATTGAAGCTTCTCAGGCAGCCCCGGTAATCGAAGAAGAAATTATGGACGAAGAGATGTTTTTTGCGCAGCATTTTGGTTCTTCGATGTCGGATACACTCAGTGGGATTCGTAAAAATAATTTTTGAGGTGTGTTGAACACCCGGCTCTATTCGAGAGTCTGAAAAGTAAGAAGGTTGACAGACAAGCATGACGCCAGAAGACATTTTGTCTTATATACAGCAAGCTCAAAACGGTGACCGTCAAGCTTTTCAGCATTTGGTAAAACTGATGATGCCCCGACTATATGGGGTGGTTTTTGCCATGCTGCCAAATAGGGACGAGGTTTACGATATTTTGCAAGATACATTTGTAAAGGCGCATCGCGCCTTGCCTAAACTGAAAGAACCTCGCGCTTTTGCGGGCTGGTTAACACGGATTGCCGTCAATACGACCAAAACCCGTCTGACGCGTCAGCGAGAATATGCGACTGAGCCGAATGCTTTCATTTTTGAGCAGCAATCGGTTCCTGATCAGGCCGTCAGCCGACTAGAACAGGCCGACTTGCAAGCTTTGTTGAACCAGGCATTGACCGAACTCTCGTCGGATCACCGCGAAGTGGTCGCCCTGGTCGAATTGCAAGAGATGAACTGTGCTGAAGCGGCTGAAATTTTGGGTTGTCCAGCAGGCACTGTGCGTTCCCGTTTGCATTATGCGCGTAAACAACTCAAACGTATTTTGTTCCCTTATCGCCAATACTTTACTCAGGAGGAGCCCCAGTCATGAGTGAGTCATCTTTTGAAACCGAACTCAGTGATCAGGAGCTAGCGCATGTGCTGACTCAGGGGGCGATGCAGCCCAGTGCTGAGGAGCAGGCCCGTTTTTGGCAAGATCTTGAGGGGCGGTTAGAGCAGGCTGACAAAAGCGAGTCTGAAACTGTTAATGACGATAGCCCCATGCGAAGTCTGCCTCCTTTGGTCGAGCCAGAGAGCCTCAGTCCGGCTCAAAGTCGCAAAATTTTTGCCCTGCGACCTGCTTTCTTAAGTGTTGCTGCCGCTGTGGTTGTGGTGCTGATCGCCTTGCCAGTGATGAAACAAGGAGATCAATCGCCCCAAACGTCAGAGTCATCTGTGAGCTTAGATCAGCTAGAGTCTGAGTTAGGTCGGGTCGATTCACAACCGATGACCCTGGGAGCAGCCCCTCCCGCAGAAGAGCCACTCTCAGCAGCAGACCAGAAAACAGTGAGCCGCCCTGCAGCGGATCCTGATCAAGCTGCCCTCAAAGATAGCGAACAAGAAAAGCAGAGTGTGCCTTTGAGAAAAAGTCGAAACGAATCTGTGAAACCGTCTGCTAAAACCCCTGCAGTCAAGCCTGTTGCCAATGCACCAAAAAATAAGCTATCTGAACGCAAAGCAGAGCAAGCCGATCAACTAAAGCAGTCCGTATCCCCAGAACAGCTGGCGAAAGAAGCAGATGCGGCTAAAAAATTAGCCCAGGAAGCCAAAGCAGAAGCGGTCGCCCAACGTTGGGCTGAGCTTAAAAAGATTTTGGCAGATCTGCCGGTAACGGTTAAACCGTTGAATGCCACTCAGGCCGAGTTACAGGTCAGCCAGGAGCAAGCAGCGGCTCTTGAAGCGCGTCTGAGCGCCTGGTCAGTGCCGAGTGCCTTGAGCCATAAATTTTTTCGAGCAGACCAGGTGACCTATTTATTGGAGATCTCTGGTCGGCCATGAGTTTGACTGATGCCACTTGAGCCGCAGAGCCCGTCTCCGATAGCAGCGGCTCCCCCCTCGTCCTTTGCTGTCCCCTGGCGCACACTCTTGCCCTGGCGCTGGCCTTTGCTGGGCCTGGGAGTTCTGGTGCTTTTGAATCTAAGCCTGAGTTTGAGCTTGATCCCTTTGGCTCAGGAGCTGGATTTTGTCTTTCAGGGTGGCGACTGGCCTCTGCCGCGTTTGGCCGGACTGTTGGGAGCGATTGTGGCTTGCTATTGGGCCAAAAATGCACTCGAATATGGCTTGCAATTGGGCGCGGAAAGTGTGGCAGCCCAATGGGGCTTAGCACAGCGAGAAACTTTTTTTGGACGCCTGCTTCAGAGCCAGTGGCATGATTTGCAGGCCTTGTCTCCAGAGGTGAGTTTATCGATTCTGAGTGCAGATCTGGAAGCCGTGCGCCAAAGTTTGGCCTTGCTTCTATTCCGAGTGCTGCCTAGTGTGATCTTATTGCTGTGTTTGCTGGGGGTCTTGCTTTATCTGTCCTGGCCCTTGACCCTGATTTTATTTGTGATAGCACCGATCCTGGCCTGGTTTTTTCAAAGTTCAGCACGGGTTTTATCTCAGCGCTCCCATACCTTACAGGCCCAATTGGCCACTCTTTATCAGGAGCTTGGCGATAGTTTACGCCATCTCCTTTTGATTCGTCTTTATCGTTTGGAAGCGCATCACCAGCAGCGTTTGCGAGAGGCCCAGCAAGTCTGGCTCCAGCATTATCAGGCCCTGATCCGGCGCCAAACCTTAGAGCGTCCGTTGATGGCTTCGGTTCAGATCCTGGTTTTTGCCGGATTACTGTTATTTGCAGCCTGGTTGGTGCAGCAGGGCTGGCTCAGTGCCAGTGAACTTCTGGCGTTTGCCACGGCCCTGGCCCTGGGCATTGATCCTGGCTTGTGGCTCAGTGAAGCCTGGGCCAATTTACAAATTGCGAGGGCTTCGTGGGAGCGTCTGATGCGGATCCAATCTCTGACACGCCAGCAAGAGACTGCCTGGCAGTGGCAGGCGGTCTCTTGCTTTGAGGTTCGCCAACTAAACTATGCCAGGGCTGAACGTCGGGTATTGCAAGCGCTTAGCTTTGAGATGCCTGTGGGTGCACGCTGGGGTGTCTCCGGGGCCAGTGGCGCAGGCAAATCGACCTTGCTGGCTCTGTTGGCTGGTTTGGAACCTGCCGACTCGGGGCAATTGTGCTTGCCTCAAGCCTGGAAAACACAAGCGACACCTGTTTTATTGGTGCCGCAACGGGCAGGCTTTTTTAATCAAACCGTGCGTGAGAATTTGTGTCTGGGTCAGCTGCTGAGTGATCAAGCGCTCTGGGAGGTTTTGCGTGTGTGTGAGCTCGAACAATGGGTTCAGGCTTTGCCGGAGGGGCTGGATACTGCTCTGGGGGCACGCGATGGTTGGTTGTCAGGGGGGGAAAGGCAGCGTTTGGCTTTGGCTCGGGCCTTGCTGTATCGCCCTGCGCTTTTATTACTTGATGAAGCCACCGCAGAACTGGATAGCCAGACCGAGGCTCGTGTTTTGCAAAATATCCAGCACTTTTTACCTGAAATGGGCTGGATTATCGTTTCTCATCACCAATCCAGCTTGCATAACGTAGACAAAGTATGGCAACTTAAAGAAGGAAAACTTGTGCTGGAGGCTTCATGTCGACATTAGAACAAGCTTTGGCGGCTCTCGAAGAAGCAGATCCCGAGCAGCGCTTACAGGCCTTAAATGATCTTGCTGACTTGGCCGATTCATCGATTTTGCCAACGCTAGTAAGCTGCATGCAACGCGATCCAGATCCCGTCGTGCAGGCTCGCGCTGCTGACTTGGCTCGCTTTTTATCTGCCCAAGTGACAAACAATCCACGCGACCCTTATGGACAATTTAGAATTTCATGATAAAACGAACTTATGCTCCCCTGAAGCGCCAAATACAGCAAGTGACCCATTGGATCAAACAGCGCCGTTTCCAGCTGGCGACACGTGCTTTGCAGCGACTCCATAACCGCTACCCCCGCCACGCCCAATTGTATTATCAGTCGGGGCGTCTGGCTGAAGCACAAGGTCAGGACTCTCTGGCGATCAAATCGTATACGCAGGCCGTTGCTCTCAATTCACAATTGGCCCCGGCCCATTATCAGCTTGGGTTTTTGCATGACAAACATAATAATTTTGGCCTCTCGATCTCTGCTTTTGGACGTTATTTGCAATTGCGCCCCAAGACCCGCTCTTCGAAGGTTTATATGCAATTGGCCCTGGTTTTTTCGCGCTTTAAACACGAGGGGACTGCCGTTCAGTTTTATTTAAAAGCCTTAGAACACGAAAATGTTGATCCTCTGGTCTATTTTTTATTGGCCCAGACGCTGGATCAATTGGGCGATCTGGATCTGGCCTTAAAGTCTTTGATGACTTTAGGTGAGCTCTATAATGCGCGTCTGGACCTCCTGGCGCTGATGATGGGGTATTTACTGGAGCGACAGGGAGAGTATCAGACGGCTTTAAACTGCTACGATGAGGCGATTGAGCGCAATCCACACCAGATTTTGTGGCAGCTTAAGCGTGATTTGACCTATCCCTTGATCCCTGACTCGCATGCTGAAATTGAAGCGGTACGTGTGCGTATGGAGCAAGGTCTGGACCGGGTTTTGGAGCGTCTTCAGCATCAGCCGATCCAGATTGCTCGCAATCAATTCTTCTATCTCACCATGATGCATGGCAATGCCGTTTATACCTCATATCATCATTACTCACCTCTGCAATTACGAACCCAATTGGCTCAGGTGACCGAGCGCGTGATGCCGAAACCACTTGCTTTTGAGCCGGCTCCATTGGCGCAAGACCAACGTATTCACCTCGGGATCTTTAGTGCAGACAAAAGCCTTGCTTTGACTTATGTCTATGCTGGTGCGATGGCCGAAGGACTGGACCCGGCGCGTTTTCGGGTGACGGTCTTTTCGACTTCTCCTGAAATTACGCTCTTGTTTAAGCCTGAAAGCAAATACCATTTCTCGCAGCCTCATGTCAGCTGGCGGCTGATTTCAGATAATATTTATGAGGCTTTGAAGCAGATACGGGCCAGCCATTTACAGGCGATGTTCTTTACGGAGCCTGGCTGGGATTTCAGGCAGTATATGCTGGCCATGTTTCGGGTTGCACCCGTGCAGTGTACGTCCTGGATGAACCCCGGAACCACAGGTCTGAAGCAAATGGATTATTATCTGTCTGCTGAAGCGATGGAAGTCCCCGGAGCTGAATCCCATTATATTGAAAAGCTGGAACGCTGGTCTAGCTTCCCTTCATCAGTGCCTGCGGTTTCTTTCCCTGAGCCGGTTGCGCGTTCTGAGTTTGGTTTGGCGGATTCGGATCATCTCTATCTCTGCTTGCAAAACCTGCTCAAATTGCATCCAGATTTTGATCAATTGCTGGCAGGCATTTTGCGCGCCGATCCCCAGGGGCAGATTATTCTATTAAGTGGTAAAGGGGAGCGCCTGGCCCAAAAAATGACCCAACGTTTTCAGCGTCATATGCCCGAATTAATGGATCGGATTTGGGTTTTCCCGGAATTAGACAACGTCCAATTTCTGAATCTCTTGCAAGTGGGAGACGTGATGCTAGACCCTTTGTATTATGGGGGCGGCACCACGACTTATCAGGCGCTAGCCTGGGGGATTCCGCTGGTGACCCTGCCAACAGAGCGTATGGTGGGTCAAATTACCGCAGCTCTGTGCCGTCGATTGGACTATGCGGAAGGTATTGTCGATAGCCCAGAGGCATATATTGAGACGGCAGTAGCTTTAGCCTGCGATCCAGAGCGCCGGATGGTGATTCAGGAGCGCTTGCGAACGAATGCCCATCGTATTTTTGAAGACCCTCAGGCCAGTGTTTGTTTGGCCGAGTTTTTAGAGCGCACGTTGGTTGTCGGGCACTCAAAATCAGGATTGAATCAGGACTGAGCTGTACTCTGGGTGGATTTAGTCTGTCAGGCAGCGCTTTTATTAAAGTGGCGGGTTGCCGCTGCGCTTGCTGGGGTAGTGATGAATCCGTTTATTACCAAAGGTTTTTAAAGCGCGAATCAGAGCTTGACGCGTTTGCTCGGGTTGGATAATATCGTCAATATAGAGATGCTCGGCTGCCAGTAGGGGATCGTCCAGACGCAGGGCTGATTCGGGTGGTTTTTTGCCCATTTTCATCATCACCAATTCCTGGGCCTGAGCCGACATGACGCCGATCATGGCGTTAGGGTAAGCAAAAATCAAATCACCTTCACCATTTTTGGGATGCATCATGGCATAAGTGCCACCAAAACAACGCCGGACGACGACGGTGATTTTGAGAGCATGAATCAAGCACTGGGCATGCATGGCCTGATTCAGTGCACCGATGATACGGTCTTGCTGGGCGGCCAATGTGGGCATGGCGCCAGGAACATCTAAGAAAGTAATCAAGGGGTAATTAAAATTGGCGACCAGGGTTAAAAATCGGGCCAGTTTGCGGGTCGCATTGGCGTCCATAGCACCCGACAAATACTGAGATTGATTGGCGACAATCGCCACGCTCTGACCGCCAAAGGCTGCGAAGCCCGTGACCAGATTGGGGGCGTGCTCTTCCTGCACCTCAAAAAAGGCCTGTTCGTCCGTGAAATCCTGGATCAGGCTCTGAATATGAAAGGGGGCGTTGGCTTCGATCGGAATCCGATCCGCAGCCTGAGGTGCTAATCTATTGATCGGGTCGTCGGTTTCAAATTGCGGTGGACTCTCGCTGTGATTGGCTGGCAGCCAGGCCAATAGCTCTCGGGTATGTTGTAAGACTTTTCTGTCACCCTGACAGACGGCATGCACGTAGCCTGTGTGCTCGGTATGCACATTCACGCCACCCAATTCATGCTCGGTCAGTTTTTCGCCTGTGGCTGATTGATTAATACGTGCCCCAGCCAATGAAATCGTGCCTTGCTCTTCGATCACGATAAAATCACAGAGGGTGGCCATAATCGCTGAGGCTCCAATACAATAGCCAAAAACACAGGCGATCTGCGGGACCATACCTGAACAAAAAACCGATTCGCGCATCGCTGCAGCATAGCTTTCCATAATATGCAGGCCTTCGTGAATACGTGCCCCACTCGATTCTAGCAAAGCCACGATCGGGATCCCACTTTGGCGTGCCAGTCGATAGACTTCGACCATTTGGCGGCTTTGGCGCACGCCGACGCTCCCGCCCTGGTTCTGGTATTCTGTGGCATAAGCCACGATCGGTCGCCCGTTGACATTGCCATAAGCGCAAACCAGGCCATCTTGCCAGCTGCTCTGATCTTTGGCCTGGGTATAGCGGAAAAGTTCCTGAAACTCACCCTGATCAAAGAGAGCTGCTAGCCGTTGTCGGGGCGTTAACTGGCCTGCTTGGGCTTGCAGATCGGCTTCTTCCTGAGCTTGTTGGGCTTGAATTTGAGCGAATTTTTCGAAGTCTGGATGCACGGTAACTCCTAAGTTTGGATTAGGGCCAGGCCCATGGTGTAGCCGGCCCCTGCGGTAATTAGCAATACCTTGCTGCCAGTCGGGATCTGGTCAGTATAATGGCAATAAGCAAGCGGAATTGAGGCCGAAGAAGTATTGCCGACTTGATCGAGGTGAATCAGCATTTTTTCGGCAGGGATCTGCAAGCGGCGTGCGACTTCGTTGAGGATATTGATATTGGCCTGGTGCGGAATCACGAAGTCAATCTGTTCGATGCTCATGCCCAGGCTTTCTAAAAAGAGAGGGGTTTGCTCGGTCATACCTTCGACCACAGCAAAAAAAATCTGCTCTCCCTGGGGGATTTGCAGATAGTGCTGTTTGTCTTGTACAGATTGCAAACTGGCGGGCTGGGCGGTGCCACCAGCCGGGATTTTGACACCATGATAACCAGCGCCATCAGCCAAAATTTGTGTACCCAATAAGTTGTTGCTGCCAGGGACTTTCCGCAAGATAACCGCGCCTGCACCGTCGCCAAAAATCGGAGCTGTAGACGGATCTTCGGGATTGACACAGCGTGAGCGAATTTCAGCCGAAACCAGCAACACGGTTTGGCTGCCTGTCATCAGGTAACGCGCTGCCACGTCGAGACCGTAGACAAAGCCTGAACAGGCCGCCGAGATATCAAAGGATGGGCAGCCACGCAGCCCAAGACCTGCTTGTACAGCACAGGCCGTGGCTGGGTTGGGATGATCAGGTGAAATCGTCGAGAGTAAAATCAGATCGATGGCCTCTGCCTCGATTTGAGCATTTTGCAAGGCTTGACGAGCAGCCGCCAGGGCCAGATCTGAGGTGTTTTGCTCAGGAGCAGCTCGGTGCCGGGTTTTAACGCCAATGCGCCGTTCGATCCAGGCCGGGTCAACCGGAAGTTTTCCCTCGGCAATCAAAGTTGGGTTGTCTATGATTTGTTGCGGTAAATACGATCCCCAGCCTGCAATCTGAATGCCAGCGGATCCACAGTTTAAAAGCCCCATCTATTTCGCCAATTCTTAAAAGATATTTAAAAATTATACAGGATCCTGAGACGAGGCACGGATTCAGGGGTGTTGAGCGTCTGTGATTGATTCCGGTATTCAGGCAAATGGATATTTGATGAAATCGTCCGAAGCCATCGTTGTGAAGCCCTTGATATACTGGTGTTAGATCCATTTAGTCTCAACAAAAATAGCAGGAGGCCAAGATGTCTCAGTCTTATTTAGTCAATCCACTGGGCCATTTATTGGCCCCCCTGACGCCAGCCCTGTTTTTTGAGGAAATTGTTGATCAGCGGCCCCAGCATATTGTCACGGCAGATCGCACACGCTTTGCAGGTCTCTTTGATTGGGCGTCGTTGGAGCGGCTGCTGGCATCGCCAGCGGAATTGCCGCCGGGGGTGCGAGTGATCGCCGACCAAATGAATTATCTCTTCAAAAAAGAATCCCTGAATCGTTCTCAGATTTTAGCCAAATTGCGCCAAGGCGGTGCTCTGGTCTTAGAAGATGTCGATACAGTCGAGCCAGAACTCGGACGTTGGACGGATGCTCTGAGTCAGCAATTGGCGATTCGGATTGCGGTTAATCTTTATTTTTCGTCGCCGGGCTATCAGGCCTATCCGTTGCACTACGATACCCACGACTTTTTTATTTTACAAATTGCAGGTAGCAAGCGTTGGCAGATTTATGAGCCAACCCTGCCCAGTGTCTCTTTTCAACCTGGCTCAGAAGCGGCCCGACAAGAGCCTGTCCCACTGCCAGCCGTCGACCAAGAGCCTCTGACAGAAGTCTTGCTTCAGCCGGGAGATGTCTTTTATTTACCACGCGGCTATTGGCATCAGGCTCTGGCTGAGGGCGAACGATCTTTGCATTTGACAGTTGGGCTGCACCGCCCGAGTGGAGCTGAGTTGCTG
Organism: Candidatus Sericytochromatia bacterium; assembly: GCA_037968875.1. Taxonomy (GTDB): domain Bacteria; phylum Cyanobacteriota; class Sericytochromatia; order UBA7694; family UBA7694; genus JBBKWI01. Next base: position 1,259 of record JBBKWI010000124.1, on the reverse strand, counting down.
GGCTGGTTGGCCGAAAGCCTGACCCACGACCCCAATTTTCGGCGCAGTCTGCCCTGGGCTCCGCTAATGGATTGGCCAAGGCAAGCTGAGTTCCCCAATCCCTGGCAGGGGGTGCTAGCTGAATGGTCAAAGCAAGTCCAGCAGCTAAGCGAAGCTCCAGATCTCGCCAGTCGCTTTTTTCAGGCTCATATAGGCAAGCTGATACGACGCCAGGCTTATCATTTGCCCGCCCAATTGATTCGGACACCTGCTGAATTGGTCGCTGTCGAAGAGTTTACTGTTTGCCCAGTGCCTCACTATTTGGTGAGTGATGGGGAGATCGTGAAATTGATTTATCAGCATGAGTGCCTGCGTTTTGATCTGGCGGCTGAGCCCCTACTGCGTTATCTGTTTTCGCAGACGACTCTGAAACGCTCCGAACTGTTACAGCGCTTTCCGGAGTTGGGCTGGCCTGAGATCTCAGCGGTTTTTATTCCATTGATTCAGGATGGCTTATTGTTGCCGCAAATACCCTAATTAAGCCACTGGCGATCGCCAGCGTAGCTAAAGGCGATGATCTCTTCGCGTAGTTGAGTCAGGGCTTTACCCAATAAATTCAGGCCGCGCCATTGGTCAGGATCCTGGGCTTCTGGGTCACTGGCTCGCCAACCGATGCCCCAGATGCAGTCATCGGGGCTGGCTTCGACCAAATCAGTGCCTGCGGTTTCTAGTAAGGCTTTGAGCAGGGAGCTGCTTTGCATAAATTTGAGCTTATTGGCCTGATAGACAATCGCTTCTCGTTGCTGGTTCCAAATGTTTTCATCAAAATTCATCACACCGCGTCCGAGCTCTTTTTGTTCACGGGGATGGCCGGCTTTTAAAATTTGCTGGGCGCTAACAAAGTCTTTGAAAAGCAGCGCTTTGTGGTACATCATATATTGCTCAGCGGTTTTAAACTGTGTGCCGGTGCTATCGCTAAAATGCGAAGGATGCCATTGGGAAAAGGGGGAGGAGGTTTCCCAGAAAAAGGTGTAGTTCATGCTCATATCCTTGCTTGACTGTCTTCCATGATACCAGAGTCCTGCCGACGAGAGACAAATGGCTTAGCTGCTCAGCTTGGCTCGGATTTTGCGGCTGAGTTCAGGCAGCATATCAAATTTACCCCAGCTCATTTCGTAGGCTGACAGCGGTGCAATCGCATCAATAAAGCCCAGTCGGTATTGCACAATAAATAAGCTATTCCAGCAGATCAGCAGGCCAAAGAGACTGTAGAGCCAGGG
>JBBKWI010000123.1:0-33948 GCA_037968875.1 Candidatus Sericytochromatia bacterium | reverse complement strand
AATCAGAACTTACTATATTTAATATTATTTTTATCATAAAAAGAATAAATACAATCAACAACTCGTTTTTGTTGCTGCTTGGTTATACCATAAAATAATGGGAGTCGTATCAAACGCTCACTTTCTATAGTGGTATATTCATCATGCTGCATACGGCCCAGTTGTTTACCTGCAGGCGAAGAGTGTAACGGAACATAGTGAAATACAGCCATAATATTTGCTTGCTTCAAATGATGAAGCAAAGCTTGCCTTTGTTTTATCTGCTTCGTCTTGATGTAAAAAATGTGTCCATTATGCTGAGCGTGTTTGGGAATACAAGGCAATTCTAAAATATTATTATTAACCAACGGCTCTAATGCCTGGAGATATCTCTCCCAGGCTATCATTCGAGCCTGAGTAATGTTTTGACTCTGACCTAACTGTCCCCATAAATAAGCCGCCTGCAATTCACTAGGTAAATAACTACTGCCAATGTCGACCCAGGAATACTTATCTACAATCCCCCGAAAAAATCGGCTGCGGTTGGTTCCTTTTTCACGTATTATCTCAGCTCTCTCTTTAAATTCTGATGCATTGACGATTAAAGCTCCACCTTCACCCCCACTCGTAATGTTTTTTGTTTCATGAAAACTAAAAGCACTTAAGTGACCAATACTACCAAGCGGACGCTGATGATAATCACTCATTAATGCTTGAGCGGCATCTTCAACCACATACAAATCATAAGCTTCAGCTAGTTTCATGATGTGATCCATTTCGCAAGAAACCCCTGCATAATGAACAACAACGATAGCTTTTGTTTTGTCTGTAATCGCTATCTCGATAGCTGTTTCGTTTATATTTAATGTATCAGGACGAATATCCACAAAAACGAGAGTAGCTCCTCTCAAAGCGAATGCGTTTGCTGTACTGACAAAAGTATAACTCGGCATGATAACCTCATCACCTGGTTGAATATTAAGCAGTAAAGCAGCCATCTCTAACGCATGTGTACATGAAGGCGTTAAGAAAGAAGCTTTTGCATTAAGCTTCTTTTGGAGCCAGTTTTGACAGAGCCTTCCAAAATGACCATCTCCAGACAAGTGGTTGCTTTCCATAGCAGCTTTTACATATGCCCATTCGTTACCGGTCAGGCAAGGACGATTAAAGGGAATCAGCTCTTGACTCATTGAGTATCAAGCTCCAATCGAATCCAATCTGTAAGCTGCTGGGTTTTAAACAACATTTCTTGCTCGGAAGCGAACTCAAGAAACAAAATGCGTTCTTTATCGACGAGATAATTACGAATCTGTGGGTTTTTCGTTTTAAGCACCCACTCAGCTTGAATCTGCTCACGGATTTGCGAAGCTATCGAGAGCCCCATTATTTTCCCGTTTTGATCAGCCATTACACAATGTCGCCCCACCCATTTTGATTGGTGATAATCGCTGAGGTCATTTAGTGAATGATTCAAATAAGGCTTTAAAATATTTAATGAATAGTCAATGCCAGTAGATTGTGAGACCGGCCAAGCATAAAAATCACCGGGACAGCGACGTGTGAATTCAACGATACAAAATTGCTGCTCGTGACATAGTAACTGCGCATGTAAAAGGCCATCAACCAAATTCAGTTGCGTGGCCAGAGTTTCAATACACTCATTTATTTCTTTGCATAAAAAGCGAGAGAGTTTAGAAGGACCTGCAGAAGTACTGACAAGATAAGGATTCAGATAGCTATATTCATTATCATGATAAGCAAAAACCACTTTTTGATCTTTGAGGAAGCAGGAATAGCTGTGCAAGCTACCCTCAATAAAGCGTTCAATGACAACATGCTTAGCTCGCGAAATAGAAAAGGCATTTTGAACTGCTGCGGCTAATTCCTGTTGATTATCAACACGCTGAACACCTTTTCCGCCAGTCAGGTCAACCGGCTTTACAATCATCGGAAATGCTAACGCAGAAACACTTTCAAGTGTAAACTCTTCCCTGCAAAAAGAATAAGCTTGAGGAACGGGGTAACCCGCTTTCAATGCAAATTCTCTAAATAAGTTTTTATGATGCAACAATAAAGTTGTCTGATAAGAATCGTACCCAGCCAGATGAAGATTTTCAGCGACATATGCAGATGAAATCATTGAAAAATCGTTGCAGCCAGGACAAATAGCATCTACTTTATTGTCCTGGGCTAGTTTGAGCATCGCTTCTTGATCAGAATAATCGCTAAGGATTGTTTCATTACTGTACTGATGCCCCTGATCAGCAGGATTGTTTCCAGAGCTAAGTACAAAATAGCCTAGTTTTTGAGCTGCTTGTATGAGAGGTAATTCACTATGACTTCCACCAGCTATTAGTAATTTTTTCATTGTGCAAGATGCGCTGTGTTCAGTTTTATCACAGTTGATTTGAGTTGAGAATACTCTTCAAAAGCAAATATAGACTTATCCTTGCCAAGTCCAGATTCTTTGAAACCGCCAAAGGGTACGCTCATATTATCTTCACCATAGCTGTTAATATGCACAATACCTGCTTCAAGTTGCTGAGCACACCACAGCGCTTCATCAAAATCACAGCTCCAAACCGCAGCTGCGAGGCCATAACGGATATTATTAGCGATTTGTATTCCTTGCTTTAAAGAATCATAATCGATCACAGCAAGCACAGGGCCAAAAATTTCTTCTTGGGCTATTTCAGAATTAGGATCAACATCATCAAAAATGGTTGGACTAAGATAAAAACCACCTTCAACAGGAGGAGAATCAAGTTCGGGAGTTAGACGTTTGAAACCGCTTGAGACAGCATGTTCAATATAGGCCCTTACTTTTTCCCATTGAACCTGACTGACCAGCGCGCCGACCTCTGTCTCGGGCTTACGGGGGTCCTGAGGTTGAAAGGGTTCAAGTATGTTCAACAGGATTTGCAAAAATTCGTTTTTTATCGATTTGTCTATAATCAAGCGTGAAGGAGCCGAACAAATTTGCCCCTGGTTGTAAAACATATTTTGAGCCAAGGTTTTTGCTGCAAAGGTTAGGTCTCGACAATTTTTTGTGACCAGGTAAGCACTTTTGCCGCCACATTCTAAACCCACTTTTTTCATGTTTGATTGGCCAGCATACTGCATAATTTTTTTGCCAACAGCCGAAGAGCCCGTAAAGAAGACGCCACGCACAGAGGGATGCAATGCTAAATCACGCCCAATCTGTTCACCACGGCCAGGCAAAACATTCAGTACGCCATCGGGCAAACCCGCTTTTGTAGCCAAAGCAGCAATTTGTAAAATAGAATAAGAGGCCTCTTCAGCAGGTTTTAAAATGACTGAATTACCCATTAAGAGTGCTGGCGCCAATTTCCAGATGGCAACGACAAGCGGGTCGTTCCAGGGAACAATTAAGCCAACAATCCCCAGAGGCTCACGGGTAAGCATTGCATAACAATTAGCGGAATTGGGAGCAATCAATTCATAGTGTTTATCGACACTCTCAGCAAACCATCTCAAAGCATGGATAGCTTTAGGAATTGAGTCCTTCAAAAAATTTTTTAAAGCGCGACCTGTTTCAAGCGTGTCCAGGCATGCCAACTCATCGCCGTTTTTCTCAATCAAATCAGCCCATTGATTCATCACTTGTTTGCGTTCAGTGAGCGCTTTATTTCGCCATATTCCACTCTCAAAGCTATTTTTTGCAGCTAAAATTGCTAGTGATAAATCAGCTTGATCGCAATCGCTAAGCTCGGGTAGATGCTGACCATTTATCGGTGATACTTTCTTTATATAACGCTGGTTTTGAGGAGCATTAAAACTTCCATTAATAAAACAACGTGATTCCATCGGAAGTTCAGAAAACGGATCGATCACAGTCTATTCCTCTTAGATAAAAAAATCATAGTCAGGAGAGGCTAAGGCCGGCTGTTCCTGTGCAATCATTCGTTCAAGCTCAAGATTTGATTCATGTCGAATGCAGTGCATTTTACAGTCAACTGAAGGATTGAGTTTTGCCATCACCTCTTTGCGCTTTTCTCCATTCCACATTTCCAAAAAGCTTTCCTGATTTAGATCACCCAATTTTTTATTCGGATCGCCTCTAAAATAAGGACATACGTAGACTCCTGACGGAGTCACCAGGGTACGTAATTGTGAAACAGCACATCGGTTATATGACTTTGGCTCTTCGTTTGAGTCACCGCGTAAAGAAGCTCTGAGCTTGAGGGCCTCTAAGATTTTAAAATGATCATTTTCAAGCGTTTTCGCCAGTTCAATTTGCGACTCGACAAGCTCTGCAATTTCTTGCTGCTGCATGACTGAAAAATGATTGACATCGTACATGGGTTTAATTTCAAAGTATTCGCAACCAATATCTTTGGCTAGCTGTGCTGCTTGAAAGATTTCGTGGGTATTTGTCGTAATATGATTAAGGTGAGTGATTTTTTCTGAGACATCTGTTGGATTCTTAAAACCATAATTTCCTTTTGAATAGACCATAAATGAGTAGCCCAGACGACCCGATTTAATTTTGGCAAACATACGCATATTTTCAACTGCAGTTTCAAAAAGAGAGTTGCCGCTACGTGAGGGGCGAATTTTCTGGAAAGTCTCGGCGGTTCCAGAATCCATTGAAACCCGAACCCAAGTGGCATACTTTGCAGTAACCTCTAAATGTTTTTTCAGGTATAAGCCATTCGTTGTAATACCAATTTGGATACCGGCTTCACCGAGTGTTTGAATCACCCAACCAATGTCCGGGTGCATCATTGGCTCTCCACCACCTATCAAGACAACAGCTTTAACGCCTGCATCTATCATTTCTCGCGTAATTTCTTTGATGCGCTGACGGTCAATACGACCTTGATTAAGCAAACTACCGCTAATACAGTCCGGACAGGCCAAGTTACAATTTGTGGTAGGGTCAAACTCTACTACAAATGGGTTTGTACTGCTGTAATTCCAATCGACCTGCGAAATGAAATCAACTACAGTTTCTTGTTGTAATTTTGCCTTAACATTTAAAGCATGATGTTCCTGTTGCATCTTATTAACCTTATTACTTAAAGAACATATTGATTCAAGAGGCGTCAAATTCCTCTTGGATTAATCTAGAACAGTAAGCTACTTGTTGTTTGATCGTAACATATGTTCGAATTGATATAGAGTATATTCCCAAATTAAATCAGAATTAAACGTACCCATCCAGGCCAAAATGCGATCATGATCAAGAATTGGTAGAGGTCAAAGCAAAGATATCTATATTTATCGTGCACCATACACAAAAAAGGGAGCTTACTAACTTAAAAATGCGAGCTTATCTGAAACACTGTCAAAAGCATCACGCATTTTATCAATTTGCTTTTCCATCTGTTGGTGCGCTAACCAGAGCGCTGTCACTTCGAAGCCTCGCTCAGCAAAAGCTTCAATTTGAGATTGAAATCCCGCTCCACCCACAATTTGATCAGCTTCCTGCTCAATATTCTTAAAAACCATCCAGTCTTGCGCTCGCTTAATTTTGCTGGACAAGCGCTTGGCCTGTTTACGCATGATTTTGATTTCACCCAGCAGATTCACCATTTGGTTTGATTGGAGCAAATTTTGAAACCAGTCACTCTGTAGATTGTCGAGCTGGCGAGAAAACAGCTGAAGCGGCCCCGTATCAAGCTCTTCCTCTAAATTCTGAAGTGCTGATTTAACTTGTTTTTGTTTTTCTCTTAGAACCAGAAAGATGTAAGAGACAATAATCAGATGATCCGCCTCAATATTGGGTGCTTCGAGCTTTAAATTCTGGTAGTACTTCAATTCTGACTGAAGATAAGCAGCCAGAGCATCAAAATAATCATCTGGATCTTCTTCCAATAATTCAGCAGCAGGCAGTCGGACTGAAGACACGGTATCGCTCCCGGGAGGTCAATTTCCTTCATTATACCTAATCCAGAGATATCCTAAAGAACTCCAGCCGAATCGATTCACTTGAAACTAAAAAAGCAAAATTTAACGATTCAAAAAATCGTCTACTTTTTGCAATTCAACTCGGGTTAGCTTGTGACCTGTTTGCCCCGTATAAGGGCAGCGTGTGCGGTGCCCTGTCAAAAGATTGACATAGCGCTGCTGATTTTGCTCTGCCCAGGATTTGTGAATACTCAGATACACAGTCTCCCCCTTTAAACGGGAAGTAGGTACCACAGGCAGAACAACCGAATGACGGGTTTCGCGATTGGTGACCCAGACGCGATCTCCTATCGACAGGCTATAACGCTCTGCCAGCATATACGATACATAGAGTGGATTATCGTCTGGCAAGAGTTCGGGATCTAGCCGCTTACCTGAGTTAAAAGCATTTTCAGCCAGGGCTTTGCGCTGGGGATCATCGGATAAGGCTGAACGACCGCTGCAAAAGACAATACCCAAAGTCATATCGAGATCATTAACCGTCGGAGCAAAAAAGTGAAAAGATTGGGCCTGGCCGTAAATATCGTGCATTATGGCTCCGACATTCTGATAATCTAATGTTTTTTGTGTCTGCCCCAAGCCCTGGTGTCGGATATTCCCCTGGGTTAGCATTTGCTCCCAATTGATCGGCTGACCGTCAATTCGAGGCTGACAGTAAAGGGGATGCTGATTGCCCTCAGTCCCAGATAAATAGGACTGGATACGCGACCAGAGCTGCGGGCGACTGACCTCCCCCTGATGGCGAGACAAACCAGCCGCTTCAAAACGACTTTTCATGTATCCGCTTGAAATCAGCTGAGCCAGATCGGGGTGCTGCAACCACAGATTGCGTTTTTCGCGTAAAAGCCTGCCAATAGTAGCCATCAAATCATAGACAATAGTCGCATCTGAACGGCTCTGGCTCGGAGCCTGGCGGCGCGGTAGCGACAGACTTAAACGCCATTCTCCATTTTGATAGAGTTTGGTGCTGGCCACATGAGGAGGTGTGGGTAAAATCAAGGCGGCATATTTGAGACAAAACTCATCGGGACAGGGATCAACCACTACAAACTGGGTTTGATTAGATGTTAACTTGCGTATCCAGCGCGGTTGATTCATCATTTGCGTTGCAAATTGCCCGCCAAAAAACACATATAACTCACGTCTAGAGTCTGGCTCAGAATAATCCAGAGCCAGACGTGTCGTGACCATTAAGACCTTTTTGTAAGCATCCTCTGGTAAGCCCATACGACGCGCAGCTTCAGCAGCACCGGCTTCAGTGACCGGCAAGCGCCCCACAAAATGCTGGGGAGAGAGACTTTGGATGTGGGTTTCATGATTGATTTGCCCCGGCAATTGCAAAATGCCACCGACCAGGCTCTGGTCTGGATGGTGACCAAACTTACCCACCATCGCAAAAATATTGGCCCAGATGCAATGGGGAACAATCCCTCGGGTTTGCGAAAACCCCATCGAGGGAATCAATAGGGGAACTTTAGTACCTGCAATTTTAGCAGCTATATCGCAAATCGCCTGATAAATACGCTCGCGATAAGCAAACTCTGGCGCAATCCGTTCTGCTACCGCACGGGGATGATAATCTCCCTGTAAAGCCAGCTCACGAAAAACCGCAAAGGTTTCAGCTTCTGCAAAGCTTTCGATAAACTCAGAGCAAATGGCCTCAGGGTCATTCAATAAAATCGCGTGAGCAACCGCCATTGCAAACAGGCTGTCCCCACCAGAACGAATGATTAATACCCGCTCAGGACCCAGTTTTGCAGCTATTTTTTGCGCGCTTTCGGTCATCATCACATCCAGCACATACGCATCCAGATTGTCTTGCTCTAAAATCCCCTGAAAAACAGGCGGATGGGTAATTGCCCCATTCCAACCACCAAACAAATATAAGCCCTGCGGCTGTTGTTGGGCTTCTGCTATGCTCACAAACGGGACCGGCTGCCCACCTAAAAAGGTTTGGTAAAGCGCACCGGATAAATAACCATGTTCGCTATTGCTAGTCATATTGCGCACGCCCAATAGGCGAAAGACTTCCTGGATCGCAAACACTGCAAAATAGTCCAGCCGGCCACTGGCATAAATCAGAGTCCGCGCCCGTTGCGGGCGATGCTCTAATACCAAATCAGCAAAACGCTCGAGTGCTTCTTCATAAAACAATGAGACTCTGCGTCCGGTAATATCTAAGACACTGGGGCGCAGATGAAAAGAGTATAAGCCAGGCTTTTCATCCAGAGCCGCGCTTAATTTGTTACAGCCAACAGTGGGCAATAAGCGTTGGAAATCCTGGGTATTGGTTTCGAGAGCATTGGGTTGCATCAAAAAACGCTGTGCTAAAACTTGCCCATCTGGACCGAGCAATAAATCAAAGGCCCGCAAGCGCGTGACTTGCTCACTATCATTAAGGGTTAAAACACCTTCTAGAATACTGCCTTTTTTTACACTCTGCTCACCCATCAATAACTGGACATGCCGACCCTGAACCAAAGCTGGGAAAAGCGGCTGATTGTCTGCTTGAAAGCTCCCCGTAAGGGGCGCCTTCTGTTTAGGTGGAGCCCCCTGGCTTTCCAGGGGCAAAACCCCATGGGTCCCTACACCACAAAAATGGCAAGAAAAAAAGCCTGGATGCGCGCGGCGGGGTTGTGAAGGGCCTTCCCAGACATACTCAGGTAAAAATTGAAGCGGCTCTAAATAGCCGGCATGCTCCAAAGTCGGTAAAGCACTGCTGCTCATTATCAGGTAGTAAACTTAATCCGTTGGTTAGCACCACGTAAGCGTCGACTCAGAATCTCGGCGATTCCCATCATAAACTTGGCAGCACTGGAAGGGTCTGCAACTAAGAGATGATCATAATCAGAGCGTGTAAAGCACAGAACTTCTGAATCCTGGGTCGCTACGATAGTAGCCGAACGGGGACGGGTATCCAGAAAAGACATCTCGCCAAAAATCAGTCCCTGACCGGCACAAAAAAAGCGCACAGGGTCTCCACTGGCGGCTTCCGCTGTAACTTCAAATTCACCTTTGACAATTACATATAAGCAATCGCTTTGATCGCCTTCTTTGAAGACGGTTTCACCTACTGCAAAATTGAGAAAATCACAGCGTTTCATGACTTCAAAGACTTCACGATTATCCATCGTATAAAAAATAATCAAGTTTTTTAATTCCTGGATTTTCTCAACGATGGCTAATTTTTGTGTTTCATCCATGCTTCACCTCCCTGATACTATGCCTAAGTTTAGTTTAACAGCTATTCATTCCAGAACGAAAAAAATTATCGGCAAGCACGAAACTTAAACCTGTTGGCGAATCTGAAAATACTGATGCGCTAAAGCTTCAATCACCAGCTTTGGATGGGCGTGCGCAGCCAGATGTGCCAGGGCTTTTTCAAAGAGTTCGAGATAGGCATAAGCCCGTTTCAAACCCAGCGCCGATGACTTCTGGACAATAAAAGGCTGAATTCGGTTCCAGCATTCCCGCTGTAAAAGTTCCAGTTGAATAATCAAGTCAGCCGGTTCCAGAGCCTCTAAAGCCGCAATCAAGGAGTCCAGCGCCTGAGGGCTGCGAATCGATTCAACTTGCTCCCAGCGCCAGAGCGACTCCTGGTTTTCACTGCGCGCCAGAACATCTTCAGTCTGAGGTAGAGCAGCCCGTAAAGGTAGACTTTGTACACGCGAACGAATCGTGGGTAAGATCCGATCGGCATGTTGAGAGAGCAAAAGCATGATCGAACGAGAAGCCGGTTCTTCGAGGGTCTTAAGCAGAGCGTTACTGGCTTCTTTGTTCATGTTTTCAGCCGCTTCAATCACAAAGACCTGAAACGGGTATTGTAAGGGCGGCAACAAGACCCGCTCAACCAATTGCTTGATTTGCACCAAACGAATAATCGCTGATTTTTCTGATTCCGAACGTACAATATACAAGTCCGGAGATTGTTCAGCCACAATCGAGAGACAAACATGGCAAAGTCCACAACCCTGCTGGGGACAAAACAGCGCCTGCACCAGAGCCAAAGCGAGCTGTTGAGTCAATTCAAGGGGGCCTTTGAGCAGATAGGCGTGACTGAGCTGATCGCTCAGAATGGCTCGCTGTAAAAGCTGTGTAACATCGGCTTGCGCTGACAAGCCAGGCGCCTGAAAAGCAGGGAAAGAGCTATCAACAGACACGCTGTTTACTTGTATTCCCAGAATTGCAAGCCAGTGGATTTACTGGCAAAACAGACCAGTTGATGACGGCCATCTTTGCGTGCTAAATTCAAACGCTTGTCGGCCAATTGGATCAGACCCCGAGCAGAAGTGGTTTCAGCTGAGCTACAGAGGCCAATCACAACCTGAAGCAAGGGATTGATACGCGCCATGGCTTTGACACAACGGTCAAAGACTTCAACCGCTGATTCAGGAGCTGTATTGGGGAAGTAAAAGAGCACTTCAAAATTGTCCCAACGCACAACCCAGTCAGTCTGACGTAAAAGCGAACGTAAAATCTGTCCCGCTTGCTCCAACAATTCATTTTGTTCTTCAGCAGGCATCATGCGCACCATTGCAGACAAGTCATCCATGCCCATAATAGCAACCGAACCGACTTCACGAGAGCGACTCAAACGTTCACTCTCTTCGCGGAAGCGTTCGTTAAAGTAAGAACGCTTCCAAAGACCTGTCAGTTTATCGGTACTGGTTCGTTTTTCAACTTCTTCCTGCATTTCTGTGCCGAAGCGGGCCAGCATAAACTGAGGAAGTAAAATGTCAATATAGTGTTCAGCCACTGCCAACGGCAGATCATTTTTGAGCTGTACCAGAATCATGCCTAACATCTGAGAACCCAGTTTGAGGGTCATGCTATAGGTGTTTTCTAGTTTCTCAACAGGTTGCAAGGTGTCACTTTGAACCAAATCACCACGCTTGAGACTTTCAAAATAATCAGCAAAGAAGGCTTCTGCCTGTGGTGTCAGGTAAATCGCATCGCTGGTTTGAAACCAATAAGCCGCCATTTCCAGGTCCGGCACATGCTCAGTATAAATCTCTGAGATTTGCTCGCAGTTGCGATCCCAATGGATCCCCAATTGCAGTTGGGTAGCTATGCTAAATAACTTATCTTTGTCAGCCTTGTTTAGTTTGCTCATGCTCAATATCTCCAGCGATGTAAGTTCGATTAGGATTCTAACAAAGGAATCAGTAAACGAATGGTTTCTTTCATTTCAATACGTACGAGTCCAAGATTGATATTGCTACGGGCAATAACAGCCAGGATAAAAAAGGAGGCCACGGACATAATCAGCTTTTCGTCGCCCTGGCGTTCAATAATCAGCTGTTGAATGCCCTCCCCTTTCAAACCGGTCTTTGTACTCCGCTCAAACGAGTGGATGGCACGTGCAAACAAAGAAGCCAGCTCTTCGGCATTTAACATGGCGGTGCTTTCTTCTTTGGCAATCAGCAGTCCATCACGATCGACGACGACTGCCGCTTCCACACCATCGATAGATGCTAGATTATTCAAAATTTTGGTAATTGCCTGTAACATAGACTCTTCTTTTTCTCTTGACTAAGTTTGAAACCCTGATGGGCCACTCTAACTGTTGATTCTTTAGACACGATGCCTTTATTCAAGAACAGGCTCGAGTGAATATTTACAGTTTAACCTATCTCGCCCCGTTCACCAAGACTCAGTTGCAGAAAGTCTCTGAATTAAGCTGGTTTTTTAGGGTTTTAATAAACCAAAGATAATTAATTAGGGTGTAAAGCTTGAGCTGCCAGAATGTATTTGGCTCCACTCCAGGTCAGGGGTACTGCAGATACCCAGCGCTCTTGTTGCTCATCATATTGTTCACCCAATTGCAAAGAACCCGTTTGATAGGCATAACGGGTACTGGTCTCGTGCAGACGCTGTGCTTGCGCTGTCTGGCCCGTCAGTGCAAAATAAATCGCGAGCCATTCGGTCGTGACTGGCCAGGGTTGCCCGCCATAATAGCGGTCCTGGCTATAGCGACGTATCCCACCCCAGGGAGAACTCAGATCAGTCATGATTTTAGCCGCCATTTTTTTCATACGTGGATCGTTGGCTTCAAAAACTGCAAAGGGATAGACCAGGGCTAAATTGGCAGCTTCAACTTTGAGATCCTGCCGGCGGCTATCGAGATTATAACCCCGAACGAAAAAGCCTTCTTTTTCGTTCCAGAGATAGGTCTCAACCCCCTCTGTCATGCGCTGAGCAGCCAGAGAAAACTCAGCGGCGGCTGCTGTTTGACCCAGCCTCTGAGCCACTTGCGCACCGGCGCGTAAGCCAGCAATATCAGCGGCATTAGTATAAGTCCAACTATCAGTGGTTGAGAGTTCCCAGAGATCGCGCGTGGGTCCGATCAAACCGGTTTTGGGATCTTGATGTTGAATCAAATAACGACAGGCTTTTTCGATCACTGGCCATTTTTGCTCTAACCAACTCCATTCGCCGGTCTCTTGTGCGTATTTCAGCATCATCCAGGGTAGGGTACCGACCTGGTCATGCTCATTTTGGCGATCACCAAAGTCATAAAAGGCCTGGCCATTGGTATGGTAATTGATCGCCCAGGAACCATTGGATTTCTGATTGCCTGCCATAAAATCTAAAAAGGCACGGGCTTCACCGGCATGCCCCGCTTGCAAATGAGCCAGAGCAATAAAGCTGCCATCACGCGGCCACGAAAAGCGATAAGGCGGGCTGGTACTGGTAGGCGCTGCCAAATGCGCCCCAGTGCGTGCGGAGTGCTGCTTCATCACGATCAAGGCGCGCTTATAGACTTCACGTTCCCGATCGGGTTGTTGTGGAATCTTGGAATGCCTGAGAAAGTCCGCCCAGTAGCTTAAGTTTTGCTGTTGCATTTGCTCCCAGCTCAAAGCACGGGCTTGCTCTAAAGCTAGCAACGATCCGGCTTCACTGTCAGCAGCGGCAATAAAACTGCGCTGAGCCAGCATTTCACCGGGGGCCAGGTCACGCGGGAATGATCCCAAAGCCCCATTGACGCCCAGACCCGCACCGGCTGAAGAGCGAATATTGCCATGCAATTTACCGTCTTCGGTGTCGTTCATGGCATCCTGGGCATTGGTTAAAAAGTTTTTTACACCGCCACACTGAAATTGCTCAGGCGCTTGATCTAAGCCCACTGCAAAATGGACTTGATTTTCATAATGGTGTAAGGCTCCTGCATGGGGCAAGTATTCGCAGCGGTCCCCGGTCGGAAACAGATTCACTGTCAGGTTTTCATAAAAGAAGCTGCGCAGATTACGCACGGGTTCTGAGCTTCTATTCTTAATGCTTAGATGGCGCACAGCGACCGGGCGATCTCTTAAGACCAGATCTTGAGTGCTGACTTCGAGACGGCCATCAGGACTTAGAAACGAGGAGACAACTATATCTGAATCGGGCCGGATTTCTTGCTTGACGAGCTTCAATTGATGTAGCCATAAAAACTGGTCATTATAAGCAATGCCACTATAGGCGTCCCAGAGATGGTCCTCGCCTAAGTCCGGATAATAAAACTCAACCAGGGCTCCGGCTTTGGCGCCCCGACCTTTATCACCTGATACCACAACCAAACTGTCGCCATTAGAAGAAGCAGCAAAATTAGGAGGATCCCCCATCAAAGCCGACAGAGGTTCACGTGGGTCACCTAATGAGCGCAATTGCACAGGCTTGGCTTGCAGCTGAGAATTGTTTCTGGGAATCGGTTGAGGGCCTGAACAGGCATTCAACAGCAAAGGCGTGAGTATAAGACTGGCCAGCAGGGGTCGGATCATAAAGAGCCTCATCGATAGTGTTTTCTTTTAGTTTAACCTAAACTGGCGATTTTTCAAAAAGCTGAAGAGGTTTCTTGTGCCGTTTCAAAATTAAAAATCTGATCCCAAACCTCATCTAACAAAACACAAGCCTGAGGGAGCGGCAGTAATTGCAGTTCACCGACCTGATTCTCACGCAAGAGCACCCCTTCTGAGCCCTGAATTTGCTTGAGGGTTGTTATGGCTTTCTGAATATCAAAGTCAACATGCATCTGGTGGGCTTCAAGCCAGGCTTCGATCGTATCGTCTAAGGCCTCAGCCGTCAGGGGCGTTTGAGCCTGAAGCAAGTGGTAGATCACCAGCATCACTTCTTTGGCTTCTTCTTCTTCAGCGGCATCCACCAAAGCATGAAAGACCCCAGCATTGCAGACCAGATTGCGAAAAAAGAGCGTGTCAGTCACATCTTTAAGGAATTTCAGTTTTTTGTTTTTGTAGCTGACGTATTGTTTAAAAGCAAAGGAGCCAAACAGCATCCCCAGTGATAAGACCGCCACCAGAATCGGCAAATAGTTTTGAATCTGCCCCTGAGTCAGCCCCAGACTCTGAACCGCACCCGGTCCTAACACCAAAAACAAGGCAACCCCTGCGATCAATAGCAACTGAGGCAAGGCTTTGAGCAACATCGGGATCGCTGCGCCCAGAGCTGGTAGGATAAACATCAGCCGATCCCGCCAGGACATCGAAATCCGCACATTAGGGAATAAAACCTCCAGATCCTGACGCGGAATCATCTTATACAGGTAGAGATACATTTTACCGGGCGTAAAGCCCAGCTTCTCAAGGTCAATATCTTTGGCCTCAAAATAAGCGGCGTCTTTGAAGTGTAATAATAAAACCATGCGCTTAAAGACAGCCATATTACGCGGCTTCTGCCAGCGTTTTTGCCACCATTTGGTTTGTGGCACAGGCATCTCGGTTGCACCTCGCCAGTAAAGGATCATTTGCTCAAAATCGTCGAAGTCAATTTCCATTTTGAGTTTGATCATCGAGGCTTCTTCAAAAGCAGCTGCCAAGTCAGCCTCGCTTAAGACCTGATAATTGGCACGCTCCAGTACATTCACAAAGGTCTCACTCAATTGCTGTTCACGGGACTGAGCCGTTTCTGCTTCAATAGATTCCAAACAGATCGTATCCCGATCCGGATCCAGATGCGCAAAATTGGACTTGAGGGTTTCGAGTTTGTCATGATAAACAAAGTGTACATAAGCTTGCAAGATCCGACAAAAATCAGCAAAAGACTGCCCTTGACTGGCGCTAAAGTTCTCGTCAGCAAGACATAACGCCAATAAATCGCTACGAGAGAGCGGAATAAAGGCTTCGCGATCAGAGTAAGTGGCCATAAGGGCATCTTAACATAGGCCAGCGGCTCAACTAGCCAGCACCTAAGGCCCAGGACCTAAATTCAAACCAGAAACCACCTCATAAGCGCTATCTAAATCGATTTCAGCTCACGTGTAATCGGCTTGGGGTAGCGCAGATAAATAATCTCGGTAGCGGTCTCTTCAATTGCTTTGTGCGAGACATCGACCACCGGGCAGCCGAGTTTCTCGATCAATTGATTGGCGTATTCCAACTCAAGCAGAATCTGCTCTTGATCGGCATAAGAGGAATGTGCAGGTAGCCCCAGACTGTGCAAACGGGCTGTGCGAATATCGAGCAAAACTTCTGGGCGCACAATCAAGCCAACAACCTTATCTTTGTTTTCAAACAGTTCTTTGGGCGGCTTGACCTTGGAGACGATTGGATTATTGGCGACTTTTTTGCCATAGTTTTGGGCTAGATACATACAGGTTGGGGTTTTAGAGGTGCGCGACACCCCCACCAGAATAATATCGGCTTTATCCATGCCTTTGGGGTCTTTACCATCATCAAAGCGAATCGCAAACTCAACGGCTTCAATCCGGCGATAATATTCTTCGTCGAGTTGGTGCAAGATGCCTTCTTCGTTACGGGGAGGGGTGACTCCCAGTAAGCTCGAAATCTGCTCGACTAATGGGTTCAATAAATCAACCACCGGGATATTGAGTTCGCGGGAGCGCTCAACCATCACGTCACGCAATGAGGGAATTGAGAGCGTATAGGTGATCATACAGGGACGGCTCTGGTCTAAAACCTGTAAGATCTTATGGATTTGCTCGGCCCGGGTAATCCGCGGCAAAGGAATATGGCGCAGCTCTTGAATCTCACGAAACTGACGCACAGCTGCTTTGGCCAGGGTTTCAGAGGTCTGGCCGGTGGAGTCAGACATACTATAAATCGTGAAGACGCTATCTGTCATGAGCGAACGCCTGTTCCTGCTTGCTGGAACCAATTGACCAGTGGCTTGCGATTGGCGGCAGCCTCGTTGACACGACCAATCACAGCATCATGTGGCGCAGCATTGACAAAATCGGGCCGATCTTGGATCTCTTGACGAATTGTGGTCATGACCGCAATAAATTGATCCAAGGTTTGCTTGGACTCTGTTTCGGTCGGCTCGATCATCATTGCCTCAGGCACAATCAAGGGAAAATAAACCGTCGGCGGGTGAATACCAAAGTCAATCAGGCGCTTGCCAATCGACATGGCATTAACGCCGCTTTCTTTTTTGATAGCCTGAGCTGAGAGCACAAATTCATGCATACAGGGGGCATGGTCATGGGGCAATGGATACAATTTTTTGAGATGGTTGCGTAGATAATTTGCATTCAAGACAGCGTCTTCAGAAGCTTGCTTGAGGCCTTTGGCGCCCATGGCACGGATATAGGTATAGGCCCGTACCAATACACCAAAATTACCATAGAAACTACGAATGCGACCAATCGACAAAGGACGTACCTGATCCAGGCCAAAGCTTTGATCTGCATGCTGTACGATCACCGGGCAAGGCAAAAATGGCTCCAGGCGTTCACACACCAAGACTGGGCCAGCACCAGGGCCACCGCCACCATGCGGGGTTGAAAAGGTTTTGTGTAAGTTTAAGTGCATCACATCAAAGCCCATATCTCCCGGACGGGCTTTGCCCATAATGGCATTCAAATTAGCGCCATCATAATAGAGCATCGCACCAGTGGCATGCACTGCCTTCGAAATTTCTAGAATTTCTTCTTCAAAGATACCGAGAGTATTGGGGTTGGTCATCATGATCGCCGCCAGTTGCTGGCCATGGGTCGCAATCAATTCCTGAAGATGTTCAAAGTCGACCTGCCCCTTGTGATTGGAACGCAAGGTAATCACTTCATAACCACACATTTGCGCAGAAGAAGGATTGGTACCGTGCGCAGAGTCTGGCACCAGCACTTTGGTCCGCTGAATATCTCCCTGATGGTCATGATAGGCTTTGATCATCATCATCCCAACCAACTCACCATGGGCGCCAGCAGCAGGCTGTAGCGTACAGCCTGGCAAGCCGACAATCTCACTCAGATAACTTTTGAGCTCATAGAGTAATTGTAATGCACCTTGAGTATGAGTTTCAGGCAGATAAGGGTGAATCTCTGAAAACCCTGGCAAAGCAGCCATTTTTTCGTTGATTTTGGGATTGAATTTCATGGTACACGAGCCGAGTGGGTAAAAACCGACGTCAATGGCGTGATTTTTGTGCGAAAGTTGAATAAAGTGACGGGTCGCTTCGAGCTCGGTCACTTCGGGTAATTGGGCGGGCTGCTTACGAATCAAATGGGCAGGTAAATATTTGGCAGGATCAATCAACGGTACACCTGGCTCAGGCAGAGTCACAGCACGTTGACCAGCAACAGATTTTTCAAAGAGCGTGCGGGCATCATAAGACATGGAATAAATGACCTTTTTGCTTCAAGTTTGCTACCACCTTACCACGTTGCCCCGGCGCTCACCAAGGGGACAGCAAGCCCTTTTAGACAAGTCCGTTTAGACTTTCAGCTCGGGTTGTGCCAATAGCAGATATTCAAAGAATTCAAATAAAATCTGGCCCGTAATACCCCAAATGATATGGGGCAAAAAATCGAAATAATGAATCGGGTAATCTCGATCTTGATAGCGTTTTTGCTCCAGACGATAATTGGCTGGGTCGAGCAAATGCCGCAAGGGCACCCGAATCACCTGAGAGATCTCGGCTGGATTGGGATCGAGAGTGTAAGGCCAATCAAAACGACCAATAATAGGGTAAAGATTATAATGGGTGATCGTTTCAAAGGGAGCCATACTGCCCAAAAGTTTCACATCTGACGGTTCAATCCCCAGCTCTTCCTGGTTTTCGCGCAGGGCAGTCTGCATCATCTGCTGATCTTCCAGATCAAATTTGCCACCGGGAAAAGAAATCTGTCCCTTGTGATGGCGCAAGGTTTCTGTGCGCCGGGTAAACAAAAGATAGTCTTCACCCTGGTCTCGGTGCAATGGCAAGAGAACAGCGGCAGGGGTTAAGCCGACTTGTTTTTGCGGTCTTAGATCCTGGTGGGATTTCAAGACCTGACTGAGGAGATGATCATTAATTTGCATGGATGACACTCAAAGTAAGTCGGCTAATAGTTCGGCGTTAGTGGGATATCTTTGTATCAGATTGAGTAAGGTTTGCATGGCAGCAGTTGGGTTTTGCACTACCAATAAGCCATACAAATTTTGCACTGCTTGATGCTGCGTCGGGCTCAGCAAAAGCTCACTGCGGCGGGTGCTGCTTTTTAAGAGATCAATCGCTGGGAAATAACGTTGCAAAGCCAATTCTTTTGAAAGCATCAACTCCAGATTGCCCGTGCCTTTAAACTCTTCATAAATCACATTGTCCATCAGACTATCCGTATCGATCAAGATCGTCGCCAGGATCGTAATCGAGCCCTGACCTTCGACATTGCGTGCGGCCCCAAAAATTTGGCGGGGAATCGTCAAAGCGCCCGCATGCAGTCCGCCCGAGAGCGTGCGGCCACCGCCCTGTTGCTGACTGTTAAAAACACGGGTTAAACGACTCAGAGAATCTAGTAAAACCAAGACATCTTCCCCTGCAGCCGCAGCAGCGTATGCCTGAGGCATCAATTGGTTCACAATCTTGAGATGGTGTTCCGGGCTCTGATCCAAAGAAGAGGCGTAGACTTCCCCGTTAACATTGCGCCGAAAGTCAGTCACTTCTTCGGGGCGTTCGTCTATCAATAAGCAATAAATCTTGATTTCCGGGTAGCCCTTAGAGACCGCTGCACAGATCTGCTTTAACAAGGTGGTTTTGCCGAGTCCCGGTGGTGATACAATCAGCCCGCGCTGCCCCCGACCGATCGGACACAATAGATCAATCATGCGTGCAACAGAGCCAGAGCTGCCTTTTTCAAGCACAATCTGAGGGAAGGGATGCAGAGCTGAACCAGATAAAAAAGCAGTTTCAGCCGCTGTAGGCTGCCGGACTTGCATCATAAGGCTCCATTAAAGTTTGATCGATTGCGCCGCTTGTATTCGCTTTGACATCCTCCTGATTATAGACCATTGAATATCCAGATGCTGTTGCACCAGCGCATATTGCAAAAGTTAGACCTTCCCTAATTTTATTTCTGAAAAATCAGCGCCAAAAGATAAGCAGCTTTGTCACGCCGCGCCGAACGCTTGCTAGCTTGTGCCCAGGCCTCTAATTGATGGGTGGCTACGATACTTAATTGAGGTCTGGCAGATTGGCCGAGGCGATAAGCCCAATCCAAAAGAGCCGTCTGATTGCGCATAGGGATCGCCGTTGAATCTTGCCAGAGATGATCCAGAAGGAACCAGCAGAAGCTCAGCCCCCATGACTCTTCAGTCTGATCAGCCCATGAATCCAGGGATTCCAGGCAAAATTTGAATCCCTGGGTCGATTGAAATTGCTGAGCAAGCGCTTCAACAACGGAGACTGAAGACAAGCGACCGGATATCAAAGCCCTTTGCAACAAAGACAAAACCATCTGACGATGCCGAATGGGTTTAGACGCAAATAAACTCACCAGAGTCGGCAATTGTGGACTTAGCGATACGCGAGGCAGATGCCCCAGACTGAGCAAGTCAATCAAAAATGAGCCTTTGGGCAAATCACGTTTGGCTTGAGTGGCCTGGTGCCTGTCAATCCGCGCCAGAGCAACCGTAAAAGCGGCTGGCGCCATCAAAGGGTAGTCGCGTAAAAAGTGCCAGATCAAATCTTGCTGCGCAGGCTGGTAGCTCCAACCTGGCTCATATTGACTATGTAAGCTCAAAGGCCAGAGCTGCGGCCATTGCCTCATGATCGCATCAAATGAAAAGGCTGAATCAGGGATCTGACACCAGTCAGCAGAGCCGTCGAGAGCTTGATTAATCCAGGATTGTAAGTCTATAGGCAGAGCTGCAAGTGATTTAAAGTGAGGCTGTGCCAGAGAATTCAGATCAAGCCCGTTAAAAGCCGCCAGGATATCTTCCCAGGAGCCCAAATCGCCCAGAGCATCAGAGAAACCATCCGGGGGAAGCGCTTCAACAGTGAGATCACTCCAGGGCAATGCTTCAAAACCGGCCAGCAAACGAGGGCTAAGACGTCCGCTGCGTTGACGGAATTGCCAGGCTGCAATCAACAAGCGGTAATCCCAGGGGCTATTCAATTCGAGCGGAGTAAATAGGCCGCGTTGAAGCAGACACTCTTCTGGGGGCTGCGCCTGAAAATGAGCCAATTGTTCAGCAAAAATGGCCTCAGCTTGAGCCAGGGGCCCCAGAGCAAAAGCCAATATACTCAACAATTTGGGATGTAATTGACTTTGGCCGGGATCAGCAAACTGGCGTTCTATAACAGGCCAGATAGCAGCAGAATCTTCGGGTGCCAGACGCAACAAAGCCTGATGTAAGGACTCTGGCGCAATCCAGACAGATTGCTGCAAGCGCTCGCAAAAACTGCGCAGACTGATCCAACCACTGAGATACTCTGGCTGGGCTAGCAAAAAACGTTGACCTTGATCCAGAGCCTGAAACAGCGCTTGCCCCCAGCCAGCCAAGTCAGAATGGAAAGCACTTAATTTCTCCCAAAAACCCGCCCATTGAGAGCTGGCTTGTCCGAGCCAAGCATGCAGCCAGATCGAGAGCATGATCCTGGGGACATCAACAAAACCAGGCTCTGACTCAGACTTCTGCGCAAAATCACCTGCAACAGCCAATAAAGGACTCAAGAAGCGTTTTCGTTCAGACCGATCTTCAGCCTCTGTCAAAGGATGTAAAAGCAAAGCCTGGGCTAGAATCTCTAATTGTAGACGACTCGGACTCTGATGGAGCACTTTTTGGAGTAAGTCATCAACGGCGGCAAGGTCAGCAGGGATTTCCAGAAGCGGATCTGAGTCCCAATCATTGGCAGGCAAATGATTAAGATCCTGTTGAGGAAGAAACTCAGCCAGGGGCTTCAAGAGAGGCCTTTCGGCCTGTTTGGGTTGCGACTGAGACTCTTGACTGCGAGCTGGATCGACAATGGCAGGCTCAGCCGCTGGTAATAATCTCCTGAGACGCTCTTGTTCAGCCGGATTTTCGGTATCGTCTTGTAATAAACGTAGCTGTGCAAACACCTCGTCAGTCAGTGAGTCCGGGTGTTTTCCTAGCCATTTGAGCACCTGTTCACGCAGGCGCAGATGGGGGCTACTTAAAGCTTGTACAAGCGTTTCATGGGGCGCTAATGCTTGTGGTTGCAACTTAACAGCAGTTTGCCAAACGCGCCAGGCCAGCAAGGCCACCTTTTGAGTCGGGAAGGAAAACAAAAGACCCAATTGGAGCCATAGCCTGGGCTGACTCAGATAGGACGATATGTCGTTGAGAATGGTCTGCAAGGCCAGCTCTACACTTTCTTTGGCTGGCCCCTGTAATAAGGCCAAATAATCCGCCTGGTGCCGAGTCTGTTCTGAAGAATCTGGTGTGAGTGCCCGATACAATTTGATCCAGGCCAGTAAATCTTGTCTACGCATCGACAATCGTAAGCGCTCAAAAATAAGCGCAATCAGCTCTGAGCGTAATTTAATCAGCTCTGTCTGTGGCTTATCTACACTCAAGACCTGCCCCAAATGCTCCGCCAGACGGCCCACCTCAGCATAGATCGGGAAATGTCCCAAATCGGGTACGCCTAATGGTGCTAACCAGCGCAAACCAGCAAGCAATTCTGCTGGCTGATAATCCTCAGGCTCTCTTTGATAAAGCTCAAGAAAAACAGCTTTGCCAAGAAACTTTTCGGCCACATCAGGCCAGCGGGATGATATGGCCTGAACAGAAGCATAAATCTCACCTGAAGCCCCCTGAGGAAGATGGGAAGTCAGGGCCATTGCCAGACAATCTTTAGCCCAGGATTCAGGACGATCAAGCCAGACCAGCGTATAGGCTTCCAGTTGGGTTTCAGGGACTTGATTGCGTTGAGGCAAATGATAACTCAGATCCCAAAAAGGAAAACGTTGATCCCCTTGCATTTGTGCCAGCTTTTCAGCGCTCGACTGATCAGCCAGAGCAGCCATTAACAACTCAATATTCAGGTAATAGCGATAGCCATCTTTAGAACCAAAGAAATTTAATTTTTGTTTACGAATCCAGGCTACGATTTCATGAGCATGTTGAGCAAACTCTGGCCAGAGCTCGCTCAACATTGGGTGCTCTGATCGATATTCCACCACATTGAGAATTCCGATTTGATCCCGGTGTGCTTGAAAGCTCTGTCGCTCAGAATAACGACTGGCCTTTCGCAAAGTGATCAAATCGGTCTGGTATTGCTGCCACAATTGCTGACGTGTTTCAGCCGTCAAAGGTGCGACTTTTGTCAGCAAGTCTGAGGCTTGCTGACAAAAAAGGCTTTCCAAAATGGAGATCCAAAGAGGATTTGGCGACTGCGCTTTTTTTGACGCTTGTTGCAAAATTTTCAGTTCATTTTTGCTAGCCATTTTGACGCCCCTTTAATTGATTGTTTTCTAGATAATAACGTAACATGAGCAAATGCTTACAGGGCCCTCGACGCAGCTGATGGGTCGTAAACCACTTGCAGCTACAATGCCCACTTTGCAAATGCCCGGCAGCAAGCGTCAAGCCAAGCCGATATTGCCCCTGACGTCCTGGCGCCCAGCCCTCAGCAACCAGCCCCTCGCTTTCATGCTGACAAGCGATCAGCTCAATTTGCGAATAGCTCTCTAGCGCGTCTGCCTGGCGCTGAAGCAGTGGCTGATGCGTTTGTGGCGAGAAAGGCAAACGGCGATAAAAATAGTGTTGACGAGGCAAGTCAAAGCCCAGAACCCCGTCCAGGGCCAGTTGATCAACAAAGGCTAGCGCCTGAGGGAGCGAAATTTCAGCCACCGCCGCCAATTCACTCAGGCTAAAGCTATCGACGCCCATCAACCAGCGCTGCACAAAATAGAGTCCTTCTTGATCAGAAAGCAAACTCTGACTGCGCAAAGTTTCAGACTCTCCTCCAAAACCATGACTCAGTGAACGTGAAAGTCCCAGACTTAGCTGCGCTTCGGGCAGCTTTAGATGCCAAAAACTGGTGCCCTCAGAATGGCTATAGATTGTCAAGTCTCGCATATAGGGCATGAGCGGTTTAAGCAAGCACAAACGATGGATCCCTTTGACCTGAATCGCCTGCCCTTGAGTCAAAGCAAAACGAGAACTTTTGAGTGACTTGCCCTGGGGCAGTAGCCAGTGATCTTGTCTTGACTGTGGCAGGCCCATCACAAACGCTCGCCCCTGTATACCTTTCAAATGATGCCAGGCTGTTAAGTGACGCAATAGCGCCTGACTTTGTGCAAAGGCCCGTTTCCAGGAAGCAGGTAGCTTTGCTCGTGCTTCACTGCTCTGATTGCCCTCGCTTGCTAGCACGACACCCGCAGAAGCAATTTCAAATAGGGCATGTGAGCAGGGGTCTAGCTGACGCAAGTGATTTTGAAAGCTAAGTCCAAAGTCTACATGGGTCGTACCACAGCCCTGCAGATCATAGCTTTTAAAAAAATCACGACTCAATTCCAGACGTGCATAAACAGCACTACAAGATGAAAAACACTCCAATAAAAGACGATCTTGAGTACAGGTCAAGACGGGATCCAACAAGCGCCACAGATCAGGACGATAAAAACGCGCTTGCACGACCTGGGTTAAAACCTGTAAAAGCGTAGCAAACAATTGGGGCTGTATGGGTTCTCCACGAAAAAAAAAGGGCCTGGGCAGCGGCTCAGCTCTAAGCTTGAAAACCTGCTCTAAAGCAGCCAAATCTTGCCCCTGCGTTTGAACGAAGTCATTTTTGTTTGTTTGCACGAAAGAAAGCCCCCCCCTGAAAGCCCAATTTATACATTATCATACAGACTTCCAAAAACAAAATGGATGCACTTCAAGGAAACCAGCTGCACATAATTCTATGACTTAGGCCCTGTGTTATTATGATGGCACAATTTAATTTGATTATTTGGGAGACGATAACCATGTTCAAACCGATTTGTTTGTCTTTATTTAGCAGCCTGATCTTGTTGGCAAGCACCAGTACGGTTTGGGCTCAAAGCTCTCCCCAGCCTGAACGTCGCGTGATCAGCCAGGAAAATAGCTTAGGTAGTCTGTTAAAGTCCCCACAATTTTCAATTTTTAGTAGTTTGCTCGATCAGGCCGACTTGCTCGGTGCGATTGACAAAGAAGAAAACATAACCTTGTTTGTGCCCGACAATAAAGCCTTTGGCCAGATTGCTGTGGACATGCTGCCAAGGATGCGTCAAGATCCCAAATATTTACGCTATTTTCTACTCAGCCATATGCATCGCGATCAGCTGCAGCTTGACTCTCAGCAAGAGAGCACTGAGACTTCTAGCCGTATCGGAACCGAACTGCTATTTTCAATCCGTGATGGCCTCACCTATGTCAATGAGGCACGTGTGATACAAGGTAATTTGCAAGCGCGCAATGGGGTGATACACATTATCAACCGCCCGCTGCTGCCTCCTGTACGCGATCTCAGCAACTGGGATCCAAATTCCGGCCAAAGTCCTTAGGGAACGTTTAGGAACGTTTTTACGACTCTAAGTTTATAAGCAATTTTGGAAAGTAGACCCATCCATGCGAATTCCTTCTGTTTTTGGCCAAGCACTTTCAATGGCAATCTCAGCATTCGTTTTGAGCAGCTCTGTCTTTAGCTCAACAGCTGCAGCCTATCCCTTGCAAGATGAAGCAGGCAAAACCAACAAACAAGTCCAGGCCAATCAATTTTTCAAAATGGGCCAAAGCCTGAGCCGCGCCACTGTTGATACGGATCCCGCCAAACTGGCCGCCGTTGCCCGCGAAACCCTGGCTTACTTAAATGCCCACCCCGAAGATCGTGCCGCCACAGGCGGATTGTTTAATGAACTGGGAATCTCATTGACTGAAGTAAAAAAAACCCTGGCTTTGGTACAGCATTCGATCGAAGAGGATTTATCCAATAAGCGCCCCGCTCGTATTTTGGATACCCAGTGGCTCAATCAAAATTTCCATTTGATTTCCTGGCAAGCTGATCTACAAGGCGCTCAGGCCAATAAAGTCAACATGGCCGGCAATCAATTGCGGATTACCAAGTACGTGGTCTTTGAAGGCCAGGGGCAGACTCAGGCCTCTAATAGCTATTGCTGCGCCTTATATTCCCTGCCCAACGACGAAGCCCAACTCGAAACAGAAGCCGCTGAAGCCAAAAAATCAGAGCTGGTACGCTATCGGTATACCAAACAGCAAGTGATCGCCGGAGCGCTTACAAAACATGGCGTTAAGCCGCTGGTCTGGCTTACCCGCCAGGGCCTTGAAGACGCGCTGATGCAGGGCAGTATTATGGTCAAGATGCCTGATGGCAAGCAACGCATGTTTAATGTACATCGTAATAACGGCATCGGCTATGATCGCAAACTCAAAGATCCCAAACAACAGCGGCGCTATTGGTATTTCAAAGAAGTCAAAGGTATCCTCGGTTATGGCCAGGACGACAAAATTTTGGTGCAACCGGAAGTCACCTTTGCCGGTGACGTCTATAATCTGGGCCTGGGTAAAATCGTCGCGATCCGTTATCTTAAACAAGGCAAACCCACGATTCGCTTGGGTGTACTTGCCGATACCGGCGGGGCCTTTGTGCCCAATCTTTACCAACTCGACTATTTGGCAGGGGTCTTCCCCAATCGTGCCGCTTATCAAAAAGGCGTCGCTGAGCTGCCCAGTTTTGCTGAAACTTTTATCTTGATCGCCAAATAATGCAAATCGAATTGGATAACCACCGTCTGGAGATTGCTGGCAAAGCAGGCATCCTCTATGGCGGTGAATTCCAATACTTTCGGATCCCACCTGAGCTCTGGGAATCTTCCATCAAGCTCCTGGCTGAAGCGCATATCAACTTCATCTCTTGTTATATCCCCTGGATCTTTCATGAATATGAGCCTGGCGTCTTTGACTTTACAGGCCAGAGCCGCCCTGGACGGGATCTGCAGCGCCTGTTTGAACTGATTGAATCTCACGATTTGGCGATTCTGGCACGACCCGGTCCCTATGTTTACGGCGAGTATCAGGGCTTTGGCATCCCCGAGTGGTTGCGCAAAAGCCACCCTGAAGTGCTGATGATTTATGAGACCCAATCGGCCAGTCGAGAGGTGGCACTCAATCACCCGACCTATCAAGCATATGTCGAGAAATGGTTGAGCGGCGTCTTCGATTTTTTGCAGCCCTGGGTAGACTCAGGTCGCATCGTCGGCTGCCAGATCGATAATGAAACGGGCTTGCCTCAGTTTGGGGGCGTGGAGCATGTTGGCGATTTCAATCCCCATACGGTCGGTTTATGGCAGACTCATTTAAGCAAACTCTATGGCCAAATATCGCATCTGAACCATGTTTGGAAGCACAATTACGAGAGCTTTGAACAGGTACCGCCCCCGTCGCAAGGCAAAAGCGAAGTCATGCATTATCGCCACTGGGCCGTCTTTATAGAAGACTATTTGGTTGATCATTTGCGTTGGTTGCATGCCTTCACCGCCAAACGTTTCCCTGATTTGTTTTTGTACACCAATGATCCGTATCTAAATCAGTGGCCCAATCACAGCCCCAAAAAGTCAAAACTAATGACCGTTGGCTTTGATATTTACAGCAAATTCACCACCGATCGCATCTCAACCCACGATATCCCTTTTTCACTGAGTTTCGCGCCAGAATTTTATGCTTCGATTAATCCCAATCGACTGCTAATGGGCGTCGAAGTCGGTGCGGGTTGGTTTGACCCCCGCGTCAAAGTCAGCAAAGAAGCCACGCTCCAAAAAAGTATGCTGGCCTTATTACGCGGCACCCGCGTATTAGACTATTATCTACTGCATGATTGCGTCGAAGATGACGGTATTCCCTGGATTTTCCAGTCACCACTAAACAAAGAGGGGCAGCCGATTGATCGTTATGCCACCATGCAAGCGGTGGGCAAATTTAGCAAAGACTATGGCCATTTGCTGGCTGACTCAGAGCCCCTGCACAATGCGATCGGCGTGCTCAAGTACATCCCTCAAAACTGGGATTTCTTGCGTTATAATTACACGCTCTTTAGCGCCCTGGATTTAATGGACTCAGCATTAATTCATTTTTCGGGCCTATCGGGGGTTTATGGCGGCTTACTCGAGTCTGGTTATAACCCGATTGTGCATGATCTAGAAACGATCCCGATGGATTTACTCCAGAAACTGAAGGTGGTCTTCTTTGCTTCGACTAGCATGATCGATCGCGAAAGTTATCAAAAGCTGCTCTATTATGTCGAGCAGGGTGGCACGCTGATTTCATTTGGTCTGCCAGCGCAGCAAGACGCCCACGGTGCGCCATATACAGAAAACCCACTTTTCCCGGCTCGGCCCACGGGCTCTCCCCACCGCATCCAATATGGCAACGCTTCTTTGCCCCACATGGCATTGGATATGGTGAATTACCAGATGCTGCGCCTCAATCACCCCCATCGCCTCTCGTTGCACACCTTAGATATGATGCACCCCTTTGTCGAGCTCACCAAATACCTGGGCAAAACCGGAATCTGGCTAGAAACCGACCGGGGCCAACCTTTTTGGGCCAGCCGCTTTGTCTCTTTTTGGCAAGGAGGCGGAGTGCGTCCCTTATTGACTCACCCCACTCAGGGTATGGTCGCATATACCCGACGGGTCGGCGCCGGTCGGATTGTCTTTATGGGCTCAGCCCCGGGTCTGTTTTTTGATACTCCAGCCTATTACACAATCGAAGCCGACAAAAAACAGTCGGTGATTAATGGGCTCTCGTATTTATTGCGTGAGCGGGGCTTAACCCCACTGGTCGAACCGATTCCCAATACCGAAGTGATTCTACGACAGACCCCTGAGGGCATGTTGGTGGCTCTGGTCAACCGCGGTCCCGATCAGGCGATTTCTTTGCAGTTCAACTATGCTTTCCGTTTTAATCAGATCGAAATTTTATTTAATCAGCACGCAGAACGTGATTTTCTGGAGCCAGCCCGCTTTCAACAAATGCGTGGGCATCTCAGTAAAGACGCCGTACTGGTTGCGCTCTTGCGCCAATAGAGGGAGAAAAAATGACGACGTCCCCAAACCTGAATAACCGAGCCCTGGCCTGGCAAGAAATGCTCAAAAACAAAGGCTGGCTCAAAGACGATCAAATCACCTTGCCTGCTGATACCATGGTCTATTTGTACTTCCCACCGGGCACCACGGATATCAATACGATCGAATCGATTAAATTACAGCATATTACCGAAGTATCGTCGCACTTTTTGATTCATCGGCTCTCCGCCCAGGAAGAAGAATATTATTTATGGGAAGATATTCAATGTATCCGGATCAGACAAAAACGTGGCACTTTTCTATAACTTGGAGGCTTCTATGAAACGACTTTTTATCAGTTCTCTTTTGCTAGCTCTGCTCCCCTCAGTCGCCTGGGCCGATCTCGAAAGACAAGTGGGCACAGCCCGCTTAAACTGGACGCAGGGCCAACTCACAGTCACGGGTGCAGGGGCTAGCAAAGGCGGAGGCAACCCCGGCCAACAGCGTTTGCTAGCCCAACGGGCGGCGATTGTCGATGGCTATCGGCAATTGGCTGAGTCAGTCAATGGCGTGCAGGTTTACTCAGAAACCACGGTCAACAATTATGTCGTCAGCAATGATGTGATCAAACTGCAAGTCAAAGCAGTGGTTCGCGGTGCAAAGATCCAGGGGCCAACCCGTTATTTATCCGATGGCACCGTTGAAGTCGACGTCAGTCTCCCCATTTTTGGCCGGGGTTCTGTCGCTGAAGCGATTCAATTTGGCTCCTCTCTCAGCCA
Source organism: Candidatus Sericytochromatia bacterium (assembly GCA_037968875.1). Classification (GTDB taxonomy): domain Bacteria; phylum Cyanobacteriota; class Sericytochromatia; order UBA7694; family UBA7694; genus JBBKWI01. Next base: position 5,037 of record JBBKWI010000123.1, on the reverse strand, counting down.
GATGGAGCAGAGCCTGAAGCTCCCTTTTCGCAATTTAGATCAGTATTTAGCGTATACGGGTCTGGACTTCGCGGGCCTATCTACAGCCCCAGAAACAATACCCGGTCGGGGCTATAGACTGGCTCAAAAAAAGCCTTATACGGGTTTAATTATTGATGCCAAAGGCCTGGCCGCAGAACCAGCCATGGGCCCCTTCATTATCGGGGCCGGCAAACGGATTCACCCCAATAATCGAATGGGGATCGATCCAGACATGGTCGTCAAAAAAGGCCCTCTGCACTATGTCGAAGATCTCGATGAAGCTTTGGCTGACACCGAACAAGTGGGGGACAACCCCCTCGTAATTGAAGCCAAAGCCGCTGTCGGAGAGCCGATTCATTGCAATATCTTGCTGGATGAACCCACAGCCCTCAAGGTTTTGGACCTCAACCAGCAGAGCAATTTCCTTGAAAACTTAAAAGTCACCCTGGTTTTATAAATGTGTAACCTACAAACCCAGTCAGAATCAGATCTCAGTCTGCCAGTAAGCTGTGAAAGTCACCCAGAAACCCCGTCGATCGGGCGCTGTATCGACTGCAATCGTTATGTCTGCGACAACTGCCATCGCCGAGACGAAGGTTATATTTACTGTCTGCCCTGTACCGAGCGGCGCTCAGCTGGCCTCGATCAAAACACAGTCGTGATCTTCTGGGTCGTACTGGGGGCATTCGGCGGCCACCGCTTCTATACGGGGCATATTTTGATCGGCATGCTGCAATTGTTTACCCTGGGAGGTCTGGGAATCTGGACCTTTTATGATCTCTATCTGATCCTAACCGGTCAGTTCAAAGATGACGAAGGCCGCCCGTTGATAGACCGTTCTTAAACCCAAATTTCAAACGCTACTTTCAACACGACAGTTAAAACACAAAGAGAGCCGTAGCATTTAATCTACGGCTCTCTATTGTGCGTTCAAATGTATTTATTTTTTGTTCTGTTGCTGAATATTCGTCGTCACAGTGGTTTCAACCGTTGTCTCAACAAGGATATCTCCTGCAACAGAAGAAACAGGAGAAGTCGACTTCCCGCCTGAAATATCTTGCAAGGTTTGCAGGATAATGTTACTGGCGGCATTATAAGAACTGCCAGAAGCTCGCTGAGCAGCATTCAAAGCATTTGACGCTTGAGTTTGGGTAAAGTCATTGGTCGCTGTGTCTCTAATCTTAGCCAACATGCCAAAGGAGACAGAGTAAACATCACCCAAGCCTCTATGTAATGAGGAAATCTGGCCAGAGGCTGACATTTGTCCGCCCAAAGAGCGCACATTAACATGAATATTGCGGATCGCATCTGCCGCTAATTTACGCATGTCCCCATCATTGTTTTGACCTTGGCGATGTACGTTGACATGATGGATTTTAATATCTGAAAGTGCCTTTTTATAGACATCAACCTTTTCAGAAGGGTCTTTGAGGTGTTTGGCGCCGTTTAAGGTGGCATCAATCGTATTTTTCAATTGTTCTGAATTACCTGCGGACGACTTGATTGCCTTCAAATGTTCTTCAGCCAGGCCAGCGATCTCAACTGCATTTTCTAATTTGCCAGACCAGGTGAAGTCTGATCCTTGCGAAATCGCATGCAATGCACCATCTGATAATTGCGCAATTTTCTGACTAAAGCTCTGAGTGGGAGCTGTAAAAATACCATCTAAAACGGCGATTGCCTCACCGGCTTCAACGCGACCGGCCTGAACCTGGTCAGCAAGAAAAGCTTTGGCTGATGTGCTCGGCTCAGTGCCGTTGCCTGTTGCGGCTTCCTTAATATCAAGGGCTTCATACTTATCTATTTTGCCCGGACTAAACTTATCATTCAGGGCTTGCCCCACCATTGATCGGGCTGAATTCAATCCAAAATTACTCATCTCGTTGACCCATTTCTTTCTCGTTTTATCATGACATAACAAGCGGTATACTTACATTATCCTAATAAATCAGAAAAACTGACGCTGTATTTAAGTCATTTTAGCAAAATTAATCTCTGGCGATAGAATTCTAAGCCACTGCCAACAGCGAACGACACGTCACCTGGTGACGCAGATGAACGGGTGCCGTCAACGGGGTCTGGGTATATACCAGCAGAGGGAAATCAGGACCGCAGCGCTTAACAAATAGATCTAGCAATTCAGGCTCCAGGGTGGCAGCAATCACGATCACAATTTGGGGCTGGCTATTGGGCTGCTGGGCCAGGGTTTCAAGCAGGCTGAGTTCAGCATCTGTATGTAAGCTGGCCAGCCAGTACGAGATTTCCTTCCAGCTGCGAACGCCTTCTAAACGGCGCTGCGGGGCAGGTAAGTCAAAGCCTTGCCAGATTTTGGCTTGCGCCGTCTGGGCCTGACAGGTCAGCGACATTTGGTGGCCGATCAGCGCCTGGCAAATCGACTCAGCAGTGCACACGATGTCTGCAAAACAAGCCCTCTCGGTAGACGACGAGGTATCGACCCAGAGCTCCACCGCCTGATACGGTTCTTCACGTGCTTCAGCCACAACCAGACGCTGGGTTTTGGCCGAGTTTTTCCAGTGGATCATGCGGCGGCTATCGCCGGGCTGGTACTCACGAAAATGAGAAACATCTTGATTTTGAACCGCCCGTTGGCGGGCTTTTTGCAAGCTTTGCTCTTGCTCGGCTGAGAAAATCTGCAGCAAGTGCTCTGGGGGCTGGGGGTGCACAAGCACTGCCGAAGTCTGCTTATGCTTACGATAGATTCCCATCAGGCCCAGCGGACCAAAAGATCCTGTTTGTAGATCTTCAAAGAGATAAAGGCCAGCCACTGGCGGTGTAAACGTATAGCTAAACTGCTGGGGTTCCGATTTTTTGAGTGTGGTCAAAAATGTTTTGGCGTCTGTGACTGGCACCGGCTCGTCAGAACGCAATGCGCGTGGGCCAAAGTCTTCAAGATTAATAAACATCAGCGGTAAGCGCCCTGGTGTACTCAGGTTTAAGTTGACCTGAACGGGTGAACCTGCTTGCGGCTGCCCCGGAAAACGGCGAGAAATATGCAGTTGTCGCAATTGTGCCAACGGGAAAAGGACCGCCATCAAAACAACGGTCCACAGCAATGCATCTACAAGATACAGCCAGCCACCCTGAATATTGGTCGCGGCCAGGAATAAAAAGACGGCTGTCACCACGATGATCAGCAGGGGTCCGGTGATTCGAATCATCTGCTTATTGTAACAAGTTCCCGACAAAGTCTGTTTGTTTTTTCGAAAATCAGCTATCCTGAAAAACAGATATGAATAGCAAATTTAATTTCAATATACGCCTCTTGTCTCTGGTGGGGCTGCTGCTGGCAAGCAGCTTCTGCGGGCAGGCTCAGGCACAGCCGATCCGTTGGGGTGGGCATTTTTCTTATCAGCCATTATTCCCCAATCAAGGTGAATCCTTGCGCTTGCCGATCGACGCCTGGCCGGCCAATCTCAAGATTCGCAGCCAGTCAGGTGAAGAGATCGATCTGCAGGCTTTTTTGGATTTACCTGTGCCCGACTATTACACCAAAGAAGTTCAAGTCTATCGCCTCTCGGATCAACCGGCTCCCGTTTATTTGGTAATCCCCAGCCGCGCTTTGTTTAAAGATGTCTTTTACTTACCCACATTACAAAGCCAGGGCAAAGTCATTCTGCCTCGGGCAGTAGACTCAGAACCTGCAGAACCCTTACAAGAGCTCTATCATGTGCAAGAGATCATCGACCTGACAGGAGACGGGCTGCTTGATGTTATTTATGAGTCCAACTCAGGCGCTTCTTCTTATCAAACCACCCAACATATACTGTGGTGGGACGGTAAAAACTACCGCTCTCAGGTCTTGTTTCAGTTTCTCAAGCTCTATGATTTTGAACAAGATGGCAAAATCGAATTGGTCCTGGGAATGCCTGCTGAATTTGCTGAAGCCACTGACGTCAGTCACGCCATTTGGACCTATTGGGACGAGATCTACAGTTGGAATGGCAAACAATTTGTAGAGGCCAGCAAGCACTTTCCGGATTATTATCAACAGGTGCTGATCCCACGTTATCAACAACAAATCATCGCCCTCAAAAAAGAAGGCAATAGTACTGATCTTAAACAAGCGATCCGGGCCCGAGAAAAAGCAATTCTAAAAGCCCAGCGCATCAGCAAAAGGCGTTAAGCAGCAAGCGGAGCATGACTTTCAGCTAAAGCGCCCAGTTCAGGGTCCGCCGTCGGCTGATTCAAGATCAATGCCTTAATGGCAAACCACCAGACAGACAAAAGCCCCCAACTCAGCCCCACAACTACGCCCGCATCAATGATGCCACGCCAGGGCTGCGGCAGACTGCGCACAATCACAATCAACACGATGATCCCGCTGGTTAAGGCCCAGGCCACGATTTTGCGCTTGCGAGTGGCTCCAAAGAAGCCCATGCAAAAGAAAGGGGCCAGCAACCCGCGTACGAGTCCAGGCGAATGCCTCAGCCAGGCGGCACGTGCCGCAAAGCGCGGTGAGAAAGCCTTTTGAAAACCACGGTAGCCCTCGGTCACCCCCATAAAAGCGACCCAGCTTATCAGTATCGGCCAGTGCCAAAGCGCCAGAGTTTGTTCTTGTAAAGCCAGGGCATAAGGGGTCAGGCGGAGTATAGATTGCATGAGAATAAAACTAAAGCCAGCCACACCCCAGAGTGCAGCCAGCCAACCCAGCAGACTTGTTTTAGAGGAAGGAACGGTTGATTCAGAAACAGCAGACATGGTAGAAATTCGCTTTCGATTTGACTTCAAACACATTAACAGAGCCCTGACAGTCTCACAAGCAGATCAAAAACACTTGCACCATTTTTCAAGTTAAACTCGGCCTCAATTGACAGAAATCAAGGACTTTCTCACAAAATTGACGTAGATTAAGACTAGCGAAACAAAAAGGAGTTCATTCTATCATTCTCATTTTTCAGTACTCCGCCTATAGCGCAAGCTTAGGGGGAGATGTAGAGGAATACGCCTTAAAAAGGCGTCATGCGTTGACTTTTCCAGCTCAGAATGTATACTAAT
>JBBKWI010000122.1:0-5258 GCA_037968875.1 Candidatus Sericytochromatia bacterium | reverse complement strand
CGCACGATCAGTCAGTGTACGCTGATTGGCGCTGGCAACCTGCTGATCAACCCGCCTCCCGTTTGTGGTGGCACCTCTAACGGGGTCTTTGCACCCGGCCTCTACTGGTCAGGCACTTCGATTGAGATTCCGGCAGGCGGCACGATTACGCTGGATGGTAAGAATGATCCCACTTCAGTCTTTATCTTCCAGTCAGAGTCCACCATTAACAGCATTGGCGGCAATACCCATATTGTGCTGATCAATGGGGCCAAAGCCAAGAACATCTTTTGGGTTGCCAAGAGCTCGGCCACGATTGGCGGAACGACCTCTGACTTCGCCGGAACGGTGATAGCCCTGGTTGCAGGCACGGTGAATACGGGCACCCAGATGAACGGAAGAATGCTGGCTAGAAATGCCGCCGTTACCGTTCAGGCTAACGCCGTGATAACGGTTCCGACGCCTTAAGTTGTAGCCTCTGTGGCGTAAACGCTTCAAAAGGAGGGCAGATCGTTAATGATCTGTCCTCCTTCTTTTTTGACTTGAGGCGTTAATCAGCGCTCTGCGATAAGTAAGCACAGCTGCCAAAGACAATTTACTGAGATTCGAAGGGATACGGTTTTTAACTTTTGAATTCAATGGCTTTCGTTATATTTCGATTCTGAAAAACCCTGTGTTATAATCAGGCCCACAGTCGGGGCTTGTGCCTGGCAAGTAGGCAGGAGTACACGATGGCCAAAATAATAGAAAACGCTGCTGGCTTGCAAACGCTAGCTGAGACCGACGATCTCGACAAACGGCTGATCAATTCAGATCTTCCAGCCGACCTCATTTGCAGAGCGCCATTGGAGCACCTGGAACATCACCTCGCTCTGGATTGGCATGGCCGTCTGCATTCCGACTTATATGATGGCCTCGTATATGATCACCGACGGCCTGTCCTGGAAAGAAGCTCTGATGCTGATCTTTCTGGGCAATTTGATCGTCTCCATTCCGATGGTCTTTAATGGTCATGCTGGCACCCAATACGGGATTCCCTTTCCCGTGCTGGGCCGCGCTTCGTTTGGCGTCAAAGGCGTACATGTGCCTTCAATATTGCGGGCGCTGGTGGCCTGTGGCTGGTTCGGTGTCCAGACCTGGTTGGGTGGCCTGGCCCTGTTCTCTATTTTTCAGCAAGTCGCCCCTATCCCCGATAGTTTTGCGATTCAGATGGTGTGCTTCTTGCTTTTTTGGTGCGTCAATATCTATTTCATCTGGAAAGGGACCGAAAGCATTAAGTTTTTGGAGAGCTTCGCTGCCCCGCTCTTGATTGTGGTCGGTATTGGCCTGCTCGGCTGGGGGATTGTGCAAGGGGGCGGGATCAGCAATGTGCTGGCTCAGTCTGAAAAACTGCGCCAGCCCACCCTACAAGCCCTCGTGACCGACGCCAATCAAAGCACGCTGCGCTTTCATCTATTAGAAGATCGCTCAGGTAAAGCCAAAGCCACTGAGTACCAAATGGGTGATGCCGAGTGGCAGCCTATCCCCGAGTCCAGAAGTCTGGCCTTGCCAGGCAAAGTCGCTGGCGATACGCTCAGTCTCAAATTACGTGGACCCGTCACAGCTAAAGCTGGCGAGTATATCATCAGCTCAGCAATAGAAGTGACTGTCAAAGAAGACGATCCTGCTTTAAGCCCTTATCATAAATTCAAAAAATATGTTCTCTGGCTCACTGCCATGGTCGGCTTCTGGGCGACTTTGGCATTAAACATCCCCGATCTCACACGCTATGCCAAAGGTCAAAAAGAACAATTTAAGGGCCAGTTTTTAGGCTTGCCACTCACCATGGCGCTTTATTCCTTTATTGGGATTGCAGTCACCTGCGCGGCAATCCTGATCTTCCCGGATATCTTAATCAAAGAAGACGCCCCCTTCAGACGATGGATTCAATCATTACAAAGAATTCACAACACAAAAGGAGACCTAATCTAATAAACGCCCACGAGGGGCATAAATCCTGTTTCGTACGGCAATAAATTGTCTACGACTCAGGCTAAAAAAGACTTTACGTAAGCTTGCTTAGCTGAAGCGCAGGTGAAGTGCGGAAAGGCCATTGCTGGGATAGACAGTGCGGCGGGGAGCGTCGTCGCTGGCGAGCTCAATCTGCTTTGTGCGCGAGAGCAATTCCTCGAGCGCCACCCGCATCTCGAGCCTGGCCAGAGAGATACCCTGGCAAAAATGAGTGCCCTGACCCCAGACCATGCCATCATTAGTGTCGCGCTCGATATTGACAGCATTGGGGTCATCAAACGCGCGCGGATCGCGATTGGCAGAGATCCACATCAGCGACAGGCGCTCCCCTTTGGGAATGGAGCGGCCTTGAATCTCGACTTCCCGCGTCGTGGTGCGTGGATTGGCGATCAACGGACCGTCTGCTCGCAGGATTTCCTCGATCGCTGCGGGAATAAGTGTGGGATCACTGCGCAGTCGATCCTGAAGTTCGGTATCCTGAGCGAGATGCAGAACCAGGATGCCCAGGCCAGCCGCGACCGTGCCATGCCCGGCCGTCCAGTTGCGCAGGATGCTTACGATCTGCTCATCGTCGAGACGCACGCCGTCAACTTCGGTGTTCAGCAATGCGTCCGTGGCATCGGGCACAGCGTTGTCTGAAGCACGGTGGGCATCCAGGTTGGTCTTGACGTGTCCCGAAAAGAGATCGGCGAGGTTCTTGCCGGCAACCGGGTCTTTATTGAAGGCCGCCTGCTGGCTGCCATGCACCCAACCGCCCAGACATTCCCACTGCTGCTCAGGCCAGCCGAGCAAGGCACAGAGCGTTTTCAACGCAAAGGGGGTGGCGAAGGCAGCGATGAACTCCAGCTCGTCCCCAGAGAGCATCGGCTCTAGCAGGATCCCGGCAATTTTGCGGGCGTATGGCTCAACTCTCGCCATCTGCTCTGGGTCGAAATTGGGATCCAGCGCTTTGCTGTATCGGCCGTGATCCGGCGCATCCATTCCGTTCGGGATCGCCATAAATTGCGCGACATTGCTATAGCTCTCCGGATCGGCCAGAACGGCAGCAATATCCTCATGGCGAAACAGCGACCAGCCCATGAAGTCGCTGTGTGCCACCGGGCATCGCTCTCGCATCTCGTCGTTCGCCAGGCGTTGGTCTTCCAGAACCGTTGCGTCCAACGGGTTCCAATCATTACGTTCTGTGTTCATTATTCACTCCTTATTTGTGACGAGGCTGTATTAATAAATAGCTGCGGCAAGCGCCTCGGGGCTTGTCGCAGCAAAAGTCGTCTGGCCTGTGCCAGGTTTAGCCCTGCTCCACAAATGAGCAGGTCGGGCATTTAGCGCAGCACTGGAAGCTCTTGCAGCCGCTCCTTGGAAGCATAAACGTTTACTTTTTGCCCCCCGCTCGTTAATAGATCACTTGCCTTGCAGATATCGTCAGCATTGCCATGCACTATCAAAACAAAATTGCCTTGTTTGATGGCGGCTTCAAAACTGACGATTTTATTGCGAGGAAGCCCAATGCTGTGGAGCGCCGCCACCAGAGCAGTTGAACCCCACAAAGGCCCCCAAAAAGTCCCTGGTTTATCCCAGTAGTTCATGCAATCGACAGCGTTATAATAGTCTCTCGCGGGATCGATGGTCAGATAATCCTTGCCAATAATCGACAATTTTCTCATCTCCAGGCCTGAGGCTTGCCAGTCTTTCAGGGCCGCTGTGGCTTCAAGGTGCGAGTTAAGAACGGCAATAGCAGCTTTTTTAAACAAAATGGTGACTTCCTTTGTGCTTTTACAAGCTTGTTTACGATCCGGGCCGGGTTAATTCAGACTGTATTCATGAACCAATAATTCGTCGATCCAATATCCCTTGCGGTTATAGTATCCCTGCCACTCGTAATAATGAGATAAGTCGATCTCTGCTTCTGGACTCAATTGAGCAATCCCTTTGTATTCAGGCGCCTGTCTGATCGTTTCACACAGATACTTAACGCATACTGTAGACTTTTGCCAGCTCACGCTCTCAATCCAGGTCGGTGAGATCAGGGTTTTTTTCCCTGGCCACCAATTCTGGGTATTGACCACCAGATAACGGATCGTCCAGCTGTCCAGGTCAAGCATAAAGCCGTCAATATGCCCCAACGCGCCATCTTTGGCCTGAATCTGATAATCGAGCATTTCTTTTGTCATATGCAATTCCAGATTGTCGGTCTGTGGGCCTTGGCCATCGTCCGGCCACCCATAATAAGAGAAGTAGGATTTTTCAAAGGCTTGCGAAATCTTTTCGTTCGTCCCCAGAACTGGGCCGTCTTCAATCTCTCGCTGGGTTAAATTGACAGAAATCGTTTGCTCAGCTTCACTCACCGCCAGAATAAGCTGAGGAGAGATCAAAACTTGTCTATCAATTAACCAATCTCCGGTGTCGGCAAGCAGGTAGTGAACGCCCCAGCGCTGATCATCGAAGTAAACGTTTTTGACTTTGCCAATCTCGCCGTCGAGACTGAGCAAGCTATAGGTCTGCAGGGTTTTCACTTTTAAGAGCATCAATGGCTTCCTTTCCGGGCAGGCTTGAGTTTGCAGAGCTTAAACACTTTGCCCGGCAAAGGAGGCTTGTAACCGTCTCCCCGGAGCACGGTAGACATCTATATCGTGGCCCATGCTGTTTAAGATACAGACGACCTTGCGGATCTCGTCTGTCGTTCCCTGAGCAATTAGCACAAAATAGTCACTTTTAATGGCTGTTTCAAACCTGGCAATACTGTCATTGGGAATACCCATGGCATGCAGAGCCGTTCCCAGGGAACCCGCCCCCCCGTCAATAGCAGACCGCTTCAGCGCTTCTACAGTAGCCGCAACCAGTGGCCCCGTGATCACCAGCTGACCCAATCCAGGAACCTGATAAAATGCCGAGCCAAAAAGCACCCCCCACAATGAGCTCCAGATAGCCCCTCGTCGGCCCTGATAGCCGATCCGATCGCCGGCATTATCATAGCCAATCACCAGCTCTGCCTTGAGATTAGACTTAGCGACAAGCGACAATTTTTTCCTGTCAAAACCGGTAACTTGCAATTCTTTAATGACAGCCTCGGCTTCAAGATGTGTATTAAGAACAGCTATCGCTGCATTTGTATTGATCATGATCACTTCCATTCGTATCTTAAAGATTATTTTGGGTCTAAAATATTTATTTTCAGATGATTAAATCTATTTTTCAAGCCCGTACTATCATTTTAGTCAATTATTAATAAAAATGATATGATCACAGACAAAGCCAAAAATTGATTCTGA
>JBBKWI010000121.1:0-14536 GCA_037968875.1 Candidatus Sericytochromatia bacterium | reverse complement strand
GCTCATGCTTGCTGAGCTTGTAATTGGCCAGTTCCCAAATGGCCAGCATCTCTTCGGTTTGCAGATTGAGGGCGATTTTGAGTTTGCGTAGGATCAGATTATGGGTCAATTCGCTTTCGGGTTCAGGCATGGGGCCGTCTTTGGAGCCACGCAACTGGATAATCAGGCCATTCAAAAAAATGGCCAGCTCCAGGTCGAGCATTTCGAAAAAACCGGGCTGGTCATCGCGTAAATACCATTGTAAGAGTTGTTCCCGCTTGATCGGCTGGTCTGCCAGGGCGAAGACCGCCAGCATCTGAGCATCGTTATAATTCAAGGCAAAGCGCAGACGGCGCAAAATATCGTTTTTATTCATAGTTACTTTCTTATACATAACAAAGGACCCCCATGTTTGAGAGTCCTTTATAGATTAGGGTTTAATAACCGCGGAATAGCCCGCGCTTTTGGAATTTACCATGGCCTTTGTGGCCAGTGTATTCGGTGTCTTTGATGATCACTTTACCACGTGAAAGTACGGTCTCAGCCACACCCTGAACTTCAAAGCCTTCGTAGGTATTATAGTCCACGTTCATATGGTGCATGATGTGGTTATTGATTGAGATCGTTTCTTTGCGATCCTGGTTAAAGATCACGATATCTGCGTCAGAGCCAACAGCAATCGTGCCTTTACGTGGGAAGAGTCCAAACAATTTAGCCGCAGCAGTTGAAGTCAGCTCGACAAATTTGTTGAGAGTGATGCGGTTCTCGACCACGCCACCGTTATAGACCAGACTCATGCGGTTTTCGACTCCAGGTGCACCGTTGGGGATCTTGGTGAAATCATCCCGGCCCAGTTCTTTTTGATCTTTAAAGCAAAAAGGACAGTGGTCCGTGGCGATGGTATGTAGATCTCCAAACTTGAGTCCTCGCCAGAGATGGTCCTGGTTCCATTGCTCACGTAAAGCTGGGGTCATAACATATTTTGCGCCTTCAAAATTTGGCTTCTCATAATAGCTTGAATCCAGAAAGAGATACTGGGGGCAGGTCTCAGCATAGGCAGTGACGCCGCGATTACGTGCCAGGGTGACTTGTTCGAGGGCATCCGAAGAGGACAAATGCACAATATAGACAGGCACTTCAGCGACTTCAGCAATCGCAATCGCACGGTGAACACCTTCAGCTTCCATGCGTGTCGGGCGTGTCAGCGTATGCCACTTGGGATCCTTTTTGCCTTCTTCACGAGCCCGTTTGATAATCTCATCAATTACGATACCGTTTTCAGCATGCATACAAACGATGGTGCCGTCTTCGCCAGCTTTACGCATTGCCCGAAAAAGGGTGCCGTCGTCGACATAAAAAACACCAGGGTAAGCCATGAACATCTTATAAGAGGTAATGCCTTCATCAGCCAGGCGTTTCATTTCACTCAGGCGGTCTTCTTCCATGTCGGTGATGATCATATGGAAACCATAGTCGATACTGGATTTGCCTTCGGCTTTGGCATGCCAGGTATCCAGTGCTTCAAAGGTCGATTGGCCTTTTTGTTGGATCGCAAAATCGATAATCGTGGTGGTGCCGCCGTGGGCGGCCGCTCTGGTGCCGGTCAAAAAGTCATCAGCAGAATAGGTGCCGCCAAAAGGCATATCAAAATGGGTATGGGGATCAATTCCGCCTGGAATCACCAATTTACCCGCGGCATCGATCACCTCATCGGCTTCCATTTCGAGGTTTTTGCCGATCAGGGTGATGGTGTCATCTTCAATGAAAATATCGGCATGGTAATCATCGACGGCAGTCACAATGCGACCATTTTTAATTAATACGGACATGTGTTGCTCCTATCTGAGAGATGTTTAGACTGAACATCACTATAACACGCTGCTATACAAGGTCAATTCTCAATTTATCAGGGGGATTAGATTAAATGCAGATGGGTCGAATTACGCGATTTTTGATTTCCACTCTTTTTTATGACACGCCGCGTTAATTATGGGGTGGGAGTTTTGCGCGCTGTTCTGATTTTGCAGACCTCAAATTTTAAGATATACTACATACAAGCGGAAGCATGCGCTTTTTTACCCGACTATATTGGCTCTTGCTGCCTGTTTCGAAGGTTAACATTTCATATAGTCTGTGTTAAGATAAATTTAATATCCACCAGAGTCTTGTCTGTTTTTGTTGTCGACCTGGTGTATACAATGTAAGGAGCCACTGGTAATGGAAAAATTAAAAAATTATGTGAATAATGTGTTTGTGGCCTCAGAAACCAGCGAGTTTCTGCCGGTAACGAATCCTGCTACAGGTCAATGCCTGGCAGAGGTCCCCCTGAGCACCCGTGCTGATTTGGATAAAGCCGTCGCGGCAGCCAAAGCGGCTTTCCCGGCCTGGAGACGCACGCCTCCCGCTGAACGTGCCAAATATATCTTCAAATTCCGTGAATTAATGGAAGCCAATTTCGAAGAAATTGCCCAACTGGTCACTGCCGAGCATGGCAAAACGATTGCTGAAGGCCGAGGCGATGTGCGCCGTGGTATGGACAATCTGGATGTCGCTTGTGGAATTCCTTCTTTAATGCAAGGTGAAGCCCTTGAAGACGTCAGTCGTGGCATTGATTGTGTTGCGACCCGCCGTCCGATGGGCGTTTTTGCTGGCATTACGCCCTTTAACTTCCCGGCGATGGTGCCGATGTGGTTCATTCCTTATGCGATTGCCACCGGCAATACTTATGTACTGAAGCCCTCTGAACAAGTACCTATGACCCAGCAGCGTATGTTTGAGCTCTGGAAAGAAACCGGATTGCCTGAAGGCGTTCTGAATATGGTGCATGGTGGCAAAGAAATCGTGAATGGCATTTGTGAGCATCCCGATATTGTGGGTGTTTCTTTTGTGGGTTCGACACCGATTGCGGAGCATGTCTACCGGACCGGTACACATCATGGCAAACGCGTACAGGCACTGGGCGGCGCCAAAAATTATTTGGTCGTGATGCCTGATGCTGAGTTTGAATCAACGGTTAAAACCTTGATTGACTCTTGTTATGGCTGTGCCGGTGAGCGCTGCTTAGCAGGTGCGACCCTGGTCCTGGTGGGTGAAGCCCATGCCAAGTTTAAAGATGCATTGGTTGATTACGCCAAAAACATCAAAGTCGGCAATGGCGTTGATGAGGGTGTTGTCTTAGGACCGATGATTTCTCAGGAACACAAAAAGAAAGTCATGGGTTATATCCAAAAAGGCGTCGATGAAGGCGCTGAATTGGTACTTGATGGCCGGATTGGTTATGAAAATAGCGAAGGCGCATTCCTGGCACCGACGATTTTTGACAAAGTGACGCCCGAAATGACGATCGGCAAAGAAGAAATCTTTGGCCCGGTGCTCTGTCTGATTCAGACCGCTGATTTACAGGGCGCGATTGATATTATTGAGCAGCATGAGCTGGCCAATACCACTTCAATCTTTACTAGCTCTGGCAAATCAGCCCGCGATTTTGCCTACAACGTTGAGCCCAGTATGATGGGTATCAATATTGGCGTGGCTGCTCCGATGTCTTATTTCAACTTCGGTGGCTCCAAACGCTCGTTCTTTGGTGATCTCAAAGCCCATGGCAAACATGGCATCGAATTTTTTACAGACCGTAAAGTGGTTATCAGCCGCTGGTTCTAGTTTTTAACGACCCTGGTTTTACTGAAACTGGGGTCGTTTTTATTGAAATGTATCGTAAGCAAAACAAATTGATGGCAAAAAGGATGGTTCTATGTCTCGTATCGTACGTTCTGGACTGATTCAACTGGGTAATAAGGTCGACACGGATAAATCGTGTGAAGAGCACCGCACGGGCATGATCGAAGCCCATATCCCTTATATCGAAGAAGCGGCTAAAAAAGGCGTGCAGATTCTCTGTTTTGAAGAAATCTTTACGGGCCCTTATTTCTGTCCTTCTCAGGATTCCAAGTGGTATGATCTGGCTGAAGAAATTCCCAATGGCCCCACCACGCAATTGATGATGGAATACGCCAAGAAGCACAGTATGGTGATCGTGGTTCCGATCTACGAAAAAGAAATGACGGGTGTTTATTATAATACGGCAGCCGTGATCGACGCTGATGGCAAATACCTCGGTAAATACCGTAAAAACCACATTCCACAAGTCAAAGGCTTCTGGGAAAAATTCTTTTTCAAGCCTGGCAATATGGGCTATCCCGTATTTGATACGGCTTATGCCAAAGTCGGCGTCTATATTTGTTATGACCGCCACTTCCCTGATGGCGCTCGCTGTCTCGGACTGAATGGTGCAGAGATCATGTATAACCCTTCGGCTACCGTTGCAGGGCTAAGCGAGTATCTCTGGAAAATCGAACAACCCGCCCATGCGGTTGCCAATGGTTATTATGTCGGTGCAATCAACCGTGTCGGCACCGAAGCTCCCTGGAATATCGGCGAGTTTTATGGCCAATCGTATTTTGCCAACCCCAAAGGTCAGATCATTGCTGAAGCCAGTCGTGACAAAGATGAATTGCTGGTCGCTGATCTCGATATGGATATGATCAAAGAAGTTCGGGACCTGTGGCAGTTCTACCGCGATCGCCGCCCTGATACTTATGACGCGATCACCAGAGCATAGAGGCAAACCAAAATGTCTGAATTAATGACCCCCACGCCTATTGAAGGCCCGGCAGCGGAGCAAGATGCTGCCTTATTGGCGACCCGCCAGGCCCATTACACCCATTCGGTGGCCCATTATTACAAAGAGCCACTGCATTTGACCCGTGCCAAAGGCACTCGCGTTTGGGATTCCACGGGCAAAGAATACCTCGATGCCATTTGTGGGATTGTCTCGATTTCGGTCGGTCACAATCATCCCAAAATCAAGCAAGCGATGATTGATCGCCTGAATGATGACGGCATTCAGCATCCGAGCGCACTTTATCTGAGTGAGCCCCCGATCAGATTGGCCAAGCAATTGGTCGATCGGGCACCGGCAGGTTTAACCCGTGCTTTCTTTACCAATTCAGGTTCAGAGGCCAATGAGTATGCGGTGATGGCCGCTCGAAATTTAACTGGCGAAGAAATCGTGATCTCGCTTAAACATGGCTATCATGGCGGTACGCTGGTGACGATGTCATTGTGTGGGCATTCAACCTGGAAATTCAAGTCGCAGCCTTTTGCTGGTATTGTGCACAGCCATGCGCCTTATTGCTATCGCTGTCCCTTTAATCAGGAGCGTGAGAGCTGTGACGTGGCCTGTGCCAAAGATCTGGAAGAAACGATTCTGACAGCGACCCGTGGCAAAATTGCAGCGATTATTATTGAGCCGATTATGGGTGTGGGCGGCTTTATTGATGCGCCCAAAGCATTTTTGCAAGAAGCTTACCGTATTTGTAAAAAATATGGCGGTATGTACATCTCTGACGAAGTCCAAACCGGTATCGGCCGCACGGGCGAAGCTTTCTTTGCCGCTGAATCTGCTGGGATTACACCCGACATGATCACAATGGCTAAAAGCCTGGGCAATGGCGCCCCTGTGGGAGCGGTGCTGATGACCGATGAGGTCTCTCAGGCCTTAGCTGGCAAATTACATTTCAATACCTTTGGTGGCGATCCTTACCAGGCCCTTCAAGCCAGTCTCAGTCTCGATATCATCGATGAAGACAATTTGATGGACAATATTCGTGCCCGTGGCGAACAATTGGCGGCTGGCTTTGCTGCACTCAAAGAAAAGCATTCGCTGATCGGTGATGTGCGTGGCAAAGGTCTGATGTGGGGCTTAGAATTAGTCACAGACCGAGAAACCAAAGAACATGCGACTGCAGCAGCCGTCGCGATGATGGAAGACGCGCGCGAGCGAGGTCTCTTGATCGGTAAAGGTGGTTTGCGTGGCAATGTTCTGCGCATGTCTCCCCCGTATACCATTAGCTCAGCCGAATGCGACGATTTATTGCGTATTCTTGATGAGAGCTTCAGCGCACTATCTGTCTGAAGACCGACTGCCATTTGCGGCCAGCTCGTCTGGTCGCATAAATCTTTTGATTTTATTCCTGAAAGGATGATTTATGACCCAGGATTTTCTCCAACAATTGCCCAGTGAGCGTTCAGAAAGCGGGATCACCGATTTCAAGCCAGCTTATTCTCAAAAACAGGCCCTGGCTGAAGCCAATCGCTGTTTGTATTGCTATGATGCGCCTTGTATTCAGGCATGCCCAACGGATATCGATATCCCTGAGTTTATATACCGGATAGCAACGGAAAACACCAAAGGTGCAGCGCGCACGATCCTGGACTCCAATATTTTGGGGCTCTCTTGTGCTTCTGTCTGCCCCGTTGAATCTCTCTGTGTCGGCAAATGTGTCTATAACCATATGGATATCAAGCCAATTGAAATTGGCCGTTTGCAACGCTATGCGACTGAATTTGCTTATGATAATAATATTCAGTTCTACCAAAAAGGGCCAGATACAGGCAAAAAGATTGCGCTGATTGGTGGCGGCCCCGCCAGTTTGGCCTGTGCAGCGGAGTTGGCAATTATTGGGCATAATCCAGTCATACTTGAACGTCACGCTTTACCCGGTGGCTTAAATACTACGGGTGTCGCCCCATACAAGTTGCGTGCAGAAAATAGCTTGCGAGAAGTCGCCTATATTCAAGAGATCGGCGTCGAAATCAAAACCGGCATTAATGTCGGTGATGACGTCAGCTTTGCAGACCTGGAATCAGAATATGATGCGATTTTTATTGGTGCCGGCCTGGGTCCCGATAGTTTCTTAAATATCCCAGGTGAAGATCTTGAGGGTGCCTTCGGTGCTCTGGACGTGATCGAAACCCTGAAACTGAAAACTTTCCCGGCTGAGCTTTACCCCAAAGCAATCATCGTCGGTGGTGGCAACACGGCTCTGGACGCTGTACGCGAACTGGGCAAATTGGGCATTCCTGAAGTGACGATGGTTTACCGTCGTACCGAAGCTGAGATGAGCGGCTATAAGCATGAACTGGCCTGGGCCAGACAGGAAGGTGCACGTTTCCAGTTCTTGACTCAACCGATTGAAATTCTGGGCGAAAATGGCAAAGTGACTGGCCTCAAATGTATCCAAATGGAGCTTTCCGAGCCCGATCACTCCGGGCGTCGTAGCCCGCAAGCTGTGCCTGGGTCTGAGTTTGTGATTGAAACCAATCTGGTGGCTTTTGCCACGGGCCAGGGCAAGCTGATTGATTTGTTTAAACAAGTCGACGGTCTGGAATTGGACTGGGGCAAAGTGATCGTGAATGATCAGGGCCAGACAGGCAACCCCAAATATTTTGCCGGTGGCGATTGTGTCAACGGTGGTAAAGAAGTTGTTAATGCTGCTGCTGAAGGCAAAAAAGCAGCCAAAGGCATTGATGCATATCTCAAGGGAGGCAATTAAATCATGGCAGATTTACGTTCTAATTTAGCAGGGATTAAATCCCCCAATCCGTTCTGGTTGGCCTCTGCGCCACCAACAAATACTGGCGACCAAATCATGCGTGCCTTTGACGCAGGCTGGGGCGGTGCCGTCTGGAAAACCCTGGGCGAACCGATCGTCAATGTCTCTTCTCGTTATGGCGGCATGGACTATGCTGGCAAACGCCTCTCAGGCTTTAATAATATCGAGTTGATTACCGATCGACCTTTGGATATTAACTTCAAAGAAATGAAAGAAGTGACTCGCCGTTACCCCAATCACGCGGTGATTTCTTCATTGATGGTAGAGACCAAAGAAGAGTGGAAAGAGATCATCGAGCGCTCGATGGACGCCGGGGCCAATGGCCTGGAACTCAATTTTGGTTGCCCCCATGGCATGTGTGAACGCGGCATGGGCTCAGCGGTCGGTCAAAACCCGGACGTGATCCAGGAAATTACTTCCTGGGCAGTCGAGTACTCTAAAGTACCGGTGATTATTAAACTCACCCCCAATATCTCTGAAATCGTCCCGCCCGGACTGGCTGCGCAAGCGGGTGGCGCCCATGCGGTGTCGCTAATCAATACGATCAAGAGCGTGATCGCGGTAGATATCGACAATTTTGTGCCGCTACCCAATGTGGGTGGCAAGTCTAGCAATGGCGGCTATTGTGGCCCAGCAGTCAAACCGATAGCCATGCGCATGGTTGGCGACTTGGCCCGTCAAGTTGACTTCAATATCCCAATCTCTGGGATCGGTGGCGTTTCTAATTGGCGCGACGCCGTTGAGTTTATCTTGATGGGTGCCACCAATGTACAAGTCTGTACAGCCGTTATGCACCACGGTTTCCGGATTGTCGAAGACATGATTGAAGGCCTCAGCAATTACATGGACGAAAAAGGCTTCCAAACGATCGATCAAATGGTCGGTTTGGCTTCGCGTAATTTTGTTGAGTGGGGTGAACTCAATCTTAACCACAAGGTTGTGGCTGAGATTAACCCAGACAAATGTATCGAATGTCAGGTCTGCTATGTCGCCTGTTGGGACACCGCTCACCAGTGTATTCACATCCCTGAAGACAGTCGCGTACCTTATGTTGATCATGACCATTGCGTCGGCTGTAATCTCTGCTCATTGGTCTGCCCGGTGCCTGAATGCATCACCATGATCGAAGTTGATCAGGGCAAGCCTGAAATGAACTGGAAACAATACCAGGCTTCTAAGGCTTAAGTCGAGCTTAATATCCAAGCGGTCTCCTGAAAAGGGGGCCGCTTTTTCGTGTCAGGAGTCAGTTATGGATAAGCAATGTCACATCAGAACCCTTAATCAGCATGATTATGAACTGGTAGTTAATTTATGGCGTGATCCACAGGTTAGACAGCATCTGGGAGGCATTGTGGATTCAGACCGAGTCATTCAACTATTTAAAGAGATGCTGTCCGCGAATGGGAAACAACGATACCTGGTGGTGTCATTTGAAAGTGCGAAAATTGGACTGGTTTCAATCGACGACTCTCGTGAACCTGGCGAGATGGAATTGTCGTATCAATTTTTATCGGCCTTTTGGGGTCGGGGTCTGGCATATCAGGCGCTGAAAGATTGCTTGGTTTATGCTGAGCAAGAAATGGGACTCCAGCGTATTCTGGCTGAAACCCAGTTAAAAAATATGCGCTCACGAAAATTGCTAGAGAAACTGGGCTTTGTTGCAATTAAACAATTGGAACGTTTTGGCGAAATGCAAGGGGTCTATGAATATCTATTTTCGAAACGATAACAAGTTAAATCATTCAAAAAAAAACGGGAGCCGCTAGGCTCCCAATGCTTTGCAAATACGTTTCATAAGACCAACGATAATTTGCTGATCTTCTTTATACGCTATTTCTGAAGGCTTAATCTATTAGCGATCTCACACTTTTTTTGTGACAGGCAAACACTGTGACTAGCGTACGTTAAAAATGGCTCTCAATAAAAAGGCCCCCAATTAATGGGGGCCATTGTTTATGCTTTGGCTAGGTGTCTTTGAGCTTGAGTGCCAAAATCGGTGAAACAGTCGTCAGGCAAAAGGCAATTAAGATCCATTGCAAATTGCCTTTATTGGCGTTATAGACCATGCCGACGACCTCAGGAGCCATATACGACAGAATATAGGTGATACTGAACATCGTGCCCATAATCATGCCAACCAGCGCGGGTGTCATGCCGGGTTGACCTTGTAAGAGCGTAATGATCGGTGCCACGCTCATAAACAAGCCCACACCTGCCAGAAACAGAATCAAGGGCAATAGACCCAGGCTGCTGGAGAACAGCGCCCAGACAGAGGCAGCAGGCAGTAAGAATGCTGCCAGCATCACAAAGGGTTTGGGTTTGTTGATTTTTTGCAATACGAGTCCGGTGAAAACCGATCCAACGATGCCACCGATATTCATCCAGGACATCAATTGTAAGGTCACCAATTTAGGGATCTCTAGAATTTCTTCGTAATAGATTGGTAACCAATAAGTCAGCACCAAATACAGAGCCAGTGGTCCTGCAAAAGCCAGTGAAGTCAGCCAGGTTACGGGCAGTTTGAGTGTGCCTGTATAGGCAATCAGGGTTTGACCAAAACTTGGGCCTGCTGTTTTGGCGTCAGTTGCGGCCTGCGCTGCAGGGGCCAGTTCTCCTACGGCAAACAAGAGAACCATAAAGACTGCGCTAACTAAGCTATAGAGCGCCAGTGTCCATTGCCAGCCGATTTGAGCGCTGAGTGGCACGGTGAACTGTAGCGCGATGACAACACCGACAGTAATCGCGACCCCATTGAGGGCATTCAACAAGGGGCGTTGCTCCGGTGGAAAAACCTGCATCGTGACAGCACCCATTAAAGTGACCCAGATCGCACCACCAATACCGAAGAGAAACTTTAAGGCGACCATGGCCCAGTAAACGGGCAAAAAGGGCGTGATTATACCCATCACAATCAGCAATGAGCTCAGTCGTAAGGTTTTGGTAAGCCCCCAGCGGCCAGCTAAGATGCCTGCAATGATCGGGAAAAAACTCTTGGCCATGGAGACGATTGAGATCAGGCGTGAGCCTTCAGCGTTGCCAATACCCAGGACTGTGTTTAATTCTTCGCGTAACGGAACCACCCCAATCCAAGACATGCCAAAGCTGACATACATCCCAAAAATCACAAAGGCAATCACCCATTTTTTATGGGTTTCAAAAAACCCGGCTTGTTCAAGGGGGGCCGTGGAAACACTGCTCATATACGTTTTGCTCCGTGCGTTAGAAACAGGCGCTGCCTATTCCTGTTGATTTAATATAATCTTAACAATTTTGACTTACAGCAAACTTACAAGCGGGCATTTTAAGCCTAATTTGGATAAGCTTGAGCAAAGAATTTCAAAACAAGTGTTTAAAGTTTTCCTAAGAAATCCGAATCATTCTTTGATTTTCCGCTATACTATACCTTAGAAGTAAAATCTTTTGTCTTGTAAATTTCTTCTCAGACTTACAAGATTAAATAAAGATTAAAGACGAAGGCGGTAGTCAGCAGTGGAATCCAATCGAATCAAACTCTCAAGCCAACAAATAGTCCCCATTCTAATCGCTGCCAGTATACTGTCAGCATGCCAAAGTGTTCCTCCACCTGCTGTTTTTGCTGCTCGTCAAAGTCAGGTCGGCCTTCAGTCCCAATCAACATCTAGCTCGGATTTACAAATCGCTAAAACAGGTTTTGAAGACTTTAAAGTCATACAAACGACTCAGGGAAAATACTGGCCGCAAATGGAACTCCTGCGCACGCCGGGCTTGCCGATTGAGCGCATGGCCCAACGTGGCCGTCAACAAGATCCTGATGTGGTCAACTGTTTCGGCTCTGAACTTCCTCCTTCTACTGATGTCTGTCTGCACGATGCCGGTGCACCCGCAACTTTAAAACATGCCACCCCCGTGCTCCTGATTCATGGGGCCAGTGTCAATGCCACCACCAACTGGGCCACTCCGCCTTTTACAGATAAAAAAACAGGCCTGATGCAATCTCTCAGAGATCGTGGCTATCGGGTGTTTGCGGTCACTTTTGCCAATAAGCATGGCGATAATTTTGTGTGGATCAATCAAATTCACAACGCCATCGCCCGGGTTCGTCAGGTCACAGGAGCACCCGAAGTGGATGCTGTGGCTCATAGCAAAGGTGGCTTTGCCTTGCGTATGTATACTTCGGATATGACCGGGGCTGGTTTGGCTCAGCCTTACCGCAAAACGATTCGTAAAGCGCTGTTTATTGGTACGCCACAACGCGGGATTGACTATACATTCCGCAATTCGATCGTGCACTGGGCGCTCTTGCCCGCTAAAGACGATCCGGTGACCTATGCGCCTGTGGCCTGGGACAAAGCCTTAATTAATGGCTCCTGGATCGACTCTTCTGAAGGCAGCTTTCTGGGTCCTTACTTCAAAGGCCAGGCCCAAATGATGTCTCATTGGGAAAAAGAATACCCCATTCTTCCGAGCAATCCCGATTGGTATACCACTTATCATGGGGGGAAGGGATTCGTTTCCCATAGCCCAGGGATTGATGCCGTGATTCGTGCCGGTGGCAATATTGTCGAGAAAATGAAGCGCTCGCCGGTTGATCCCAAGATTCAGGTCGCTATTTTAGCGGGCAATCGCCCCAATATGCCCGGCCTGTTGAATGAACTCTCGGGTCCCAGTGATGGTATCGCTTTTGTGAAGTCAGTCGCTGCTGCTGAAGACCTGACTGCCGCTGGAGCCCGTCTGCTTGATCAGACGATTATGCCTTTGCACCACATGGGCTTGGTTTCTGAAGCTGCGGCCCATCAATGGGTCGACCAACAATTACAGAAGTAAATGATGGGTTTGAGACGTAACCTGAGTCAACGCCTTCGACTTGGCTATTTACTCAGCTTGTTTCTAGGTCTCAATTTAATGGCCTGTCATGGTCAGCAATCCCTGGAAGTTAAAAGCCTTCAGCAAGAAATCCATTTTTTGACCAATGCCATGCGAACAGAACTGGGTTTGCCACCTTTGCAAGCATTGAGCGAATTAGACAGGGTCGCTGAACTGCATAGCCAGGATATGGCCTCGCGCCGTTATTTTGATCATATAGATCCCGAAGGACGCGGGCCTGAAGTCCGCCTCAAAGAAAATTTACCCCAATTGATCGCTAAAAATGTCGGTGAAAACATTGCCTTGCGTAGCCTTGAAATTCAAGACTCAACCCAAATGGCTGCTGCTTTAATGAAAATGTGGCGTGAATCAAATGAGCATTACAAAAATCTGATTAGTCCAGATTATCGCCACCTGGGTGTCGGTATTTTTCTGACTGAAGAGCGCATCTATGCCAGCCAAACTTTTTCAAATGGTGTGGGCTTATTAGAGGGTGAGCTACCAGCCGATCTCGCCAGTGGCGACAGCTTGAATTTATCGTTTCGCTATCTTGATCAGCAATCCCCGAATAACTTGCAGGCGCTGCTCTATACGCCAGATCAAGCAGCACGCATACCGATTAGCAATGGCGCCTATTTTGTTGGTAAAAAGCCGCTAAAGCCTAGCTGGCGAGATCAGACGCATTTTGATCTGACCTTGCCGACACGCCCTGAAGATGGCGTCGGCACTTATCGGCTACGGCTGGGCTTTGGCGAGCAGTATTATGAATCCAGCTTTCACTTTAAGACGTTTCACAAAGACTAAAGCTTAGTCCAAGAGCTTGAGTCACTCCCCTTTGGTTTGAGAGAGTTTGGTTGATGAGTGAAGATTCGCAGTTCTGACCTGTTTAAAAAACGCCACCCATTCCGCATTAAACGTGTGCGATCCCAGCTCATCACAAGGCACGTCCAGATCCAGCTTTTTCCAGTTAACGCAGCGTATTTGCTGACACCTCAACCAACTCAGCCAGATCGTTAATCTTCATGCCCTTATCCTGGCATGGCCGCCAAATTTAACTGATACCCGTGGGCCGCCGCTCTGCTCACGCTCAAGCTATAGCTGTATTTTAGCTGTGACCCTTTGAGATCAACGCTTAGGGGCTTATTAGATTTTTGACTTTGGCAAGGTCTAATCAACTTCAACCCTTGCCCAGAAATTGATCCGTACAAAATCTCAGCGTGTATTTTTGTGTTTGCTTTCGTATGCATAAAATAACAGAACGAATTGCAAACAGAAGACTATTTGTCTATATTAGATATGGGGCCATGGCCCCACTTTTAAAAGGAGCGAACTTAAACGATGGCCATGAAGCGCATTCACGTTCAATTCACAGAAGAAGAATATGCCCAAATCAAGTCAGTAGGCTTTCTTGAAGAGAAGTCCTTTTCAGCCGTTGTCCGAGATGGCATGGGAAAATACCTCAAGACCAAAAAACCTCAGACAGAAAAATTGGCTCTGGTACTAGAGAAAAACGATAAAGCGTTGCTTAAGAAGATACTTGCCGAAAACGCCTATTTGTCTCAAGAAGAATTTGATTCAGAGCATGGTTTTGCCTGAGTCTTATGCAATTTCATTACTCTAAACATTTCAGCAAACAATTTAAAAAATACCCACGCAATACCCAGGAACGTATTCGAAAAGCGATTCTTGAAATTCCTCAAGGAGACATTACCAAAATCAAAGGAGATAAAGACCTCCCGCCAATGTATCGCTTACGTGTAGGCACCTTTCGTGTTTTGTTTCGCATGTCAGAAACGGATGTGTTTATTGAGTGGTTGGATAGTCGCGGAGACATCTACAAAAAATTGAAATGAGCTTCATGGGTTAAAGTGCCAGGTGACGCCATTCTAAGCCCCCTTTTTTCCTGGGTCGCTACGCGCCCGGACTCCGTGTCACGACCACGGCACCCCAAGACCCATGGGCGCGCCACGGAGTTTTTTGAAACCCATATATAAGCCCAAAATTATCGGAAATAAGAGAGCTTATTGAACTTGAACCCGATGAGCTAAGCGTGAGTCGATCGCACCGCCTTCTCAAGGGGTATTTCGTTTTGGACAGTGCATTAATGTATTGACATTTGCCACAATTGAACTATGATAGAAGTGAGGTAGACATGGCAAAAAGACAATACGAAGTCGTCGAAAGTGAAGGCATTACCTTCTTTTTCGCTTACGAAAAATACGCTCCAGACATACACCACATTTACGTTCGACACCTCACGG
>JBBKWI010000120.1:0-10759 GCA_037968875.1 Candidatus Sericytochromatia bacterium | reverse complement strand
AAACAAGTCAGTTAGTAAAACGTTTAAAACTTGAAAGAAGTATTTGATAATGAAAAATCTAAGCCGCTCAAAAAAATACGCAGCTCCTCTGTTGACCAGCCTCTTGCTCGCAACTGTTGCCCTCGTTGCCTGTAGCCAGGGATCTTCAGCGCCTTCTACACCTGCTAATAGCAACACTATCGCCGCCAGCAGCAATTTTGACGACCTCGGCGATCTCGACAAAGGCAAAAAGCCGCTCTCTGCGAAACAAGAAGCTAAGTTTGAGGTTGTTCAAGCTAAAAATCGCCCAGCACAAAGAACACCTGACAATAAACTCAACAAACGGTCCAGTGGCAAAATTGACACCTTTAGCGATAGCGAAGAAGCCACCAGTG
Organism: Candidatus Sericytochromatia bacterium; assembly: GCA_037968875.1. Classification (GTDB taxonomy): domain Bacteria; phylum Cyanobacteriota; class Sericytochromatia; order UBA7694; family UBA7694; genus JBBKWI01. The sequence continues at coordinate 10,385 of JBBKWI010000120.1, read as the reverse complement.
TTAGCGGCTATACCTTTGAGTATGGCACCGATACCACCGGCGATGGTGCGACCAACGAGCGGGCCGAAAGCAATTTGACGATTGCTGGATTAGGCGAGCACAAAGTGCTGCTGGAGCAAGACAATTTCCCTGTGATGAGCAACCAAAGCGACCAGCTCACGGTCAAAGATCAAACCAGTGGCAATACCCGTGTTTACAGTGCAGATCAGGATCTGTTTCGCTTCAGTGTCAAAGACGGTGGCTCAAGTATCGATTTAGAAACCCTGCCTGATGGCAGCTGGCTGATTAATGGCGAAGCCGCAGCCACCCCTCAAGCAGCCGCCCAATTGGCGATGAAATCCCCTGTGATTGCTGATGCTTCCCTGCATGGCTTGATGCTGATTTACCAGGTCCTGAAACAAGCCGATAAACTACCCGTAAACTATCTCGTCGAGACCTTAATTCCGGCATCGTGTGCCTTTGGAGCGATCAGTTTTGGGGATCCCAAGCCGCTGATGAAAGAAATTATCAAGCTTAAAAAAGAGCTGGGTAAAACGGGTAAATAAACCAGTGTAAGGCCAGCCTCTTTTGGGTCTTGCTACTCAGAAGATGATTGAAAACAAGTCAGTTAGTAAAACGTTTAAAACTTGAAAGAAGTATTTGATAATGAAAAATCTAAGCCGCTCAAAAAAATACGCAGCTCCTCTGTTGACCAGTCTCTTGCTCGCAACTGTTGCCCTCGTTGCCTGTAGCCAGGGATCTTCAGCGCCCTCTACACCTGCCAATGGCACAAGTATCGCCGCCAGCAGCAATTTTGACGATCTCGGTGATCTCGACAAAGGCAAAAAGCCGCCTTCTGAAAAAAAAGAACTTAAGTTTGAGGCGGTTCAAGCTAAAAATCGTCCGGCGCAAAGAACGCCTGATAATAAACTCAACAAACGGGTTAGTGGCAACATTGATACCTATAGCGATAGCGAAGAAGCCACCAGCGTTAGCGGTTATACCTTTGAGTATGGTACAGACACCACCGGCGATGGCGCGACCAACGAGCGGGCCGAAGGCAATTTGATGATTGCGGGATTAGGCGAGCACAAAGTGCTGCTGGAGCAAGACAATTTCCCTATTATGAGCAACCAAAGCGATCAGCTCACGGTTAAAGATCAAACCAGTGGTAACACCCGTGTTTACAGCGCGGATCAGGATCTGTTTCGCTTCAGTGTCAAAGACGGTGGCTCAAGTATCGATCTCGAAACTCTGCCTGATGGTAGCTGGCTGATTAATGGCGAAGCGGCAGCCACCCCCCAAGCCGCCGCGCAATTGGCGATGAAATCCCCGGTGATTGGGGATGCCTCCCTGCATGGCTTGATGCTGGTTTATCAGGTCATGAAACAAGCCGATAAATTACCCGTAAACTATCTCGTCGAGAGCTTAATTCCGGCGTCGTGGACCTTTGGCACAGCCATCAGTTTTGGAGACCCCAAACCGCTGATGAAAGAAATTATCAAGCTCAAAAAAGACACGAACAAAACGGGTAAGTAAACCAAAGGCTGTAAAGGCCGCCTTCTTTTAGGTCTTACTACTTAGAAGATGATTGAAAACAAGTCAGTTAGTAAAACGTTTAAAACTTGAAAGAAGTATTTGATAATGAAAAATCTAAGTCGCTCACAAAAATACGCAGCTCCTCTGTTGACCAGCCTCTTGCTCGCTACCGTTGCTCTCGTAGCCTGTAGCCAGGGATCTTCAGCGCCCTCTACACCTGCCAATGGCACAAGTATCGCCGCCAGCAGCAATTTTGACGATCTCGGTGATCTCGACAAAGGCAAAAAGCCGCCGTCTGCTAATAAAGAACTGAAATTTCAGACGATTCAAGCTAAAAACAAGCCCGCAGGCAGAGCTCAGGATAATCTGAAAGCTCAGCGTACCAGTGGAAAAATCGAACCCTTTAGTGATAGCGAAGAGGGCACCAGTATCAGCGGCTATAGCTTTGAGTTTGGCACCGACACCACAGGCAATGGTGCGACCAATGAACGCGGTGAAGCCAATTTAAGTATTGCGGGTTTAGGCGAACACAAAGTGGTCTTAGAGCAAGAAAACTTCCCGATTATGAGCAGTAAAAACGACCAGGTTACTGTCAAAGATGAAACTACTGGAAATATCCGTGTATACAGTGCCGACCAGGATTTGTTTCGCTTTAGTGTCAAAGATGGGGGAGCCGGTATTGATATCGAAACCCTCCCTGACGGCAGCTGGCTGATCAACGGTGAAACGGCTGCAAACACGCAAGCAGCAGCAGAATTGGTCATGAAATCGCCGATTATTGCCGATGCCTCTCTGCATGGTCTGATGCTGGTCTATCAGACTCTGAAGCAAGAAGATAAATTGCCGGTTCAATACCTGGTGGAAACGTTAACGCCCATAGTTTGTGCCAATACTGGAGTCGCCGTAAGCATTGGCGATCCCAAGCCGCTCTTAAAAGCGGTGATCAAACTCAAAAAAGACATGAACAAAACCGGTAAATAAACCCATGGCTGTGAGCAATAAGAACAAAGGGTATGCCCTGCGCTATTTTGGGGTGCTGGGGTGCTTGCTATTTGTGGCTTGCTCACAGCCAGCTGAGCCCCCCAAAGAGATTGTCGTGCTTTATACCCGTGAAGATCCGATTATCCCTGATTTGCCCGCTGACTGCTGCCGCTATATTGATCTGGAAGATTATCAGCAGGTCTCTCCCAAATCTGCCAAAACCGTGATTCTGGCCGGTCACGGTCAGGCCCCGGAATATGCGGGTCACGATTATGCCTATGTCGCCCAAGCGATTGCCGCTTTTTCGCCAGAATTGATTGTGATGAATAGCTGCTATGGTGCCACCACAGATATTCTGGGCGCTTTGATTGCTAACAAAAGCGAAGCGTATATCGTGGCGCCGCCCTTTCCGATTTATCAGCCCGGTTTCACCTACGAGCCGGCTTTTTTCACGGGCACACTCAAGCAGAAATTGCAGGCCGTTCAGACAGAGCCAAAATATCCGCTCTTGCGCTGGAAACTGAATCAGGCTGAACTACAGCAGGTTGACCAGCGTGTGGATAAGATGTCAGTCAAAGAGCTGAGCAAGCGTCTGCGGCGAGTGGCCCCGGCCCTGGTCCGCGTCGACTTCCCGACGGAGTTTGATGCCGGTGGCGAAGTCCTGGTGCCGCTCCCCCCTGAACGTTTTAAGTGAAAGAAAAACTTCCTTTAGATGCTTTAGCGGCCTTGCTATTGGTGATCAGTGGCAGTATCTTTGGGCTTTCTCATTTAGATCCCAGCTGGTGGCTACTGGCCTGGATCGGCATGTGCTTGATGGTCTGGGGGCTACTGCTGACGGAACATCGTGGCTGGCTCAGTCTGGGGATCCTTGCCGGGGGTTTTGCTGGGCATTGGATCGGTCATCCCTGGTATTTTGATGCGGTCTATCGTTTCGGTGGAGGGGTTTGGCCGCTGTACAAAACAGGCGCCGCCTGGCTCTTGATTAATTTAAGTATGGTCGTCCCCGAGCGGCTGCCTCTGCTCTTGTTTTTATTGACGCCCCTTAGACAAAAAATTCCGGTCTGGTTTTGGTTTCCGCTGCTGTGGTGGGGGGGCGAAGTGCTCTTGTTTCATTTCACCGGGCTGGTTCAGGCAGCTTTTTTGTATTCTCAGTGGCAAGTGGGGCCTGTGCTCAAAGCCCTGGGGCTTCTGGGCTGGGTGCCGACCACTTTGCTTTGTCTGGCAGCCTGCTCCGTCTGGGCCCAGGGTGTCTATCAGCGCCACTGGCCACGAGTCGTGCTTGCTGTGGTCTGTCCGTTGCTTTTGTTTGTGAGTCTGCCGGCTTTGCCCGACAATATCTCAGCTCTGAAAGGGGTAGGGGCGGTGCATATGGGCACCTTTGGCGATTTTCCGCGCTGGAGTCCTGAGCTGGACCTACTGATTTGGCCCGAGGTCATTCGTAAGGGGCGTCTGCGCGTCTCAGAAGGCTTGATTCAGGGTCTCAAAGATCGCCCACCCCTGGTCTCTGGCCAGACCTATCATCTCTTTGGTCAAGAAACCCTGACCGCAGCAGGGGAACAAAACTCGATGCTGGCGATGGCTCCCGACGGGACGCTACTGGCTTCGCGCTCCAAACGCTTATTGTTCCCCGGGGGCGAGCGGGATATCTGGGGCTTGCGTCTGCCCAATCGCAAATTGTATCTGCCCGGTGTATTGCCCGCCACAATAGACATCGCAGGCAGGCGGGTCGCTCCATTGCTTTGCTATGAGGAGTTCGATCGCCCGTTGGCCCTGGCTGCCGCTCGCGACGGAGCGACCTTGCTTTCAGTTTCTGCAATTGAGTATTCGGTTGGCAGCACCCCTGAAGCGGCTTCGCAGTTTTTAGGTGTGTCGGTTTTGCTGGCGGTTGAAACCGGCTTGCCTGTTGTGCGATCTTCTTTGTTGGGACCCGCTGCTCTGATTGCGCCCAATGGTAACGTGATCCATCAAACAGAGCCGGGATCCAGCGGGATACTGACCCTGGCGGGGGATTGGCCCGCGCATATTCCACGATTGAACGATAGAGACTGAATTCTGTTAGAATGCAGTGAATAGATGTCGGTGTTACTTACTCAAAATGGATACTTTTTTGCGGATTTTTACAGTTGGTCTTTGTTTCCTTATCGCTTCTTCTTTAAACAGCTGCCAGTCCCAGACTGCTGTGGCGCCGGTAGAGACTGTTGAACCCTTGACTATACAAAAGAATTCTTTATTGCCTGTTTCAAAAGGCGATACGATTTCAAAACTTTTGCCTCTCTCTAAAGGTGATACGATAGGATCTGCCACGCTGGTCAGTAGAGATTTGCCTCAGGCTCTGACTCTGGTGAAGGGCACGCTAGACTTACCCTTTGCAGGCAAACACTTAAATTTGTCAGTTCGTAACTGGCAAAGTCAACGCACACTCGCTGTCTTATTGACCGATCAAGATGGGACTTTTAGCCTGGATGGCGTGCCTGCGGGGCAATGGCTGCACCTTGTTGCTGAGGGCCAGCTTGCTGACTCAGACAAAAAAGCGGTTTTTGCCGCTGTGGTGAGCCCAGAGCAGCCCCTGAGTCAGGTGAGTATTAATCTGGAAAGCACAGCTTTCACGGCTGTTTTACTGAGTTTGCAAGCGCAAAACGCAAGTGTATTGGACCAGACCGATTTGGCTTATATATCTGAGCAAGTCGCTCCACTGACAGCCTTTGTGCTGGCTGAAATGCAGCAGTCTCCCGGCCAACCTTTGCTGGCCTATACTAACACTCCGGCTTTTGAAGCATGTTTGAAAGCCTGGCAAGAAACCGGGGAACATGGATAGTTCATTTTCTCAATTATTAAAAGACCTGCGCACCCAAAAAGGCTGGTCGATGGCTCAGTTAGGTGAAAACGCAGAACTCTCTGATGCCTATATTTCTTTGCTTGAATCCAACAAGCGTCAGCCCTCACACAAAGCAGCTCTCAAACTGTCACAAATTTTGGCTGACAGTGAAGACCAGGTGATCCAATTAATGACGGCTGCAGGTTACCCCAATCTCGAACCCAGTCAACAATCTCTGGTCTCAGAGGCCTCATTTAGCGATTTTACCCAGCAGGTCTTATCGCAAGTTCGTCAGGGCAATTATCTGGTTGCAGAACAACTGATCTCTGAGGGTCTGAAAAAATTTCAGGATACGGTGCAAATTCAAATGCTGGTGGCCCATCTGGAGTTGGCACGTCAACACTCCCATTTGGCGATTATAGCCATGCAAGCGGCTTTGGTGGCCCGAGAAAGCTATCCAAACAGTCAGGTTGATTTTATCGATCTCTACTTAAATATGGGCATTTGCCATTTTATGCAAGCGAGCCAGCTGTCACAGAAAAATAAGGCTGAGCAGGCTCTTGAGTCTTACCAGCAAGCCGTTGAATTTTTCGAACGCGTTCTGGGTAAAGAGCCTGAGCATGTTTATTGTTTAGATGAATATGCGCGTTGTTTGTATAATCTGGCGCATCTTGAGCAAGAAAGCTGGAAAAAGGTAGTCAGTGTCTATAAAAAGATAATCTCTGTGAGAGCTGATCTCTCAGAACAAGTCAAAAAAGAGGTCTTGTGTTTTGCTACTTTAGCCACGACACGAGCGGGCAAGCCAGCTCTGGCGGAGACATTGTTTGCGCAGATTTTGTTTACCACTTTTGATGCCTTTACACTGCATGCTTATCTCTGTCACTGCTGTTATGCCTATGAGCAAAGCAAACAACAAAAATGGTTAAATCAAGCCCATAAAGAATTAGCTGTCTTTGCAGAAACATTTCCTGATCAGATGGAACGATTAAAGTCAGATTCTGAATTAGCTGTGCTTTTTTGAGGTGAGCTAGTTTGCTTTGAGCTTTAGTCCGTCAGCGCAAAAGCGTCTCGCCAAATGGCCGGGGGCTCAATCAGTTTGCGTTGCTTCATATCCATCATGCCGGCAGTGATCTTGGCTTCTGAGGCCGGATGGGGCTTGTCTGCTGCCGCGTCTTCGCTCAGCTCATTGCTGAGATACATGGCCTGTTCGATCGTGAAGATTTTTCCTCGGCTTTCCTGGATACTCGTTAAGATCGTGATTTGATCACGGGCTTTGAGCTCGCGGCGGTAGCTGACATTGATATTTAAGATCACCGGCCCCACGCCACTGCGGGCGATATCCGCCAAACTCAGGCCTGCATCGGCCATCCAGTTCCAGCGGGCCTGTTCGTATAATTCCAGATATTTGGCGTGGTTTAAGTGGCCAAAGCTATCGAGGTAGGTTTCGTAAATCAGGTGTTGGCTGTGATGCATAGGGGGTTCCTCTTTGACGTCTTCTGTGATGGGAGCGCGATCGAAAAGAGCCAGCCCGAAGTTCAGACTGGCTCACGGTTTTATTCTTTGGAAATGCCCGTGAAACAGAAATCACGGATTTTGAGGGCTGGTACGGCTAATTTGCCAAAGTAGCCCTGGAAACCATAGATTTGATCACCCAGAGATTCGAGATTGGCAAAAGCCTGCAGCAAAGACTGGTTATAGCGCATATTGCGTAAGGGGCGACCCAATTTGCCGTCTTCGATCAAGAAAGTCCCGTCACGGGTCATGCCGGTAATAATCGCTTGCTTGGGGTCGACCACATTGGAATACCACAAACGGGTGATATAGATGCCGCGCTCGGTCGAAGCGATCATTTCTTCGATCGGCGTTTCCCCTGCTTGTAAGACCACATTGGTCGGGAAGGGCCCGGAGGTTGCCGGTGGCATCAGGGCATGGCCTGTTGAGGCTTTGCCTGCTTGTTGGGCGGTACGGCGATCATAGGCTGCCTGCTTGATCGTGCCGTTTTCGATCAGAGAGATCGCTTGCTTGGGGTGGCCTTCATAGTCAAAGCCAGGGCCAAGCACCTGCGAACAAAAGGGATCGTCGACCAGATTGACCCGTGGGTCAAAGATCGTTTTCCCCATTTTGCCTGACAAATAGCTGCGGTTTTCTTCGTAAGCCATGCCGCCAAAGCCCAGATAGTTTAAAAATTCAACCAGTTCTAGCACCGCTGTTGGCGCCAGTACCACCGTGTAAGTACCCGGTTCAATTTCGCCTGGGTTTTGTGCCAAAAAGGCCCGCTCCATGGCGATTTTGGACAGGGCTTCAATTTCGAGTTCGCGCATATCGTGGCTGTGAAACTCAGTCCAGGCTGATCCTTGCTGATCTGCCATTGCTGTATAAGTAAATGAAGCCCGAGTCCAGGCCTGGTAAGCAAAGAGTTCTTTGGAGTTCATTACAGCCAGCATATTGTCACCATTGACGAGCATGCCTGCTGATGTCAGGTTCTGGTCGAGTGAGCTTTGCAAGATCGGCGCCAGACGAGCGGCCTTTTCCTGGGGGGTATAATCAATGGTTTGCTGAGCATAGGCTTGTGACTGTTCTTGATACGCCTGAGGAGCCAGTACCGGTGTCCATTGCTGATCGGGTTTGCTGTGCTTGGCTGCCAGGCAGGCATTGTCGACCACTTGCTTGAGATGGTCGCCATCAAAAATATTGCAAGAGGCCACGCCGACTTGTTGACCAAAAGCGACCCGAACCGTCAGGTCGTATTCTTTTTGGGCGCCGTTTTGCGAAATATAATTATTGGTGAAACGGGTTGAAAAGGTTTTGCCACCGTTTAAAATGACTTCGGTTTCATCCGCTGGAGAATAGCGGATCGCCTCTTCTAAAATATCGTGGGCCATTTGTTTATTCAGCATATCCAACTCCTACATTGACCTGATTAAAGCGCGCATAAGAGACGCCATGCGCGACACGGGCCACTTGCATCGGTTGACCTTTGCCGCAATTGGGGGTTCCCCAGACGTCGTAGTGATTTTGATTGGCGATGGCGTCACAAGATCGCCAAAATTGGGGCGTGGTACCTGTATAAGTGGGGTTTTTGACGATGCCCACAATTTTACCTTTTTTGATCTCCCAGCCAATTTCGGCACCAAACTGGAAATTAAGGCGCTTGTCATCAATTGACCAGCTGCGATTGTCTTTGATCAAAATACCGTCTTCGGTGGTACCTATCATTTCATCCAGTTCATGATCACCAGGCAAGAGGTTGATATTGGTCATGCGTACAATCGGTGTGTGGTTCCAACCCTGAGCACGCATCGTACCATTGGATTCCATACCCGCACTTTCAGCAGTTTCACGACCCATCAGATAGCCCACGAATTTGCCATTGCGAATAATATCTGAGCATTGTGCTGGCGTGCCTTCATCATCATAACCAAAGGTTCCCAGAGCGCCAGGTACGGTGGCATCAGCGACGACATTGACGATGTCAGAACCATATTGAAAATTGCCCAGTTTATCGGGGGTTAAAAAGCTGGTGCCAGCAAAATCGGCTTCGTGACCGAGTACCCGGTCAAACTCCACCGGGTGACCACAAGACTCATGGACTTGCAAGGCCAATTGCGAGCCGCCCAGGATAATCGTTTTCTCGCCATTGGGACAATTTTTAGCACTCAGCAATTGCACGGCTTCTTCAGCCATGGTTTGGGCACTGTCTTGTAGCTTTAAGCTCGGAATCAATTCATATCCAGCAGATTTAAATTGGCCACCAAAAGGAGACGGAAAGGACCGAGTCTGTACATCACTGTCTGAAACTGCGGTGGCAGTAAGGCCAGCGCCGGATTGAATGATTTCTTGCTCTATCACAGAGCCTTCTGAGTTGACGAAAATTTGCCATTCTTTCCAGAAGTCCATGCTGGCTTCGGAGAAAGCGATCCCTTTGACGCCTCTTAATAAAGCATCGATCTCAAACAAATGGTCGAGCTTTTGTTCTAGCGAAACCCCAAAGGGGTCTTGTTCGCAGGGCGACTTCCAGGTGGTGATAATCGGTTTGCGTTTGGCCAGCACCACGGGTTTGTGGTAAAGATGAGCTGAGTCTTTGGCCAGAGATACAGCGCGTTGTACGGCAATTTCAACTTTTTTGGCTTTGAGATCGGGGTTGGCTGCAAAGCCCCAGGCACCGTTGACCAGTACGCGAACGCCCAGTCCCATTTCTAAATGCTGTTTGATACCGTTGACATTGCCATTGCGGACTTCTAAGACTTCGCGCTGTAAACGGATCACGCGCGCATCTGCGTAAGTCGCACCCATTTGTAGGGCGGTATCGATGGCCAGCGAGGCCAAATCTTTTTCGTTCATAAAACCCTCATTTACTTTTGACCCGAATCACGGGGATCATTTGTTTTTAATTGTAACGGTTTTATCGAGGGCTTGATCAGCATTGGCTTGGAAAACTTAGGGCTCTATTTGGGTATTCAAGGCCCGCTCTATCTCTTCCTGTGCGACATAGCCCATTTTAACTAAAATAGCCCCAATTTGTTGTTTGGAGTAAATATCCGACTTCTGCATACAGAGAGCATGGGTCAATTGCCATTCCTCAAGCTCTTTTTCTTCAAGCAGAATTTCACCGAGCGGCTTGGTGGGCTTTTTTGTGGGCTGAGCATCAGGGCCCATGACTTTGGCCATCATTTGATTCAGTTCTTGTTGGTGAATCTGATGACTGGCAGGGGGTGGCGTAGGCGGAGGCGTGGGTTTGCGAAACGCAGGCTTTGGCGCGGGAGGCACAAACGGTTTTTTGGGGGCTCCCCAGGCACTTTGCACGGTCCAGCCATCTTCCTGAGCGGCTGCTGCTGTCGGAGGTGCTTGAATTGGCTGGGGAGGCGCTGGTTGCATTGGTGGCGGAGTGGGGCGGACGATTTGTGCAGGGGGAGCGGGAGCTGCCGGTGTTGTCGGGAAATTAAATAAATCACTTGCGGCGGCTGACTGCTTTTTTGGCGCGGATTGAGCGTTTGCCGGGGAGTTAAATAAAAGAGAGAGATCTAACTCTGAGCTTGTGCTTTCGAGAGTAGAGTTGGACACGGGCTTTGGC